>CAYSAI010000002.1:38531-146291 GCA_964428975.1 uncultured Gammaproteobacteria bacterium | reverse complement strand
GATTTCGTCGATGGAAAGCTCTCCCTTTGGGTAGATCGTTTTGAAACGGCGTTCGCGGCACTTTCACAAGATTCCGCTACGCGACACGCGGAAGATGCGCGTTTACGAGAACATCTCAAACAGCTTCCCGAAGAAGAACGCGAGCGCACCCTGCAAGATATAGAGAATCGTGCGGGCACACGAGGAATCGTCGCTCCCTTGCACCGCGCACTCTCATGGGAACAGGTTCGTCGCTTGCATCAAGATGGTTTCGAAATCGGCGCACACACAAAAACACACCCTATTCTTTCGCGATGTACGCCCGAACAGCGGGAAGAGGAGATTCTCGTGTGCAAGAAGGCTATCGAACACCATCTTGGTACCGCGTGCGAGCATTTCGCCTATCCAAACGGACAACCGAGCGATTGGAATGAGGCCATCGCGCATCAAGTACAACATTCTTTTTCGAGTTGTTGTACCACCGTCTCACGCTTTGCCTCTTCCACGAGCAACGTGTATGAGCTTCCTCGTCTCACCGTAGACACAGGGACAAGCCTCTTAAAATTCTTCTTGACCATTACAGGCGCACGCCTCATGCTACAGCGCATCAAACACCGATTATGAACCATTTTCAACCACAAGAACGCGTGACAAAGCACTTTGGTGATGCGGCCAACGTCTATTACTCCTGGTACGATACACGGAACCCATCTGGACATTCGTTTCGCATCCGTCGCACACGTTGTTTAGAGCTTTTGAGGAGCCTTCCTCAAGGAGGTATCGTGGCTGATATCGGCTGTGGTCCAGGTACGTTTACGGAAGCGTTGCTCCAAGCTGGATTTCAGATGATTGCAACGGACATCGCTCCGTCCATGATCGAAGATGCACAAAAACGGTTTCAACATGAACCAAAAGCAACCTTTGCGGTGGCTCCCGCAGACCAGATCCCAACACCAGACGGGACCCTTGATGGGGTGACGGCCATGGGTCTCGTAGAGTATCTCAACGATGAAGAGGCGGTCTATCAAGACATCTATCGCGCCTTGAAACCAGGAGGGATCGCGCTCATTACCTATCCGCACTACTGGAGTCCAACGAGAATATGGGATCGGATAACACACGCTCTGGTAAAACCTCTTCTTCGCCTTATTCGAGGAAAGCCATCCGTCGCCTCAGGGGTGAAACATCGCGAATACCAGCTCCACACAACCGTTGCGAGTCTCGAACAACAGGGTTTTCTGGTTCAAGATACGGTGTTTTATAACTTCAAACTCGGTTTTCGACCGATAGAACACTTGTTTCCAAGGTCTACCGTCTGGCTCTCTGAGCGCCTTGAACGGTTTTGTCGAACCCCTATTCTCCGTCGCATAGGCACGGGGTTTATCCTACGCGTAAAAAAACCCTCGTAAAGACACGGTTCCCCTCGTCAACGCCACCCCTCTCCCAACACCTCCATCACCTCCTTCAAGCTCATCCTCGGCTTCCATCCAAGCGCGCGCTCCGCCTTCGACACATCTCCCACTTTATGAAGATGCTCCGTTGGCTTGTAGAAATCAGCCACGCTTTCAACGATCTTTCGCCCTTTCGCATCGCACGCAAACGTTCCAGCGCCCTCGCCGTGCCAAGTTAGCATCCTCCCAATCATGTGCGCCGCATGATCAATCGCCTCACGCACGGAATGAAGTTTTCCCGTCGCGATCACGAAGTCTTCTGGCGTATCGTGTTGGAGCATCTTCCACGCAGCTTCCACGTACTCCCCCGCGAACCCCCAATCTCGATAGGTCTCCACATTCCCCACAAGAAAACACGCCCGCGTTCCTCGTTCTATCTCCGCAAACGCGTGCGCGATTTTTTGAAGAACCGCAACATCTTCTCCTCGCCGTGGGGATACATGGCTGAAGAACAGTGCAGAACAGGCGAACGTGCCTCGATCTTCCCTCGTGCGCGCGATCACGTCTCGATCAACGAGCATCTTCGCTTGTGCGTAGGGATTCGTTGTCGACCAGTCACGAGGCGAGTCTTCATGCAAAGGTTCGTGCGAAGGGAGAAGTGTTTCACTGGAAGAAGCTTGAAGAAAGCGCATGTTCGGGTTCACTGCGAGACATGCCTCTACAAGAGCTACGACGCTTGCATAGTTCACCTGCCGCGTACGTTCGGGATCGGCGTACGCTGTTTTGAGATCAGAAATCCCTCCAAAGTTGTAGACTTCATCCGGTACGGATGTCGCGGCAGCGGCACGGAGTGCATCCGCATCCGCAAGATCACCGAAGAGTACTTCCACCTGTGCGGGCACGAATCGTGCCTCCGCTCCTTCTCGCATACACCCAAACACTTCATACCCTTTTGTGAGCAAAAGCTCTGCCATATACGAACCATCTTGCCCGGCTACACCTGTAATCAAAGCACGTTTCATGTATTGACGAGTGTAGTTTGCAGCTCGTAGGCTGTAAAGTATGCCAAGCTCTCTCACGCATGACGATCAGCAACATCTCGAACGTCTCTTGAACCACATCATCAAGTACGATCATGGCTTCATGCCGGAAGAAATCTATCGTACGTTTCATAAACTTGTTCCATGGCCAGCGGTCGAAGTGATTGTACATGATGAAGATCGTGGCTTCGTGCTGAAACATCGTCGCGATCGCGATTTTGATGGGTGGCATATTCCCGGAGGCTACCTCTACGTCAACGAAACGCTCCAGCACGCCTGCGATCGCCACGCACAAAAAGATAACGTAGCCGAAGCCGTCACAAACCTTCGACTCATTGCCACGCACGCGTGGCTGGAGGGAGAGCACCCGTTCGGCTACCCTCTTTCATTGATTTTTGTCTGCGAAGCGGTTGATGAGATCGTGGAAAAACCCGATGTCCGTTGGTTTCGAGAGGTACCAGACGCCCTCATCCACAATCAACATCCACTGTTTCTCGCCTACCTCAAAACATGGCTCACAAGCGCACGTGAAACGGCCGCAATCATTTAAAGAACTTTTACCTCAGGGAGTGGAACGATGAATTTCACCCCTGTGGCCAGCATTTTCTCTTCACGTTTCATAAAACCTTCGATAAAACTGTACGGCAGAGCGAGAAGGTAGTCTGGTTGTGCCGCGTGCATTTCATCCTCACTTTTTATCGGAATATCTGCGCCAATAATATATTTTCCGAGTTTGAATCCATTCGAATCGGCGGCAGCGGTAATCTGCTCGTGCGTGATGCCACAATACTGCAAAATCGTATTCCCTTTTGTGGAAGCGCCATAAATCCAGATTGTCTTCCCTTCTTCTTTGATCTTCTTCAAGAGCGCCTGTAGATCATCGCGCGTTTTCTCGATACGACGCATAAACGCCTGATACGTCGCGGCGTCAAACACTCCTTCCTTGAGTTCTTTCTCAAGCGTATCTTGATATCGTTGCGTAGGAGGAAAGAGCGTGCACCCTTTTCTCTTGACGAATACGCGGAAACTTCCTCCGTATACGTCGTTCTCCATCACGTCAAATACCTCCAAACCAACCTGATCCATGATCCATCGCATGTGCTGCGTCGCATAGTATCCCGCATGTTCATGTACGATGTTATCGTACATATTCGTACGAATCATCGCAGGAAGATACGCCATCTGAATAATCCATACACCCTCATCATCAAGGCACGCAGCAACTTCTTTCACAAGCTGCATCGGATTATCTAAATGATAGAACATCGCAATACTGAAGATGAGCCTTGCTTTTTTATCTGAAACCGCCGAGAATGCTTTTTCGCTAAAAAAATCGCGTACCGCCGTGTAACGAGCTGATTCTAAAAGAGATTTCACGTTTTGTGCAGGATCGATACTGATTAACCGACATCCTGATGTTTGAAAGAATGAGAGGAGTGTTCCATCGTTTCCACCAATATCCAGCACGACATCGTCCGTATGCAACGAAAAAAGTGCCTGTCCACTCTCGGCAACATTCTGTAAAATTTTCGTCATGGATGAATTTGACGCGCTTGTGTAGGGATACGCATCATACATAGACGTAAGATCGATGCGATGCGCGAGCTGAACGAGTCCGCACGTCGTGTCATCCGCTTTCTTTACACACATCACCATATCAAGAGGATATTGCACGGCGCTCTCTCGATACGAAAGATCCGTAGGAAAAACAGAAGAGAGGTATTGCTTGCCAATATCCATGATGGGAACAAGCTCTGTATTTCCACACACACGACAACGATCAAGTTTTTGAACAGAAGGGATGCTCATAGGTAATGAATAGACTAAATGAACTTCTTCCACTCGTCGAGAAACGCGAGTACATCTCTCGCTTCGGGAAGACCTGGCTCCAAACCATCCACTTCTTGATGATCGATCGCCCCTTCAAACTCGATTCCTCCTCCAAGATGATCGGCTATTTCTTGAAGAGAGATGGCGCTACGTCCTCCAATTTCGACAATACCCGCACGAGAGAGGTTCGACACAATCCAGCCCGCAACGAAACTGACAGGCGCAAAACAATACCGACTCGCTCCATCAATGAACACTTTTTTCTTGTGTACCATGTCCATTAACACACCTTTTGTCATGTCGGGACTGTACAACGCCCCACATCGTACGATGAGGGCGGTCGCTGAGTCGCACAGACGTTCGGCCGCCGCTTTATGCCGCCCATAGACCGTATCAAGCTGACATCGCGCAGATACCGTACTCACCTGAATAAGCTTCTTCGTGTTCCATCCGTAAAGAAGATTCGCTGTTTTTGTAACAGTTTCTTCAAAGTCTTGCTGCGGATGTTGCTTCGCCCAAAATCGTGCTGATGGCATCGCGCAATTAATCAGTACATCGAACGCTTCTTTTTGATGCACGTCGTAGGATGCACGCACGATCGGAACAGCTTCATACTCCGCATGACTGTGAAGAGCCGCGCAAAGCGCTTTTCCCACAAATCCATTTGCACCAATAATGCCCACGCGTTGCATACTAGACGGATGGTCCCGTGAGAAAATCTACTCGTACAATAGGAGGATTGCAGTCATCCCATCGCTTCGAGAGCATCGCCACCGCCGTTACAGCCGTGATCGCATAAAACGTGTGCGAAAGACCCATCGGTGTTCGTACACACGAACCGCGACTCATGTGAATTTGCTGCTCTGGAGCGTCCGCGGATTCGCGATACACCATCACACCAGAACCCTCCGCGATCAAAAAGTATTCGTTGAACTCAGGATGATAATGGTGCCCACGTGTTTTTCCCGGTTGAAAATACAACACATTAAATTCAAGAATTGGTTCTTCCGGAAGCCAAGTAAAAATACCGCCTCGACCATCACGCACTGTATCGAGATTGCAGGTTGGATGAAGCATTTCAACTTTCATAGATGCCCTCGTTATAGCAAGAGATGGTGGGTGATGCAAGCCGCTTTAAGCACGTTTTTTCGACACGTAGGCTACACGAAGAAGCTTCAAAAAATAGAGAGGTGCTTGCCTCAGGAAGCTTACCTTAGATTCCCCTGCTAGCCTGGGAGCGAACGCGACGGGCAGCTCTTCAATCACAGCACCCGCTTGCTTCGCACGCACGATCGTTTCAAAAAGGAAGAACTGTCGATCTTCGATCGTGTGTAGACGTTTCCAAAGCGAAGCACGCAGGATGCGAAAATTCGTATTATAGTTTTTCAACCCGATACCGCTGATCAAGCCAATTACCCCATTCGATAAAGGACTTATGACACGATTTTCGCACCAACTATGGAACGCTTGTAACCCAAACCGTCTCTCGTGAGGGGCGATCGCATCAACACGGAAACCGAGCACGAGATCACTTCCCGTCTGAATCCGTTCGTAGAGCTTGCGCATGTCGCTCGTAGAAAATGAACAATCCGCATCCGACGACAGAATATACTCTCCTTGCGCACGGTTATACCCGTCACGAAGGGCAGAACCAATACCGAACAATCCCGCTCGTTCAAGAAGAATGACGTTCGGATGGAGAGCGTACAGTTCCTCCATCAGTTCACGTGTGCCATCCATGGAGTGATCGTCCACGACAATGATTTCGATCGACTCATTTTGAAACTCACGGAGAATTTGTGGGATAAACACCGTAAGATTCTCTCGTTCTTTGTACGTAGGAAGGATAATCGAAAGTTTGATCGACTGTTCCATAAAATATCCGTTGTTATTTTCGTTCAAAAATAACGTAATTCCCTTCGTTAAGCGTATGCGTTTTCTCGTACTTCCCCAAAAGAGGGTGCGCAGCCTGTTCAGAAGCACCCGCCACAATCACAACATCTGGCACACCGTTTTGCAAATGGACAAGCTCTGTTTTGCCGAACGCATCATCATAATACAGAATATCGAAGTATTGCGAATAGTTTTCGCGCTTGAGAAACGTCGCCACCTCCGTCGTATGATAGAGAAATACGTGTTTCGCTGGATCAAGCCCTGCCCCGTATGCCGCAAGCTCGCTTGAACGCGTGCTCTGATAGTATCCCGCGACCCATGAAGCACACATCACTTGATACGTCTGAAAAAGGATGATGCCTGCGAGAAAACCGACCAGTACCCCACTTCCCACACGTTGCTTCAGCCACGAAAGAAGAACGCGTAACTCGAAACACGCCGCAACCGCATACGGAAACGCGATGATCTGCGCCACGAACAGATACCGAAAAAATCCAGGCATCTTGAGAAAATACGCGACCGTCATTCCTGCGAATCCGAGAGCGATCCACTCATGAAGCGGGAGACGTGTGCGTCGCCGCAAACGCACGATGGTCCACGCAAGCCACACGAGACAGGTACCAAGAAGGTAGATCGGTGTAGATTCTTGCACAAACAAAAGAAGATTTTTCTGTATCAACGCTGGCAAAGTGAGCCCTGTAAGCTTTTCTATGCCAGACGTGCGTGCATAACTCGCAAAACTCGTGAAGATCTCGCTTGTCCATCCGAATTGGATCACCAGATTTGCGAGCACAGGCAAGACGCAAGCGATAACGCCACACGCGATATTCCTCCCATTCAAGCGCGTGCGTTGCCTTAGAAGGAGAAAACCCACCGCTAACACAGGCAGCAGGAGGAAAAAGCTGGGTTTTGTCGCAAGAAACATCCCTGCCGCAAACCCCGTGCCGATCCATAACGAACGACTTGCGAACTGCTGCCGCTCTAAACGGTCGAGCAGCCCTAGAAACACAAAGAAGAAGAAAAGGCCAGGAACTTCTCCCAACACGTTCTTTCCGTTGCCGTAGACGGGCGCATGCGTCGCGATCAAGAGCGTTGAAAAGAGAGCGATACGCGTCCCCCACGCGGTGCGAGTAAAGATAAACGCTGCTGCCACCATAAGCAGAATAAAACCGACCATGACGGCACGTGCTTGGAGAAGTCCGACGCCAAACAACCAAAAACTCGCGCTGATAGGCAGAAGCACGGGAAAGCCCACCGTCGCAAGCACGCCCGCAGGCACAAGCGCCGTAGGAGAAGCGCGGAGAGCAAACGTTCCAGCAGAAGAGAAGTTGCGCGCTATCTGCAAAAAAATTCCTTCATCGAACCACGTTTTTGGACTTTCAGAAAGCTTATACGTAGAAAATACACCCGCGATCAGAAGGCAAAATACGAGCCCAAACATCCACAGGTTCTTACGAGTGAAAGCGGCGAGAGACGTGCAGACGCGCATACAGACACGCGCAGGATAGCACAGAAACAAAACGAGGAGAGCGCGTACGCTCTCCTCAGGACTAGACGGGCAACGACGGACACAAGATCCGATCGATCTCACGCACCATCATCTGTAAAGCAGCTCCTCGTTCGGTGGGCTTCGGACAGGCCAGCAGCTGGCGGGCACGCATGGGAGCGAACCCCTCGGGCGTAAGGAGTGTCTCGATATGCTCAGCAAGCCCCTGCCGATCCGTTGCGCGAACGGAGAGCCCTTCCTGAACTGCTTCGAGCACACGACTTCCACTTCGACGTTCGAGACGTGTGTACAAGATCTCGAGCGCAAGCGTGATGACCGGCACACCCTGATAGGCAGCCTCGATACCGATGGAGCTTCCGAACTCGATCACGATATCTGCCGCGGGCACAAGGTCAGAGATGGAAAGCATCTCCTTTGGAATCAAACGGATCGGTACCGAGCTGCTCGCCATCAGTTCCTCGTACAGATTCGCAGACTCGTGCGTCTCGCTATCTCGTAAGTAAGGAACACGATCTCCCGGATGCGGCGCAAAGAGAATACAGACATTGGTCTGAAGCGAGGAGATCGCGATAACCGCATCGATCACGAGCGCAAGCGTCGTCATGTTCCCCGCCGTAAATTTCCCACCGGGTACGAGGATGAGCTTGGTCTCGGGCGCGATTTCGAGCTTCGCACGCACTTCCTCGCGTGTGAACTTCGGGAAGGCCATCTCCTCACGAAGAGGATTGCCCGTTCCGACACACACCGCATTCGGAAAAACACTACGCGCATAATCTGCATCCGCCTGCGAGATACCGAAGTAGAAGGCGGCGTCGGCGGCCAGAGGCTCGAACCACGCACCGGGCCGGGCACGCGCCCAACAGCGAGGCGCATCACCGTAAAAGCCGTAGGGAACGCCCGCTGCACGAGCCGCTTGACCTGCGGCAATTTCGTATTCGGCGAGTTCTCGTGAAGAGGACATACCGAGAAGAACGATGTTCGTCTTCTGCGCGTACGTGGTGACGATATCTAGATCCCACGGAATTGATTTCCCGCGTCCAACGAACGCGTTCACTTGCCACGCAATGTCAGGAACAAGTTTAAACGCTAACCGAACGAAGCATTCTGACGGCGCCGCATCCCTAGCCACGAGCACGATCTTTCGCTTTACCATGGTTCACCTCCGCCCCGAATCTAGCAAAAAGAGAGGGTTTTGTCTAGATGGAGGTCGCCCCCACAAACCGAAGCTTCCTCGCCGCGAACACACACATCTTGACGAGCAACCATCCATCGCGAAAACGACGTATTTGCGTTTCGCCGTACGTTCGTCCTTTGTAACGGATCGGAATTTCTTCGATTTTGAGGAGCTGTTTTGTCGCGCCGAAGATCAGATCGAAATCTCCAAATGGATCAAACTCTCCAAAATACGTACGATTCCTCTTGATGGCTTCGTAGTGCGTTCGAGAAAGACACTTTGTTCCGCAGAGCGTATCCGACATATATTGCCCCGTGAGAAAAGTCAAAATCAAGCCAAACGTCTTATTTGCGAGCCAATTGAGCGGACGCATGGCCGTTTCCTCCATAGGATACACAAGCCTCGTTCCTTGAACGTATTCCGCTTTCCCACTTCGCAGTGCCTCGTAGAATCGCGGGAGCGCTTCTGGCATGACCGTGAGATCGGCATCAAGAATCATGAGTAAATCATGGCTCGCTTGATCAAATCCAAGCCGTACCGCATCTCCCTTGCCTTTGCCCTCCTGTTGAAATGCTTTGATGGAAAATGGGTATTTTTGCTCCTGAACAACGTTCTGAATCTCCTCCCACGTTCCGTCAGAAGAATGCCCCTCCACAAAAATCACCTCGCACGCTCCCGCGAAAGCGGGCATACGCTCAAGCGCGGCTCGTACATTTCCTCGTTCATTACGACACGGAATAATCACGCTCACGCTTGGCGAGGCTTCTTCCACGCGCGGCGCAGGTCGGCAGATGTAGCCATCCACGAGCCCAAGTCGTCGAATCCACGGCAAACGCGCAAGATACGTGTTTACCACATGAGAAATCACGGGAATATAAAACGGAATCAGAAGGAACGTTTCGTCGCGAATCACCTCGAATCCAGCGAGAGCGATGATATGCGCGCACTGTTTTCGCCCAAGCCAACTCGAATACTGACGCGGATGAATAATTCTCATCTTCGAGAGGAGCCACAAGAGCGGCGCCCAAAGCGGGTTCACTTTTGTGAGAATCACCCGTGTATTCGCGCCACACATCCCACGCAAGCGTTCAAGAAGACCCTGAATGTCTTCGACATACGCAAGAACGTCAACCGCCGTGATGAAATCAGGCTTTTCAGAAAGAGATGGGCTTTCTTTCGTGATATCTACTTCATAAAACGTATAATTTGGACACCGCTTCCGCGCGAGATCAAGAAATCCAGAAGAAAAATCCACCCCAAACCCCTGTCGTGGCTTGACGCGCTCGAGAAGTCCGCCGTCACCACAACCAACATCCATCAACGACGCGTTAGACGGAACGCAAAACGCGATCCATTCACCGATGACTTTGTGATAGTACTCATGACGACGCGAGTATTGCGGATAGATCTTCGCCAGCGCATCAAAGTGCGGCCGTAGATCTGTGGGTTGGTGCTGCGACATAGGTGGATGGTACGGTAGTGGATCGTCTCAGGTTCTTCAAGAGCACTTTCGGAGCCTAGCAAAAATCTCTCGCATCTGCGAGACCACCGTTTCCCACGTATAGTTTTCTCGTACACATTGGAGGGCTTTTTGCGTAAGATGGCGCGCAAGCTCTTGATCTTCAAGCGTCTGAACGGCGGTAGCGATGGACGCGGGGTTTCGAGGTTGGCAGAACAGTCCCGTCTCCCGATCCGTGAGAAAATCTGGAATTCCCCCAACAGGCGTCGCGATCACTGGGATTTCCGCCGCCATCGCCTCAAGAAAACTGTTGCCAAGCCCTTCAGAAAGCGACGGCCGAATAAACACATCGGACGCGTGTAAAAGCCGTGGCACCTCATCATGCCCCTTCTTGCCGAGGAACGTGACGCGCGCAGAAACCCCAAGCTCACGCGCAAGCTCGCGAAGCATCGCCTCATCCTCCCCCTCTCCTACGACGAGCAGCTTCACCTGCTCCGGAAGAAGTGCGAGTGCACGAACAATGTCATCTGTCGCGTTTTTCTTCGTGAGACGCGACACCGTGATCAGCACACGATCATCCTTCGCATAGCCAAGTTCGCGCCGCACACGAACGCGTTCTTCTTCGGAAAGAGGGTGTGTGAAACGCTCGACATTTACGCCATTCGGTACGATAGACGGCACAACGTGCGCGCCCATACGCAGCGCCCACTCTCCTAAAAAACGGCTAATCGCCTGAATTTCGTTTGCGCGACGAAAGATTTTTTTGAAGAAATAGTGAAAGATACCGACACGTTTTTCGATGTATTCGAGCGGATCTCCCTCTTGAAGCGTGAGTAGAAACCGCGCGGTAGGACGAAGCCACGTAGACACGAGGGCCGCGAATCCTCCATAACTTGCCATAATCGCCCATATACGAGGCTTTTCGATGTTTCGTTGCAGATGCCACGCAAGAAAAGGCGCAAGAAACACTAATAGCATCTTATCGAAAGAAGGATGCCCAATTCCCACACGTCGCACATCGATCGTGCCGATACGTTCGCGAGAAGCGAGCCCTCGACGAATCTTCGCCGTGAACAGCACGAACGTTTCTTCTGGAAGACGGTCCGTGATCTCCTTCACCGCTACTTCCGCCCCTCCTACAAGAGGAAAATACGCCGTAGAGAAAATCACGAGAGGGTTTTCATGCATAAGACTAGGCTATTTTTGAGCTATTCGTTAAACGTTGTCGCATATCCGCGATCGTACGCTCAAGCCCTTCGCGTAGCTGAACCTGCGGTTCCCATCCCAAACGCTCCTTCGCAAGAGCGATATTCGCCTGACGTTGTTTTGGATCGTGTTCCACCGCAGGAGTAAACGCAATGGTAGACGAGCTTTTCGTGAGATCTTGTACAAGTTTTGCAAGCGCAAGAATCGTAAATTCATGAGGATTGCCAATGTTTACAGGCCCCGTCATCCCTTCCGTACCCATCATTCGCATCATTCCCTCAATAAGATCATCCACATATTGAAACGAACGTGTATAGCTTCCATCTCCGTACAGCGTCATCGGTTCGCCGCGTAATGCCTGCAAAATAAAGTTTGATACCACACGCCCATCCTCAAATGCCATGCGTGGTCCGTACGTATTAAAAATGCGAATCACCCGAATATCCACACCGTATTCACGATGATAATCGAAGCAGAGCGTTTCCGCACAGCGTTTTCCCTCATCATAACAGGCACGTTTCGAAGTTGGATCGACATTCCCCCAGTACGCCTCGGTTTGCGGATGCTCGAGAGGATCGCCGTACACTTCAGAGGTCGAAGCTTGAAGGATACGTGCCCCAACAGACTTCGCGAGTTCAAGCATATTCGCCACACCAATCACGTTTGTACGTACTGTCGCGACCGGATCATGCTGATAGTGCTTTGGACTCGCTGGGCAGGCAAGATTGAAAATCCACTCGACATTCGTAAAAAATGGCTGTTGAATATCGTGCTGCACGAACGTGAAACGTGGATGCTCGAGCAGATGCTGAATGTTCGTCATGGAGCCTGTAAACAGGTTATCGAGACAAATCACCTCATACCGTTCGTGAATCAATCGATCACAAAGATGCGAGCCGAGAAACCCCGCTCCCCCCGTCACAAGCACTCGCTGGACACTTCGCATACAAGAAGGTTTTAGCTCACACGCTTGAACAAAACAAGGTTTTCGAGGATGATGAAGCCATGTCCCCCTCCCCCGTTGTGATCGCCATTACCCTCGCCGAACCCGGTGGCGCGACGAGTTTTGCGCTCGCTCTTGCGAAATATCTTCACGAAGACGGCACGCCCGTGCTCGTACTCGCGGGCGAGCAAGGCGCGTGGCTAGAAGAGCGTTGCCTTAAAGCGAGTATCCCTTTCGAGCGCATTCCTCACTTACGACGAGCGGTCCATCCATGGCATGATGTCCTTGCATTGTGGCATTTTTTCAAGAAACTGCGCGATCTCAAGCCGCGTGCGCTTCATCTGAACAGCTCAAAAGCGGGCGTGATTGGCTCACTCGCTGGACGTTTCGCGAGCGTTCCACGCATCGTCTATTGCATTGCTGGATGGGCCGCGCTTGATACATCCTCCTCTTTTTCAGAATACCTCTATCTTTGGGCAGAAAAGCTCACCGCGTGGGCGAAAGATGTGATCGTGTGCTTACATCCAGAAGACATCGCGTTTGCGAAACAGCATCATATTCGACCGAAGCAACTCGTCATGATTCCGAATGGGATCGATGCGCCCGCGCTTCAAGCGAACCTTTTCTCGCGAGAAGACGCACGGCGCTTGCTAGATCTTCCGCAAGACAGTCTCGTTATTGGCACGATCGCGAACTTCTATCCGGCAAAAAATCTTGTTTTCTTGATACAAGTCTTTGCAGAGCTCAAGAAGCAGCTTCCTGAGGCCCATCTCTGCATCGTAGGCGATGGACCGGAGCGCGTCTCTATCGAGTGCGTCGTCCAAGAAACGGGGCTTACCTCGTTCATCCATCTTGTTGGCCGCAAAGAAGAAGCTGCGCGCTATCTTCGAGCGTTTGATATATTCGTGCTCGCCTCCAAAAAAGAGGGCATGCCTCTTGTGTTGCTTGAAGCGGCCGCCGCAGGGCTTCCGATCGTTGCCACGGACGTTGGCGCGCATGCGTGGATGCTGCCCGAAGCGACGATCGTGTCTCCTCACGATCAAGACGCGCTCGTGCGTGCCCTACAAGAAGCGCTTCTCCAAAAACAAGCGCCGTCCTATACGACGACGCTCGCTCGCTTCACAGAAGAAGCGTGTCTTTCTGCCCACACAAGCCTCCTTCTGTAGCTCAATTATTTTTTGTTCGCAGGCACGAGCGTGGGCGTTATAATGGTCTGCCGTTCTAATTCTGCAACGCTTTCCTCATATCGCGCTTTCGCTCCAGGAAAGAGACGTTCCGCCTGCGCGACGAACCGTTCTTCGAGATCCTTCCGCCCCATCAAACGCGATTGGTACGCAAACTGATAGAAAGGTCCATCGCCCGTACTTTTATCATCCACAATCTTGTTTGCCCACCTATCAAGCTCCGCCCCTTTTCCGAGAATACGGTACGCGTGAAACACGGGCACAGATTCTCGTGGTGTGTTTGGAATAAACGGAAATGGTCGGAGAAGCGCCGAAGCGATGAGCTCTGCGCCTTCACGATCTTTTCCCGCATCAAACAACAGGACAATCCCCTTTTGCCAATCTCCAAATCCATGATCGATATCGAACTGCCGCATGGTTTCAATCTCACGAAGCGCGTCATCGACCCGTCCTTGACGAAGGTAAAGACGCGCCAAGCTCTCAAATAACTGCTGCCGCTTCGGACTCATCTCAATTGCCTTGCGAAACGCCTGCTCTGCAAGCGGAAGCTGTTCTGGAGCCGCGTGCGCCGTATCTGCGAGCAAACGCGCGTAAATATACCACGCATAGGCGTTCTTTGGATGACGCTCGGTTTCGATACGTCCCGCCTCCGTTCCTACCCTCAGCCAGAGTTTCCAATCAGGCACCTGCGTGAGCCTCTCTCCCACCCCCACAAGCGTTCGACTCACGAGAAAAAGCTGCTCATCGCGATACGGCGTCCAAATCTTCATTGCGCGCTCGATATCGTTAAGCGCCGATGTTTTTGGAAAGAGCTGGCTCGCACGAATAGAAAGCACCGACGCCTGCGCAGGCAAGAACGAAGCGCGCCACACAAGCAAAAGCGCTCCAAGCACAAGCGGCGTGGCGAGAAACCACGAAAACGCTCGTTCTTTGCCGTGCGAAGGAGGTATCTCTCCTGTCGCAAACCCTTCTCGCGTTGCTGCCACAACAAGCGCAAAGAGGAGATAGCTCGCCATAAATCCCGCAGGATGGTCAAACACGAACAGGTTTTGGACGAAGTACGCCACAGGAAGCCCTGTAAGAAGCGCCATCGTAAACAGATCAATCCACTCTTTTTTATACGCACGATAGAGCGACCAAAACAGCGCCACGAAGATCGCGAGATAGGTAAGAAGCCCAAACGCTCCTGTCATGGAGAGTACATCGAAGATCGTGTTGTGCGCTCGATCGAACCACGTTTCGTACAACGAATGACGGAGGGAGATCGGATTATAGTTTTGACTAAAAATCAAGTGGAATGTATCGAAGCCCCACCCAAACACCGGTTTATCAAGAAACGCCTTCCACGCGATCTTCCACGCAATTAAGCGCGTCGCACCCGTCGCGTTTAAATCTACGAAACGAACAAGTCCCAAGTCTTGCACGAGCTGTGTACCACGTGCGAGGTACAGCGCGCCGTACGCGAGAAACATCGTCGCGACAGACCCTCCTGCGATCCAATGATGGCGACGAACCTTCGAAAAGAAGCCGAAACACAGGGCTGAAACCACGATACCGGCAAACAGCCCCACAAGCGGACCACGCGATTGAGAGGCGGCGAATCCTCCAATCCCCAAAAGCGCGAGAACGCCGTAGAGAGCCCACCATGCTTTCGCGCGTGTTTTGAGAGCAAGAAGCGCAAGCAAGAAGAATGTGAACATTTGATACATCCCTTGGTAGATCGGGTTATCGAGCACCCCGCCAAAACGTCCGCTTGCTTCGTAGTAAAACAAAAACGGATCACGCCACTTCTGCCAAATCGCCGTAAAGGCTACAAGCCCTCCAATAATGACCTGCGCACGAAGCACCATCTCCCACTCTTTCCACGTCTTCAGTAAACTCGTCGCCATGAGAAACCACGCGAAGAAGTGCAGCAGCGTAAAATACCCGTTCATCCGCTCCTGATTCCCCCACCACGATCGCATCGGATCAACCGAAAAGACGGTCGCAAGAGCCATCGCCACGAAATATAACGCAACAGCGATGAGAAGCGAATGCTTCTTTGGACGCGAGGCAGGATCCATCCACGCAAGCAAAAGATACGCGGGAAATGTGAGCCCGATCACGATCTGAAAGAAGATCAGCTTTGAGAAAACAAAGGGAAAGATCAGCTCTTTGATGAACACAAGCGGCATCAAAAGACCAAGCACCACACCGGAAAGCGCGATCCATCGAAGAACGCGCAGGAGAGAAGTTCGTTGCATACCGCAGAAGCCTAGCGAACGCGCAACAAAAAACCAACCCCCGAAGAGGTTGGTTTTTCTGTCCGAGACGATTATTTGGAGAGAACGCGCGATCCGGAGATCGTGTCCACCAAGTATTCGTTCGTCCAATCACGTGAGTTTGGCGTCGTCGAGAAGATATTCGAGTAATGAGGCTGTTCCGATACGTCGGACCAGATTATCCCATAACCGAAGTCACCTTGCGCGCCTACAGGACCAGGATTTGTGGACGTTGAGATAGCCAACGTACCAAGCCGCACTGAATCACCAGTCAACGTGGTTGCGGACGTAGACACATACCCTGTGATCGAGGTTGTGCTTACTGCTCCGCTAAACGAACGTGAGATCAGAGAAGTGGTGATGGAGTCACCCGTCGTTGAGCTCAAACCGCCAACCGTCGCCTTAAGAGCGTAGGTAGCGCCTGAACCAGAGACCGTCTCTTCATTCACGAAGCGAACAAGAACAGCGAGGGTAAAGAGGCTTGAGCTTTGGGTAGAAGACGCTGTCGCCAGCTCCAAATCAGCATCATCATCCCCATTTATAATCGTTACATCGGCCAAGTTGATCAGCGAATCGTTCTTGTAAAGACGGAAGTTCGAGAGCGTCATAAGCGACGTCGTTGCTGCTCGTACCTTAAAGGCCAATTGCTTGATCGAGGCTTGGTTACCTTCAGAGCCGATTTGCGCACGATAGAGCGTGTGCTCACCAGCACTGAGTGTGTTCGACAAACCAGATGTCGCTTGTGTAACCACTGGCTTCGACTTACGTACCACGAAGGAATTTCCTACGAAGGTAGATGTTGCCGTTGCACCAAGTGTTTGGTACACACGTTCACCGGAAGCTGCACCTGTCGCACGCATGGAGAGTTCTCCAGGGAAGAGCGCTGAGGTGAAGATAGATGATGCAACACCACCAATCGTGAGCGGACCTGCGGGGATACCGAGAGCGACCACGTTACCTGAACGAGGCGAGGAGGTTGTGCTTGCGTTCGTCGAAGACGGTACAAGCGTTGCCAAGCGAGCCATCAAACAGATATACGTTGCTGAACCCTTTGGTACCACAATCTTACTTGCCGACATGTCGATTTCATCGAGCTGCTCTACACCTGAGTTGAGCGTTTTTGTTCCACGCACAGAGTACGTTGAACAGTTCGCATCAGAGGATTGCACCACAGCCACATCGCGGAAGTTCGCGGAAGGACCTGTGCTTGTGACTCCCATGTAATCGATTTCGATGTCCTCGAACTGTGCATCAGCACGGTAGCGAGAAAGCACCTGCCACATTTCCTTATCGGCGATAAGGATGGTCGATTGACGTTGGTTGTTCACGGCGACCGTGATCGAACCACTGGCTTTGACCGTCTGGAAGATAGACGCGCTGTTGATAGCTGACGTTACAGAAGCAAGCGTGATGCTGTTACCATCTTCATCTTGCGATGAGATGTCTCCAACCGCACCAACACCGATCCAGAAACGATCACCACCGGACTTCGAAACACCCGAGTCTGCGTTACAACGCACCTCGATTGTTTTCGAACCACCACGAGCGATATTCAAGTTAAGACCAGAGAAGGTCATCGTTCCATCCGTTCCTGGAGGGAGACGCGTACCTACCTGAAGTGTTCCATCGTACAAACCACAGGAGTTGACGACATCGTCAAGCTCACCAACAGCGAATCCGCTGTTAGCAGCCTCTCCATCTCCTTGACCCGTCAATTTGACCGACGTTACACGCACCGCGTTCTGAGAACCGGCTGTGAACGTAAAGGCTGCTGAAGGAATATCAAGTTGATTTTTGACGAACACGGCAGACGAAGGCGAACCAGCGAGCGTGACCGCAAGCGTTGGCGTGCGCACCGTCATCGTGTTTCCTGTGACCGTTGTGTTTGGAGCAATGCCCGTCGTCAAGAACTCACCTGAGCTCACGATACGAAGGTCTGTGCTGCCGAAGATCGCATCCGAGGACGCGCCTCCAAGAGAGAACTTGTATGTGGATGCATCGGCGATGCTTGTCGATGTGTCAGCCGTGATCACGAAGTTTCGTGTCACACCAGCACGGACAAGAACGCTGATTGCTCCTGAATTGAAGGCCTTGTAACCAACCGTTGAACAGTCTGTCGCACAGCTCACTGGGCTTACGACTGTTTCACCTGTATCAGCATCTTTGATCTTAATGTCACGAAGGAATTCCGTCGTTCCATTGTAGATACCCGAGCTTGTCGTCGATGCCGCGAAGTTGAACTTGCGGATTTCGACATCATTTGAACCAGATGTAATCGCGAATTTGTAGAACACCACATCGTTCTGGCCACGCGCAACGTTTGCTGTCGCAGGACCATTGTACGTGATGGTGAATTGACCACCCTCATTTGTTGAGAAGCTGGCCGCGTTTGTTGTGGCACCTGAACCATCGTAGTTACCTGAGCTTGCTGTACAAGCTGAAGTCGATGTTTCGATACACACCTGTGTTCCTACATTGTGCACCTTGTCGATTGCATACACGTCAGAGGAGTACTCCGCGTAAATACGAATCGTGCGACCAGAACGACCGGAAACCGCACTACGAAGGTTAAACGTACGTGATTGACCATTTGGAATCAAGAATGGGGCCGTGAAGACAAGCAAGATCTTGCCATCAGGCATCACAGACGCTGCGCTTGCAAGCAAGGTAGAACCTTGGTAGAGGCGAAGGTCGCTCAAATCTGAGTTCGTGATTGTCCCAGCTTGGTAGAGCGTAACACGGCGGACTTCCACATCGTTGGAACCGTTCGCCACAAGGCGGAAGTTCGCAATTTCTGCGTCCTGCGTTCCCACACGTGGGTTTGCAGGTTCAGATCCGTCGATCATGTCGACACGAGCTACGGAAGCCGTACCAACCGTCATCGCGTTGCCACGAATTGGGAAGTTACCGGAAATCGTACCCGATCCTGACACCATCACCGAACCCGCATCCGAAAGTTCGAAGGCGTGTTGACCGCCCGTCGTTCCTGGGTTTGAGAGGTCAGCAGAGACGAAGTACGATTGCGTCATGCCTGCACCAACCATGAGGTTGATACCAGAGAACGAGACCGTGTTATCGCTTGAGCTGATTGTGCGACCACTTGTGAGGCGTGTGCCATCTGCTTTGTAGAGGTACACGTTGCTAAAGTCGGTCGTATTTCCTACACCCACACGACGAAACTTCAAGCTTGTGACCGTCGTGGCAGCAGAGCCAGCCATGAGGTTGAACTTTGTAAAACTCACGTTGTTGGCATTCTTTGGGAGAACCATCGCCGCAGGCGTATCGGAAGCCAAAGACACCGAAAGAGAACCGGTCAGAGGAGGCGTTGTACCCGTTGTAGCAACAGCGTCAGCGAGCACGCCTTCGCGAGCTACGACGTCAGCACCAGCTGGGTAGGTGATCGAAGTGCTGATCACGTGAGCAGCTTGAAAGCCGTTCGCGAGCCAACCAGCATCCGTCACACGACGGCGCATGCCGCCCCACACCACATAACGATCTGCAGAACCAGCATACGAAACAAGAGAACCATCTGGATGAACAGCTGTCGCGACAGAAGAGCCGATCGAGTAGTTCACGAAGAAGGCATCAGAAACGTCGACGACACGGCGAGCCCAATTTGAGCCGTAAAGCGCGAGCGCGACCGCTTCTGTTTCCACCCAACGAAGCACACCATTGCCTGTAACAGCGTACACCTTAGGATCTGTTGTGATTTTCACGAGATTCGTTCCTTGGCGGATGGTGACGTTGCCGCCAATCATCACAGCAGCAAGAGACGAGTCGGAAATCGTTTTGACGGCTGAAAAATCTGGGAACCAAGACATGTACGTTTTTTCGTTAGGAAAGACGTAGCGCTTGTTGTTTGAGAAGTAGTACACGGCAGCACCAGAAGCCTTGATGAGATCGCCATTCATGAGAGCATCAGCAGACGCCACGGATGGAACCGCGAACGCGCCAACTCCCACGGACGAAAGCACCGTGGACATGGTTACTACAGTAGAAACGACTTTTTTATAGAATTGACCCATAGAAGGAGAACCAGTAGAGGTTCGTTCCGTCGATGCACCAAATGATGCACCTTCGAAACAAGACATAAAGTGAGAATGAGTAACGATCTCTGCCCTTCTCTTACGAGAAGTTCGACTTTTAAGGCGTCGATCAAAGAGGTTCGAACACGAGGGAGGAAATAGTTCCTCATCCTGCAGGGCATCCATGACACGATCATAGATACCCTGTTTGGATGGGGAGCGTTCCCTTCCTGTGTTATTGCGGCGGCTTGACCAATGTTGAGCTTGCGTTTGAACCAGAACTTGATGGAAGAGTGCTCGTCGCGGTACTCGTTGAAGTGCTGAGCGAAGTTGAGCTTGTCGTGCCCGTCACCGGAAGCGTACTCGAGGTAATGAGAAGAGGAGGTGTTTCTGCGAGCTTTGGTGGTGTAGGAGGAGGCGTCGCCGCGGCCGTTTTCTCGACCGTTCCGACTGCTTTCCCCGCTTCTTCGAGCTTTGTTCCTGCTTCGCTCAGCTTTTCCTCTTCGAGAAGCTGACGCATCTCTTGAAGAGACGTCCTCGCCGTCTTGAACTGATCGAGTGAGAGCTGCGTGCTCGTCGTGCGTGGAAGCGTCATTTCCGAGGAAGAGGCGTTTCCCATCGGCGTTTTTTTCTCTGCGTCGAGAAGCCCCTGCTCCATCCCCTTCACCTGTTCTGTCACGGTGCGTTTGAGGTCTTCTTTACTCACCACCGCATTCACTCCTGGGTCCGTTTGTCTATCAATCATCACCTGCACCGCTTTTATTCCTGTCGAAACGGCCGCGACCTGCATCTCCGTTACTTCGAGCTTTGTTTCTTCTGGAACGAGTTCCTTCGCTACTTTCGCCACTTCTGCCGCTTCGGTACTCGTTTTCTCGATAGCTTTCGCGAGCGTTGCCGCTTCCACCGAGGTGGATTCTGTGAGAACCGTATTCAGGTGTACTTTCACCGCGTCCAGATCTTTCTTCATGATTCCTGTCGCTTCTTTGACCCGCTCTGTACGACTCGGCACATTAGAAGCGTTAATCTTTTTGAGCTCTTCCGTACGTTTTCCCACAAATTCGTTTTTGAGTTTGAGCTTGCCCTGCGATTCTTTTTGTAAGAGGAGTTGTGCTTGTTCACCGGCGAGCTTCACCGGAAAGAGGAAGTCCCCCGGTACCGATTGCTCTGCGGCCGACACGCTCGCAAGGGATCCGCCAAGCATCATACCGATCACGGAAATCGCTGCCATCACAGGACCTCGTACCACATCAACCACATTTCTTGGGAAGAACGCCAAAATGAGCGCTTTTGAACGCTCTCGTGAGGAAGGAACACGCATCGCCGCCACCTCGTGATGCATCGTTTTTAACAGATTGGCGCGCGTACGAAGAACCCACGCCCCATCCGGTTGGATACGACGTTTCGCGTCTCTCATCAGCCCAAGAGCTGTTTTGAGGTGTTTTTTTGTCATAAGACAGGGTTTTGGAGGCGTTGAAGCGCTTTCATCGCTCGATGATAGAGCACTCGCACCGTCCCCGACTCTTTTCCGAGCACGTCCGCGATATCTCGAAATGACAGGTCATCGAGAAGACGCAGGGTGAGGACATCTTGATAGTCCTCCTTGAGTTGCCGTATCTGCTGAAAGAGTAGCTCAAGATCTGCCTGCGCCTCGATGAGACGTGCGCCTCGTCCACGATCAGAAGAGGCGTCTGACAAAGAAGACGTATGAGTATCCTCAAACGTTACACGTTCGATCGTGGGAAGGGCGCCGTCGCGACGATACGTGTCAATAACAAGGTTTCTCGCGATCTTATAGAGCAGTCCGCGGATATGCCGCACTTCGTCTCCGCGCTTAAGCGCTTGCCAAAATCGTAAAAACGTTTCTGCTGTGACGTCTTCTGCCTGCTCTTTTGAGGAAAGTTTGAGATACACAAAACGGTAGATCGCCTCAACGTAGGCGTCATACAGTCGCGCAAAAGCCCGCTCATCATGAGCAGCTTTCACACGATACACATGATAGGATTCAACGAGAGAAAACATGGTGGAAGACCGCCAGATAGGCGACCAACCCCAGAGAGAACACGAGAAGAGAAGTGGAATGAAGGAACGAGGACACGACTCCTCGAAGTTCGTTTAGACTAGCATAACTGCTCGCGAGGCGCCACACCCCGCTTCTATACCCAAAATAGGGCTAAAGCCCCGATAGCGACGACACAAGCCGGTCATCTTCGGTAAGAACGCCTCGATACAGATGATCCATCACGTCAAGATTTTTCACCAAATGATAGGCCTCGCGTACGTGCGCCGCGGCCCCCTCTCCCAAAACAGCCCCTTCGCGTGCCGAGAGATGCGCAAGTTCAAGAAGCGCTCTTCCAAACAGCTCCGGTGAACGTACATCCGTTTTCAACACATATCCGCCTGTAGCTTCGATATTGGCAGGGAAATCATGCGTAAGAATGGGGCGTTTTGTCATCGCCGCTTCAAGGACAGCGAGCGAAAGTCCCTCGTCGGTCGTCGCAAACACATGACCAAGGGTGCATGACTGAAGCGCGTGAAGCTCTGCTCCGAACCGTTCACCGACATACACCGCATCGGGCGTTGCCTCAACAAGATTTCGTACGTGCGCTGAATAGCCATCCGTAAACGAGCTTCCTCCGACGATGACCCCGTCTATGCCGCGTAACGCCTCTGGAGCAAACGCTTTTGCCCACGCAAACGCTTCAAGAAACCGATCCTGTCCCTTGTTTTCAAGCAAACGCCCCGTACACAAAAGATACTTCTTCGGAACGAGACCAAGCGTTCGTACGCGCGCTTCTTGTGTTGAACGCGTTTCTGCAAACGCCGTCGTAAACGCATGCGGCGCATACACCGCGCGACGTCCATACGCCCTGCGCCAATACTGGACGATCTCCTGCGAGATACCCACGATTTCATGCGCAAACATCGCACTCATCCATTCACCTAGTAAAAAAGCGAGTTTCGCAAATAGGCCCCATTTCTGCAAACGACGATCCATTGAATGCGCCGTCACGACACACATCGCGTGAGGAAAAAGAAGACGCGCAAGCGGTAAAAGAAGCGCAACGCCCACGCCATGCATATGGATCACGTCCGGATCATACGCTCGCGCGGCAAACAGCGCGCTTAAACTATGCGTGATCGCATCGAGATGTTTCGTATGAATACCGCGCGTGAAGACCTGCTCGATGCCTTTTACCTCACCCCCTGCCCCTCTCCTTGGTAAGGAGAGGGGGGTGTTGCCGACATACCACGCTCGTCCAAACACAATCACACGATAGCCGCGCGAAACAAGCCCCGTAGAGAGCAGCTCCACGTGGCGTTCAAGCCCGCCGGAACGAGCCGGAAGCCCTTTTTGACCGAGCATCACAATAGTCATAGAATTATATCCCTTCTACCCAGCTCGATTCCCACTTCCCCTCGCGCGTGCGTGTCCATAAGAATGCGTCGTACTGATGGTCTGTTTTTGCGGCATCGCACTCGTGTTTTGTGCACCACATCTCAAACGTACGTTCAAGACGTGCGCGTTTTGCGTCAGAAATCGCTTCGTGCGGATCTTGAAGAGAAGAAGCGCGCGCTTTCACTTCGATAATATGTAAACGCCCTACCTTCTCCATAAGAAGATCGATCTCCCCAAAACAACATCGCCAGTTTTGCTCACGAAGCAGAAAACCTCTCGCAAGGAAAAACGCTCTTGCCCCGTGTTCTGCACGAGCGCCAAGCACTTGGCGAGCAGTTTTCATGTCTCTACCGTTTTGGAGAAAACACCGCACCGAGCGTATTCTCAAGAAGAGGCACCCAGAGATTCGTGATGACGATAAACCCAATAATCACCACAAACGAACCGAGCACCTTATAGAAATTGCGCGAACCACCGACATTTTTCTCCGCCCAATCAATGTAGCCGAAGAAATCAAGAATCCATTCCGTCTTTAAAACGAGAATAAGCCCAAGCCCCACTACCCCTGCTCCGATCAAAATACGTAAAAACATAGGACGTTTCCATCATACCACAATTGCGGATAAAAGGTGTTTTGACGTAGGATACGGCCATGTCTTCTTCGTCTACAAGCTGGGAACGGGTCGCGCCATGGTACACGAAACACCTTGCAGGCGATGATTTTTTGCAACGCGAGGTGATTATTCCGCGTACGCTTGATCTTCTTGCCTCGCGCGCATCGAACGAGCCTCATCTTGATATCGCGTGTGGCGAAGGGTCGTTCGCGCAGGCCTTCATAAAACGCTTTCCAAAACGAACGTTCGTGGGAATAGATGCTTCGCGCACACTCATCGAACAAGCGACACACAAACGTCTTCCTCATGCGCGATTTTTTCTTGATGATGCGCGAACGCTCGCACGAACGCCAAATACGCTCTACGGATCCGCTTCCTGTATTCTTGCTCTACAAAACATCGATCAACCGGAACGCGTGTTTCAGGCCGTCGCTCCCCTTCTTCTGCCAAACGCTCCGCTTGTGCTGGTCATAAATCATCCATTTTTTCGACAACCAAAACAAAGTTCGTGGGGATGGGATGAAGCGCGCCACATCCAATATCGGCGCATTGATCGCTATCTTACGCCGTATGAGGCACCTATTATCGCTCATCCAGGAAAAACAACGTCTGCGAGCACGCCCTCGTTTCATTGGCCGCTGTCGATGATCATGCACATAGCATCAGACGCCGGCTTCGTGATGACCGCGATGGAAGAATGGACCTCTTCCGCCGAAAGCGATTCAGGCCCGCGCGCACGAGCGGAAAATATCGCGAGACGAGAAATTCCCTTGTTTTTAGCTCTTTCCTTAACTAAACCATCGTGAAAACGCGGCTTTTGCGCGCGATGCGAAGTTTTGTTTTGGTTGTTGAACAGCGGGCATCACGACCGTTCGTGCTTCTGGAGAAGCATAGGCGGCAGGATCTGGCATCGCTTCAACAGGAGGTGCGGGCGCAGGTTCCACCGCAGGAAGCGCGTCTTCGCTTTTGCGACCAGCTGAACCGTCCATCATACGATCATACCCCGCTTCTCCCGGTAAAGGCGGGAGAGTAAACGGCGTTTTCATAAATTCTTCCACATTTTGCATGTGCGCTGTCGCCCCTGCTTCATGTTTCGAAAATTCGCTCACAAAAGTTCGCTCAAGCACCTTCATTCCTTCCGTGCCTTTGATTTCTGGAAGTGCCATACCTTCGAGCTTTGGAAGTGTGTAGCGCGCCGTTTCTGTGATATTGACAGGCATCTCGCCGTTCGGTGCGTTCTTAATTCCACTCTCCACGAGTCGTGCAGCCATCTTGCGTGTTGATTGTGCGTCTTCCCACTCACGAATAAGTCTCTTCGCGACGACAAGCACATCGCTTGCATCTTGCCCTTGCGCATCATGAGAAAAATAGTTCTCAAACGTGTACGAAGCGCCACTCGCCTCATCCGTATGCACCACTTCTTGCAAACGATTCAATCGAAAATCACTCTGTAATTGCTGTAAGAGGAGTTTTTGATCATTATTGAGCCGTGCCCCACCGATAGCACCAATAAAAAAGGCATCGCGCGCTTCTTCCGCCTGCTTGAGCTCTACAAGCGCATCCGCCTCACGACGTTGTGACCCCGCAAGTTCTTGCTGCGAAACTGAAAGCTGGTCTTGAGCCACCGCAGGCTTAGATTCTTGAGTGGGTTGTTTAGATAAAAAACCGTCAAAGGACATAAGAAAACTTTCCTCTAGTATCCTCTACAAGACACGAGGATGCAAGCACGCCCCGATAGAGACATTCTCTAAAGCAACACACCGCCTCCAAGACACTCACTTCCTTGATAGAGCGCGACGGATTGCCCTGCGGCAGGCGCCCACACGGGGGTTTTTGGCGTCAAACGATACGTTCCGTCTGACAGACGTTCGATGAATGCAGGAACAGGCGCTTGATGATAGCGCACGACCATATCTGCTTCAAATCGTTCTTGCGCTTCATAGCGTTCGTTCAACCAGTGTATATCTTTCATAAAAATACGGTTCGGTACAAGCCACGGATGTTCTTTTCTTGAAACAATATACAGAGCGTTTTGCGCAGGAACTTTCTTCGCGACATACCACGTTTTTCCTTCTGCTGAAACACGAAAACCGTGCCGCTGACCGATCGTGTACGCGTCCAATCCATCATGCGTTCCAAGGAGACGTTCATCCTCATCAAGAATCGGTCCAGGTCGCGAAGGAATACGCTTACGCAAAAATTCGTGCATATCAAGTTTTCCCACAAAACAGATCCCCTGACTATCCGGCTTCTGCGCGACGGGAAGCTCGAACGCTTCCGCCAGCGTACGCACTTCCGTTTTCAGAAGATGTCCAATCGGAAAAAGCGCATGAGCGAGCGCCTCTCTCGGCATACGTTGCAAAAAGTAGCTTTGATCTTTCGAAGCATCTACACCTTTTACTAAATGCGCGCCGCTTTCGTCGTGAAGCACCTGCGCGTAATGCCCCGTAGCAACCGCCTCAAACCCCAAACGACGCGCTTCTTCATAAAATAATCCAAACTTGATTTCTTGATTGCAGAGAATATCCGGATTCGGCGTACGTCCCGCCTCATACTCCGCAAACATCTGATCAAGGACGCGCGCGCGATACCGCTCTTCAAAATCGAACGTGAGAAGTGAGATACCGAGCTTTGCGGCCACACGAAGCGCATCACGACGCTCACCACGCCACGCACATTCGCCCGTCCACAGGTCTTTTGTATCTGACCAATTCTTGATAAACCCGCCAACTACCTCATGCCCAGCCTGAACAAGAAGCGCGGCAGAAACACTCGAATCTACCCCACCAGACATACCGACAAGGATTTTCATACGAGAGATGTTTGATTCGCTCGAATCGCCTCTTGCCCTTGCAATGTCGCGCCCTGCGCCTCTTTCACCGCGAGTTGTCCGCAAGCCGCATCTATATCCTCGCCAAACGTGATGCGATGCGTCGCAGGAATTCCTAGCTCGTGCAGCTCATCCAAAAAAGCCACGCGACGGTCTTTTGATGTTCCTTCAAATACTTGCGTATTGTGATATTTAATGAGGTTGACATGCACCAAACGTACGTTATCGCCAAAAAGCTTTTTCAGCGCGCGCGCATCTTCTGGACGATCATTGATCCCCGAAAGAAGAAGATATTCAAACATCACCTTACGATTTGTTTTTTCCATATAGATGCGCACAGCATCCATAAGTTTCGCAAGCGGAAACGCGCGATTGACCGGCATCATCTTCGAACGCACCTCATCAATCGCGGAGTGAAGCGAGATCGCGAGATTCACCTGCAAGCCCTCATCCGCAAAACGCAGAATACCTGGAACCACGCCACACGTAGAAATACTGATGTGCCTCGCGCCGATATTCATCCCCTGCGGATCGTTGAGTAGCCGTACTGCTCCCATGACCTCATCATAATTATGAAACGGCTCGCCCATTCCCATAAACACAATGTTCGTGACGCGATCTCCCTGTTCGCGAAGACGTCTCGCATAAAACAACGCTTGTTCCACGATCTCATCGCGTGTCAGATGGCGAATCCAGCCCATCGTACCGGTCGCGCAAAACGTACAGCCCATCGCACATCCTACCTGCGAGGAAAGGCACGCCGTGTTGCGCTCATCCTGATGACGCATAAGCACTGCCTCGATCTTCTTTCCATCTTCGCACGCGAGAAGCGCTTTGATCGTTTCGCCGTTATCTGCCTCTTGCTCACGAACGAGCGTGAGCGCATCCCACGGAATGGCGTTTGTGCACGCCTCACGAAGCGGTTTTGAAAACGTGGAAAGTGCATCCCACGAACGCACATGATCTACGAAAAACGCCCGCTTCACTTGCGCGAGGCGGAACGAGGGCTCCTTTCGATCACGAAGAAGCTGTTCAAGGGCGAGAAATTGCATATCCGTCATTCCCGCGAAGGCGGGAACCCAGTCCAGACATTTTGTGCGAGGTGTTTCGCCGAAGCGAACATCTGTTCTTTTGTATCAGCTCCAAACACCACAACGAGCACATCCTTGCCGTTTTCAGGCTTTCCGTCAATGCCTATTGGACGCATCCATCCGACGAAATTATGCTCAGATTCTTCAAGATAGCCCGTTTTTCCTGCGATTACCCATACGTCCGGATCTTCTGAAAGCAAGAGATTTGTCGTTTTTATGGGACGTGTATGCGGTTTTGGTGCAAGTACGCGTACTCCATAGCTTGCCGTACTCGCCGCTTTTTGCAGAGGACGAAACCGAAACGCCGCACGAGAAATGATCGCCATCTCACGAGCAGTTGAGACGTTTTTCGGATTCATGCCGGATGGATCGACGAATGTTGTGTGCGTTGTTTTCAGCGCAAGCGCTTTTTTATTCATGAGTCCAATGAACGTTTTTGATGACACGCCAAGACCACGCGCAATCGCCATCGCCGCATTATTCGCACTTGCCGTGATGCTGGCGTACCATAAATCTTCAAAAGAGACTTTCGTTCCTACAGGAACGCGAAGTCTTCCACCACCAACTTCATCTTGCGCGCGGAGGGTCATTGTGGCTTTCCATGGCACGTCATACCCCTGCCACACGAACGCGGATACAAGTTTCGTGAGGCTCGCGACGGGCCACACGGTATTCTCGTTCCAAGCATACAGCTCTTTTTGCGTAGATGGATCCATCACATACGCCGCGGCAAGACCGTAGGCCGTTGGATCAAAAACGGGTGTTTGTGCAGAAGTAGACGTAGGCAAAAAAAGAAAGGCACTCAAAATACAGCCTAGAACAACGCTTCTCCCATAGGTTTTTTGCAACAAAAGGTGAGAAAGCATACGGCTCTTATCTCACCACCACCACGGGCGTGCCGACAGAACTCCATTCGTAGAGCGTTTTTGCCGCGCCTATACCCAAACGAATGCATCCATGGCTCACGGGTATGCCCAAATGTGCTGCGCCTTCTTTTTTTCCTCCAGGCCATTCAGGAAGCTCGTGGAGTCCATGTCCTCTCCAGGTAAACGCCATCCAATACGGCATCCAGAGCTTCGCGCTTCTCGACCACGCGCGCGGATGTTTATTTTTCACCGAAAATGTGCCCACAGGCGTTGGGGTTGAAGCTTTTCCTGTCGAAACTTTGTGCGTCGCAATCACAACACCTCCCAGCTCTTGCGAAAGTTTTTGCTCGGAAAGATCAACCAAAATACGTTTTGCGAGCTTTTCTCCATACGCAATCACGGGCGAAAAGCCGTCACGTACCTCGTTTCCGTCCGTAAAGCCGTCTCCATCTGTATCTTGCTTTGTGCTATCTGATCCAAACGCCTGTTCAAGCGCATCAGAAAGCCCGTCCTTATCTTGATCAAGTATCGCCGCAGATGCGCGAAACGGCACACTCACGAAAAAACCTACACACAAGAAAACAAGAAGAACACGCATACTAAAACGTGATAATCTCTCCCGGTTGTACCGGCTTCGAGACGCTCGGTGTATCAAACGAAAGATCAGACGGCTCTGACGCAGGTAGCACTCTCGCAGGAATCGTGAGCCGATTAGGCGATGGCTGCCCAGCAGGTGTTCGTGTTTGAGAAGGAACGTTCGTAGGAGCTGGGGTTTTGAACACAGCTTTTGCGCTTTCACTTCTCGGAGGAGTAGGCCGTTCCATGGGTCGACGCGGTTGCGGGGCTGATGCTCGCTTCTCACGCTCTTGCTTGATGATCTCGCGACACTCCGGATCGTAGATAGGCTTTGAAAGATCCAACTGGAGGGCAAGCTCAAAATCCTTTCCACAGCGTTGGCAGGTGTGTTTAAAGGCCGGTTTTTTACGCATTTTTTCTGCTGAACGAGCCACCTTACGAGCTTCTTCAATCGCTGCCATGCGCTCAGGCTTCATCACCAGCGTAGGTGTAGAAACGAGCGGTTCTTCTTGCTCTTCACGCTCTTCTTCTGTGAGAAGTGGCGGATATTCGCGCTTCGAAACAGTCTCTTGATTCTCCGAGCTCGTCGCTTCTGCAGCAGCGGTCGTTCCAAGTGGTGCAAGCATCGTTTCTCCATTTTTTGTCGCATAGACAAGTTCCATCCCCGCCCACTTGAGAATTTTTTGCTCAATAGAGGCGCGTGGTTCTGCGTAGCGTTCGCGACTCGCTTGCACGACACTCGCCGCACTATGTGTACGTTTCGCAATCGGAGGAAAGGTGTTCGCGGAGAAAGGCTGCGTAGACACCCCATCCACCATAAGCTTGAGATACATCTGAAATTTCGCGAGACCCACCAAATCTTCTGGTGTGAATGTTGGAGCAAATTCCGTTTCAAGGAGTTCGGCGTCGCTTGGCCCCACGCGCATCACAATCATCGTGCCCACGTTTCCAAGCACCGCTTCTTGTACCTCTTCCTCAAGTTGTGCCATGTATTGATGCGCAACGATCAAATTCAACCGATACTTACGCGCTTCAGAAAGAATAGTTGCGAACGATTCATTCGCAAAGTTTTGAAACTCGTCAACATACAGATAGAAATCGCGACGATTTTCTTCGAGAATGTTTTGCCGTTCTTGTGCGGCAAGCTGAATTTTTGTCACAAGCATTCCTCCTAACAAGCGCATACCATCTTCACCCACACGTCCTTTCGAGAGGTTCGCGATGAGAATTTTCCCTTCGTCCATGATCTGCCGAATATCGATCGTCGAATGCACTTGCGCCACAATATTGCGAATAAGCGCCGTCGAAAGAAATTGTCCGACCTTATTTTGTACAGGCGCGATCGCCTCTGTCGCATATTTTTCTGACCATGACGCAAATTGCGTGACCCAAAACATTTTCACGACAGGATCTTGGATTTTTTCTACCACTTTCTCGCGAAACTCTTTATCTGCAAGCAAACGATCAATACCCATGAGCGTAGACCCTGGGTAGTCCAAAAGCGCCGATACGGAGTTTTGCAAAATAAACTCCATACGCGCACTCCATACATCAGGCCATACTTTTTTGAAAACGCTCAAAAGCCCATCACGAACAAGATGTTTTGCGTCAGGATCGGCAGGCGCTTCGAGAATATTGAGACCAAGCGGAAAAGCTGTATCCGATGGATTAAAATACACCACGTCATTGATACGATTCGGGGGAATAAAATCAATCAGCTTTTCTGCCGTGTCACCGTGCGGATCGATATAACAGCATCCGTGTCCTGCATAAATATCAGGCAGGATCATGTTTTCCATTATACTTGTTTTTCCCATACCCGTTTTTCCAATGATGTACACATGACGCCGGCGATCATCCGTTCGAATACCAAAACGTCGTCCTGTATTGCGAAAATTCACCTCGCCAAAGAGGGTGATTTCCCGTTCGTGATCATGGTCATACACAATAGGCATACGAGATTATTCCCCAAAAGGAATATTGGAAGGTGGTTCAGATTTCTTCGAAGTCGTTCGTCGTAAAAGTGGCGCTTTTACTTGCAGCAAAATCGGAAAGTGCCAAAGCGTGGCAAGCTCTTCACTCGATAAAAAGAACGATGCAAGACCAACCCATGCGGCACGCTCACGAAACGCTTTCATTAAACGAATCTTCCGCGCGTCATTACGCTGTTCTTTGAAAAACCACCAGCTGCTATTCATGCCGATTTTTCCGCTTGGAACCAACGTTTGCATGTGAAACGTATTAAACTGACGAATGGCTCCTAAAAATGGCGTAACAACTTTTGCTTTTTGCATCTTCTCTTTTTTCGCGAGATAAAGCACACGCATCTTACACATAAACCCAATTTTTGACATTTTGCGTTCGATGGATTCCATTATAAGCTTCTCCCCTGGAGAAAGAGACGTGATTTTTGGTGGACCATCCTTCTTTTTCTCGTCTTTTTTGTCCCCACCACTTGGCAGGAATATGGAAAAAAGCGTGGAGAGAATATCGATCGGATAGCCAATAATCGTTTCAAGCGTTGAGGGTTTTGCGGCTTTCACCTCTCCTCGCATCTTGGCGATTTCTGCCTCAGCACGAGCGCGCGGCTCTTTTTGATCGGTCGGCATCAGAATAATTTGATACCAAACCTGCTCTCCTGGGCCAATTCGCGAGAGGTTTTCAAGCATCACCGCGAGAGGATCTTTCATCTCACCAGAGACTTGATCGGTAAAATCGACGTACGTTTTGAGAGGAAACGCGTCCGATTTGACGCAGGTCATTTCTGTGCCCCACATATCATACGTCGCATCAGGAAAGTGGCTCGGCGCTTCTTTCGTATAATCTTCGATCACATCGATATCCACATCAGGATACTGGGCATAGATGGCCGCTTCCACAAGATCCTTCAACCGATTTTCGATAAAGACGCAGTAAGAAACATCTCCCTCAATAGAAATAATCTCGATGGAAAGTGGCGATTGAAACCCTCCCTTGAACCACTTTTCCGTCCAGCTTGATCCAGAGCCTGCCGCCGCAAACACCGAAAACATGTTCTCCACTGCCTTCACGGTTTGTTCGCTGGTCCGAGGTACCGTCACACGCAATACAATGAATGTTTTTGCAGCTGCAGCCTTTCCTTGAACGTGTTCAAGCCACAGTTCTCGCACCATCCAGAGCCCTATCCACAGGAACAGGAGCCATCCACCCGAACGAAAAAGCACCCACATTCCATAAAAGGGGTCGTCGCCTATCGCGACGAGAAACGACGTAAAATCAAACATGCTATGAGCAGCATAGCATGTTTTTTTCATTCCTGCGACCTATCTTCAACGCCACTTATCAAATATTCCGCTCACGCCTCGCATCCCACGCATTCCAACTTACAAGCAGCGTTGGGGCGATAAAGATCGATGAATACGTTCCCGTCGCGATACCGATGATCATCGCGAGCGTAAATTCATGAAGCGATGCTCCTCCAAAAAAGAAGATCGCAAAAAGCGTAATAAGCGTCGTAGCGGATGTGTAGAGGGAGCGCAAGAACGTTTGACGCAACGAAAAGTCCACCACCTCTTCAAACGATGCTTTCATTTTCGGCAAGTTTTCACGCACACGATCCATCACCACGATCGTATCGGTAATGGAGTAGCCGAGAATCGTGAGCATCGCTGCCACAAAAGGCGTTCCAATTTCTATGCCGCGCGTGTGTCCAAGCCAAGCAAACACTCCCAGCGGGACAAGCACATCATGAAGCGCGGCAAGCATAGTGACCACACCATATTTCCAAGACACGACCGGCGCAGAAACTTTACGAAACACGTACGCGATGTACGCCATGATCAAGAAAAGGGCAACAAGTACACCCTGAAGCGATTTCGTACGAAGCTCTTTTCCGATAAGAGGACTGAAGGTATCGAAACGCAGCTCGGTGAGTTCCCCGTGTTTTGCACGTAACGCAGCAACGAGTCCGTTGTACGTTTCTTGCGACAGCTCTTTTGTACGAATTTGAAGCTCTTGCTCCCCCACCGGCTGCACAATCGACGAAGCAAGATCTGCCTGTATCGACGTAAGTGTTTGTGTCACGTCTGCAACGGCTGGACGCGTCGCAAAGCGAAACGCCATGAGCGATCCACCTGTAAAATCAATACCGAACTGCAAACCCCAACCGATGATCGCCGCAAGCGAAAGCGCAATCATCACGCTTGAAAGACCAAACCAGACCTTACGCGCCCCCACGACAGAAAAAGAAACCATATTATTTGGAAGAAGACGAGGAGTTCGGTTTGAGGAAGAGCCACTCGAAACGCGCAAGCGGCGTAAGAGCGAGCATACGAAGCCAAACGCGCGTAGTGACAACTGCCGTAAAGAGGGAGAGAAGCACACCAATGGCGAGCGTAAGACTAAACCCGCGAATCACCGATGAAGAGAACCAATAGAGCACCGCGCAGGAAATCAGCACCGTTACGTGCCCGTCGCGAATCGAGGGCCATGCACGACGAAACGCATCTTCGAGCGCGACAGAAAGCCCTTTGCCGAGCGCCCATTCTTCTTTGAGACGTTCGAATGCCAGCACGTTCGCATCCACCGCAATACCCAGCGAGAGAATAAAGCCCGCAATACCTGAAAGCGTGAGCGTGACAGGAATATATTTGAAGATCGCAAGCGAAAGTGCCGCGTATAAGCCAAGCGCCACGATCGCCACGAGCCCAGGAAGACGATAGATAAGAATCATGAAGAGCGCGACAAGCGCGAACCCAATCAACCCCGCTTTCAGAGAAGCGGCGAGCGAATCCGCCCCAAGCGATGGACCGATCGTCTGCTGCGCAATGAGCGTGATCGGCACAGGAAGTGCGCCAGCCTGAAGGTTTCGCGCAAGCTCACGCGCCTCTTCGAGACCGCCAACGCCCGTAATCACCGCCTGCCCTCCAGGAATCTCTGACTGCACCACAGGCGCGGAAATCAGCTGCCCATCAATGAAGATACCTACACGCTTGCCGATGTTTGCTTTCGTGATCTGTCCAAACAGATCGCGTCCCTCATCATCAAACGTGAGTGCCACATGCGCACCCCCCGTTTGCTGATTGAAGTCCACACGTGCTGATTCGAGTTGTTTTCCCGTGAGTTTCGTTAATTTCCAGCCGTCGCTTGGCGGAAGCACGTCGTCTTTCAACAGTTTTTTGAAATTCATCACCTGCGCGCGCACATCTTCGATCAAGCGTTCGTCCTGCTTGAATATGATGTGATAACCGAAGGGTGTTTCCACCACCGCAGAAAGCGTGCCTTTTGCAAGCGCAAAATACGGCTTAGCGAATGGCTCTACATACCGATCAGCTGCTTGATCCACGGGCGCTTCTTCCGTCCAATCAAGAAACCCTCCCGTTGAGCTCGCTTGCGGTTCCATCGAAAAGGCTTTCACGAGCTGTTCGAAATTCTGCACCGTTGCGCGTGTACGAAGCTCATCGATTTTTGTTTTCGCCTGCTCTTTTGTGAGTTCTGACGTGCTTTGCTCTGCCTCTTTCCATGAAATCAACAAATGACGCCCCGTTGCTTCTTTCGTAACGACTTTTTTCTCGTCAATTTTTACGACAGAAAACTCAGTTGGTGTTTCAATCACACGCGGCACAAGCCCCACTTTCTCCCCACGAACAAGCGTGTAGAGTTCGTAGGTTGATGGTTTTTCTCGCAAAAATTCTGAAGGCGTGGTGAAGGCTCTTGTTGTGGTGGCAAGAAACGCTTCCGCTTTGGCCTTCGCTTCGCCTTGTTCACGCGTAATACGAGCTTGCTCTTCTACCGTAAGCTCACGCGCTGGCTCGGCACTTTCTTCCTTAAATTCAAGAATAGGGGTCTTTCCAATACGATCAATCGCTTCTTGAATATTGCTCACACCCGCAAGCTCGATACTCACGCGCCAGCTCTCCCCCGCCTGTGTCGTTTGCACAAGCGGTTCAGACACACCAAGCGAGTTCACACGACGTTCGATCACATCGCGCACGCCGTTCATCGCTTCTTGACGCTCTGTCACGGGAATGTTTGCAAGATTTGCCTCATATTCAAGACGCGTTCCTCCTTGAAGATCAAGTCCGAGCACAAACGTACGATTGGACTGCTTATCTGATAGATCGAGTCCAAGAATAGGTCCCACCTGTCGAATGATCCAATTCGCAGGCGTAGGAAGAAGGTACACCGTCGCAAGTACTCCCAAGAGAAGAAGTCCAAGCGCGCGACGGCGCGTGGAGGTCTTCGATACCGTAGCAGAAAGAGGTTTTGGCATAAATTACGCACTTAGTTGAGGCAAGATTTTTGGTGGAAGGGTGCGCATCACCCACCACTGTTGAGCAACGGAGAGAAGACTCATAACAAACCAGTAAAGCGTTACGCCCGCAGGAAGAGAAAAGCCGATGAAGCCCGTCAAAATAGGCATGGTGTACATCATTTGCTTGTTCATAATCGCGGCCATGTTTTCATCTTTCGCTTGAGGAGCGTCTGCCACATCTGCAGGAAGAGGTGTGATCGCCGCAGGCGTCTTCTTCAACATTTGACGGCTTTGCCAAAATTGCACCGCAGCGGAAGCGAGCGCAAGAGGAATACTCGCCTTCGTAAGATCAAGAATACCCAGAAACATGGTTTGTACAACCCCTGGGTTGTGGACAAATGGATAGAGCAGCCCCGCATCGATGGAACCAAGCCCCTTCGAAAGCGCTTGATACAGCCCGATAAAGATTGGGATTTGAATCAGGAGCGGCAAACACGACATGGCAGGATTCACCTTCTCCTTCGCGTAGAGCGCCATGAGTTCGCGTCCTTGTGCTTCCTTATCATCTTTATGTTTCGTACGAATTTCTTCGATACGTGGCTGAATCGCTTGCATCGCACGCTGTTGTTTGATTTGAAGCGCCGTAAATGGCCATAGAATAAGCTTCACAATCAGCGTCAACACAATAATCGCCACGCCCATGTCATGCCCCGGCAAGATATTATAGAGCCCAATCAACAAATTGAAGAGCGGCTGAAGAAAGAGAGTGGTGAACATAGGGCCTAGACGATGGGTTCTGTTTCTTGTGTTTCAGATGCGACGGGCAGCACCTCTCCCTGATCAGAATCCGCAACCACTTCCCCACCTTGTTCACGAATCGTTACCTTCCAACCCGTGAGTTTTGCCGCAAGACGCACGTTTTGCCCCCCTTTGCCGATCGCAAGCGAAAGCTGGTCGGCCGCAACAAGCACCGTGGCGAGACGCGCCTCCTCGTCAAGATCCACACTTTGCACCATCGCAGGCGCAAGCGCAGCTTTGATGAAGGCGCGCGGCTCTTCATTCCACTCAATAATGTCCACCTTCTCGCCACCGAGCTCGCGAATAATGGTTTGAATACGCACCCCTCGTTGACCGATACACGAACCGATCGGATCAATAGCCTGATCATTCGTGCGCACCGCGATCTTCGTCCGACTTCCCGCTTCGCGCGCAATCGCCTTCATCTCGACGACACCGTTCGCAATTTCGGGAATTTCTTGCGTAAAAAGCGTTCCCACGAGCTGTGGAGCACTTCGTGAAAGACGAATTTCTGGCCCTTTTGGCGTTTGCGCCACCTCGCGAAGCAGTGCCTTGATGCGCGTTCCTGGAAAGTAGCGTTCCGTTTCGATCTGATCTTCTGGAAGCATCACCCCCGTCGTACGACCAAGATCAATCAGCACCACCCGTCCCTCACGACGCTGCACGACCACGTTCATGAGCTCGCCCTCACGACCTTTGAAGTCGCTAAAGATCACGCCGCGCTCTGCTTCACGAAGACGTTGCAAAATAACCTGCTTTGCCGTTTGCGCCGCCATACGACCAAACGCCGCAGGAATCGTGAGCTCAACGCGAATATCCTCGTTCACTTGCGCATCCGGTTTCACGTCGCGCGCATCCGAAAGCATGATCATCGTTTTTGGATTGAACTTGAATTCTGCCGCGAATGCATCCGCCGCAACCGTTGCAGAAATCACGGGCTGCCGTTCATCTTTGCGACGAGGTGCTGTTGCTGCATCAAAACGCGTGAAATAATCTTCTGGAAGCTCCATGTTTTCCACGACCGTTTTTACATCGAATACACGAATACCGCCGGTCATGCCGTCGTATTTTTCTGCATCAAACTCCACTTTAATATTTTGATTTTTATTGCCAAAATCTTTGCGATACGCGTTTGCAAGCGCCGCTTCGACGGTTTCAAGGACGGATTCGTACGAAATATTTTTTTCTTCGGCGATTTGTTTCATCGCAAGCGTGATAGGGCTGGCCATAAAGAATATTCAATTGTGGTGAGAAATAAATGGGTATTGATGAACAGAACGACCTGCTCTTCAAGAACAGGTCGATGGCGGAAGCTTACGCGACCTGCGGATATTCGTCAAAGCCCCACCTTGCGTAACGCTTCGACCGCGTGTTCCTGCTCTCGTGTGAGCTTTTTTGGCACGTCCGCCTGGAGTACGACCAAATGGTCGCCTCTTGATCGTGTTCCCGTCGGCACCCCATGATTCCGCAGAGTGAGCGTCGTTCCAACGGGCGTACGCTCTTTGATAGAGACCTCCGTGGTTCCATCGAGCGTTTCGACCTTCATCGAACCGCCAAGCACGAGGATGGAATACGGCACATGCACCATGGAATGGATCGTGAACCCATCGCGCGTAAAATGCGCATCGGTTTTCACACGAATACGCGCATAGAGATCTCCAGGTGTGCCTCCGTGCGATGCACCTTCACCCTTTCCCGTCACGCGGAGCGTGTCGCCGTTCGACACGGCAGCGGGAATATCGAGCGAAATGCGCGACTCACGGCGATGCAGTCCCGACCCTTTACATGTTTTACACGCGACTTCTGGCACTTTTCCGCGACCTTCGCATGTAGAACACGCAACAGCGACCTGCATCGTGCCAAAAAGCGTACGTTGCGCTTGTCGTACCTGTCCCGCGCCTTTACACGTTTCACATGTTTTGAGGCCTTTTCCTTTTTCCGCACCATTGCCCTCGCACGCTTCACACGCATCCGCTTTCACAAGGGTGAGCTCTTTTTTGAGACCAAACACCGCTTCGCGAAACGAAAGCTCGATATCAACCGCGATATCTTGCCCACGAGGTTTCGCGCGTGAGGATGATCGCCCACCGCCAAATCCAAACATTTGACCAAGAACATCTCCCAAATCTCCAAAATCTTCCATATTGACGTTGAACCCTCCTCCAAAACCCTGTTGAAATCCGCTAAAATCGAACCCTCCTGGACCACCACCGCCTCCTTGTTCAAAAGCCGCTGATCCAAACTGATCGTACGTCGCGCGCTTTTTCTCATCACCAAGCACTTGATACGCCTCGTTCACATCTTTAAAGCGCTGCTCTTTCCCTCCTTTATCTGGATGATGCTCGTGCGCTAAACGACGGAACGCTTTTTTGATATCGTCCGTACTGGCTGTTTTTTGAACGCCGAGAATTTCGTAATAATTTTTTGACATGGGAGGGAAAACGTATCGTGTGTGACAGACGGGTTACGCTGGGTTTTCCGTCGGACCTTCCGCCGCAGGAGGAGCTGTTTCCGTTTCTGGACGCGTCTGATAGAGGCTCGCGCCTGTTTTTTGCGCTTCTGTCGCGAGTTCATCTGCCGCTTTTTTGATTGCTTCAAGATCTTCCCCATCCTTCACCTGTTTGAGCGCTTCCATTTTCGCTTCGATGCTTTGCTTATCCTCTGGCTTGATTTTTCCTTCGTGTTCTTTCAGCATTTTTTCGGTCGTGTAGAGCATAGTGTCTGCCATATTCTTGATTTCGATCGCTTCACGCTTCTTCTTGTCTTCATCTGCATGCAGTTCTGCTTCTTTTCGCATGCGTTCCACCTCATCTTTCGAAAGACTCGTCGAAGCCGTGATGATAATTTGCTGTTCTTTATTCGTCGCTTTATCTTTTGCCTTCACCGAGAGAATGCCGTTCGCATCAAGATCAAACGACACTTCCACCTGCGGAACGCCGCGCGGCGAGGGAGGAATACCGCTCAGCGTAAAGCGTCCAAGCGAGCGATTATCATTCGCAAGACCACGTTCTCCTTGCAAGACATGGACTTCAACAGAGGTTTGCCCATCCGCCGCGGTCGAAAAGATTTGCGATTTTGAGGTAGGAATCGTCGTGTTGCGTTCGATCACTTTTGTCATGATGCTTCCCATCGTTTCGATACCGAGCGAAAGCGGTGTCACGTCGAGCAAGAGCAGCTCGCCTTTGATATCGCCCTGAAGGTTTCCCGCTTGAATTGCCGCACCAATCGCGACAACCTCGTCTGGATTCACGGTCGCATTGATTTTCTTCCCAAAGAATTTTTCCACGGTTTGCTGCACGAGCGGCATACGCGTCATACCACCCACCATGATAATTTCCTGAATATCGCTCACCGAAAGCTTCGCATCGGCAAGCGCTTTCTTACACGGTTCGAGCGTTTTCTCGACAAGATCGCCCACCAATCGCTCAAGATCAGCGCGCGTCATCTTCAAGAGAAGATGCTTCGGACCAGACGCATCGCTCGTGATAAACGGCTGGTTGATTTCCGTATTTGCGGCGCTTGAAAGCTCGATTTTCGCTTTTTCTGCCGCATCTTTGATACGTTGCAGCGCGAGCGGATCTTTTCCAAGATCAATTCCATCAGATTTTTTGAACTCGTCGATGATCCAACTGATAATACGTTGGTCGAAATCATCGCCGCCCAAATGCGTGTCGCCGTTTGTAGCGCGTACCTCAATCGTGTTTTGCGAAGTCACGGCATCGTACGCCACTTCAAGAACAGACACGTCGAACGTTCCGCCTCCAAGATCGTACACCACGATCTTCTCATCTTTCTTGCGATCAAACCCGTACGCAAGTGCGGCAGCCGTTGGCTCGTTGATGATACGGCGCACCGTAAGGCCGGCGATTTCTCCCGCGATTTTCGTGGCTTGACGTTGCGCGTCATCAAAATAGGCAGGCACCGTAATCACCGCTTCCGTGATTTTCTCCCCTGTCTTTGCTTCCGCGTCGGCTTTAAGTTTTCCGAGCACCATCGCGGAGATTTCTTCCGGCGTGTATTCCTTGCCCGCCATAAGCACCTTAATTCCTTCACCGCTCTTCACGATTTTATACGGCAACCATTTTTCATCACGCGCAACCTCTGCGTCATCCGAACGACGACCAATAAGACGTTTCACAGAAAACAGCGTGTTCTCTGCGTTCACCATTCCCTGACGTTTCGCGATTTGCCCCACAAGACGATCGCCCGTTTTTGAGATGGCGACGACCGAAGGTGTTGTGCGTGCGCCTTCCGCATTTTCGAGCACTTTTGGTTGACCGCCCTCCACAATTGCCATGCAGGAGTTCGTGGTTCCAAGATCGATTCCAAGTATTTTTGGCATAAGCGTATAAATAGATGTGTGTTATGTGTGTGTAAAATTATTCTTTCTTCGATAATCGCACCGTGAGCACCCCTTTATCGTAGGAGGCGTGCGCGGGTGCATCCTCGACGAGCGCGGGAAGAGGCACACGACGGAACACCACGCCATGACGTACCTCTTTGCGATAGTACGTACTTTCGTCCACCTCCGTGCGGCGTTCGCTCACCGCTTTGATGAGAAGCTCCTGTCCATCAACAGAAAGCTCTATCTTGTTTGCATCAACACCTGCGAGCGACGCTTCTACCACCACGAATCCGTCTTGTTCGTACACGTCCACAGGAGGAATAAGCGAAGCGTTGGCCGGTTCCATCGTAAACGGCGACCATTGAATGAGCGACATATTAGACGTGTTTCGCGACAAGGACTTTTGCGGGCTCGAGCACTTTTCCGTGGAGTATCCATCCTGATTGGACCACCTTCGTAATCGTTCCTTCAGGAAGATCAGACAGTTCTTCCGCAAGCGCTTCGTGAAGCATGGGGTCGAATAGGCCATCCGTCGCAATCGGCGTGAGTCCAAGCTCGTGCGCGGTTTTCTCCCACAACGTATAGACAGCGCGTATTCCCACAAGCCATGGTTCCCATACGGGCTTCTGTTCATCAGAAAGCGTGTCGATGGCGGGCGTAAACGAAAGCGCGAGAGCAAACTGATTCAAGGCAGGTAAGAGATCGCGCAGTAAGCGTTCGTTCGCATACCGTGTGCGCATCTGCTGTTGCTGCTCCGTTTCGCGCGTCAGATTCTGATAGTCCGCCTGCGCACGTTTCCATCCGGCGAGGTACGTTTCGCAAGAAGGGCACGCGGCGAGAGGTTCTTGTGCGTTCGTGTCGAGAGGAAGATCATTCATAGAGGAAGAAAAGTGTCAACGAGAGCAAGCGCTTGATACGCGTATCGATAATTCATGCGAAGAGGACCGAGGAATCCCATCAACACCCCGTCGCGTTCGAGACATACCGTGGAGCATCCAGCACCAAAGGGGCCATGTGAACCCACGAGAACAAACGGTGTCCCTTGATGTGGAGAGGTAAAGGTGTCGAGCGCTTCATCTAACCGATCGAGGACTTCTGAAAGCGAGACAACCTTTTGCCAATCACGAAACTCCGGTTGTTGAAAGAGGCGTGAAAGCCCCGTGTAGTAAGAATCATGCGCGCCGAAGCGAAGAAACAGACCACACACGGAACGTTCAGCGAGAGCGCGAGCAAGCGCTTTCGCTCGAAGGATGCGGTCGTCATGTTCACGAGCGAGGCGAGTGAACGGCTCCGCTTCTTCTGGAGAAAGCGTCTCAATCGGCAGAAGAAGCTCGGTATACAGGCGATAGCCTTCTTCCGTGGGGATACGCCCACCCGAGGTATGCGGCTGCTGGGAGAGCCCAAGGGCGTCGAGCTCCATGAACCAATTACGCACCGTAGCAGAGCTCACCCCAAGCTTCGCGGTATCGACGATCGCCTGAGAGCTCACCGGTTCGGCCGTACGTTCGTACATCTCAACAACTGCCGTAAGAAGGCGTCGAAGGCGCGGATCAAGCGTAGAATCAGCCATGAAAGAGAGTTGGCACTCTATTGGTGTGAGTGCTAAATGCATGATAGGAAACGGGCGATAGACCTGTCAAGTAAAGCCTCGTCAGCTTGACAACCACCGCTTTTCTTGCTTTACTTCCCTCTTCTTTCTACACTATCTGTAGATGGCTGGTGCTTTTGCCAACCGTCCAACGACAACCTCCCGAATACTTCGGGAACACGCTGGAGCAAGAAAATGGACGACAACACGCTCGATCGCTTCGCGCGTCCGGTTCTGCAGGTTCTGTTCTTTCTGATGTTCTTCATGGGCTGTGGTGAGCCTGTTCCTTCGTCGAACGACGCCGATGCGGGCACGCCCACCGCCGATCGCGGCGGGCAGACGGGCTCGGATACGGGGATGCGGGCGGATGGGGGGACGATGATCGGGGATGGTGGCGCGCCGATGGTGTGCCGGGCGTACCTACGAACGTTGGCAGAGAGAATGGTTGAGATCGCTACCTGTCGCGGAACCCTCTGTCAGCCGAACGAGGAGGATCCTTTGTGTGTCCATGCTAGTTCTTGCACCTGCGGCGACATGACGGCCGCCATGCGGAACATCTGTTCAGGCTCGACAGACGCCTCGTGTCAGGCCAGACTCGAAGCCATGATGCGCGACGGAACCGTTTCCTGCAGGCCCGGCCACAATCGCTGCTCGCCCCACCTTCCCGAGGGGGTCGAGAACACGCGGTTTTGGCTGGATCCAGATTTGTCTGGACACCCGCTTGGAAGCACGCCATGGATCGAAGCAAGACAACGGATGACGTACGGACTAAACCACGGCTGGCGAAATTTCGCCTCCACACTTCCAGAATTTCCTCTCAGACCGCTAAGCGGAACGTGTGCAGGAGCTCCAATGTTAATCTACGATCAGAACGGATTCATCGTGATCTGCCTCCCCGCCTTCGACCCGATGATGGGTCTTCCCGAAGGAACGGAGCTCCTGATGACGTGCGTCGGCCGCACCTGCTACTGGAACCGCTCGAGCGCGCTCCGTGCCGTAAGCTTCTCAGTCGAAGTGAACTGGCCGCGTTCGCGCGACACCTGTTTCACGGAAATCTGCGGCATTCGCGTTCGTGTGTGGGCTCCTGGAGCCACCACTCCTCGCTTCGACATCGAGGCGGGCGTGAACGGGTTCTGCGAACCTCCCGGACGCGCGTCGCAGTGCGTCCCGATTCCCTGAGGCCTCCGGCTCACCTCACCCCTGCCCACTTCCGATACCTCACCCCTGCCCCTCTCCTTCGTAAGGAGAGGGGTTTTTGCTTGTCTCGTATTTCTGTCGTCATTCCGGCAACAACATCAAACCGAACCAAAACCAGAACCCCTCTCCTTACGAAGGAGAGGGGCAGGGGTGAGGTGAGCGTGGGGGGGGGTAGCGCTGGGGTTATCTTCTCGGTCGGAGTTGGAGCGATCCAGGAAACACCATCCACGGACGAAAGTTTCGACGTTGATCGTTCGCAGGAACACCCACCGGCACGGGCGGTGTACCAGTCGTACCTGCTGTAAGCGCGCCTGTTGGACGATTCGTTGCACATTCCAATGATCCGAAGTCCGTTGGTTTTCTAGCTACCACATCTACTCCACCCCCTAACAGCTCACTGAATGGACGTAGACTCGTGATTGAATCAGGTACCGTGCTCTGACTATTCGTTCTCGTGGCGTCTTTCGCCTCCGCACCAAGCGGAATCGGGGTATAGCATCCTCCAAACGCATGCTTGATAAACGATCCAGGTCCATCTTGCAGCATATCTCCTGATCGTGCTGAGCGACATTCTCCCGAACACCATCCCCAGTTATCTTGTAAGAAGATGCGTGGCGTATAGCGACAGGTATTGTTGATCTCATCCCAACAGCCGCCGGCAGGCGCAAGCCCCGCCGTGATACACCGGTCGCCTGCCGCACAGTCTGTTGCTCCATTTGGAAGATTTGCTCGACAGAAACGGGATGGATCTCCAGAACAACGTGCTTGGGTGGCCGTTGGAAGAATCGCGTCCGCCTCTTCCGTCGCGGGAGGGCCACATGAAACACGAGATCTCACGTTTTCAGCGAGAGCCGCAAAAGCATCTGTACCAAATGCTCGATTATACGCCGTTTCACATTCTGTACGCCCCGTGCCCGTCGTTCCTGCAACGGTACAGGTTGGTAATGTGCCAAGCGCTTCCACAACAAACGTTCCGACAGAACCGTAGTAGCACGTCCCTGGAACCCCCGGTGCTGGAGCTCGAATGTCCGAAGCGGTAAAGTCTTGTCCCGTTACTCCTGTAAAGTTTTGTCCCATACAGCTTGGTAAGGTTTGTTGCGCGCTCGCTGGACAGGTATACACGTGGGCGAATTCGAACGGAGTTGCTTCACACGCACCTTCGTTGTTGCCGAAGAACGCTCGAAACACGCACGTGTCTTGGCTTCGATCGGCACGACAATCGCTATCTTGTCCACATACGATGTTCTGCTTCTCTTTACACGCTCCCATCTGACGACAAGCCTGTGCCGAAAGCGGACAATCGTTATCGTTTTCACAGGTTAAACCCGTAAAACGAGAGGCTGGCGAATAACACTCTTTTTGCACGCTGCAGAACGGCTTATGATTTTTGAGTTTGACATCATCGAACGTTTCGACACGCGCATCCCCCCAATCAACAGAGAGCTTTCGTAGTGGCATCTGCTCATGCGCTGCCCAGCCAAAAAATTTGATTACCGAACGATGCTGTCCACCAATCACATTCACAATTCCTTGTGTAATGCCGTTAAAGGAGAATTTATCAAGATCTTGCACACCGCAAGATGTTCCTGCAGGACAGATAGCCGTAGGCGCAGCAATACGTGGAGGGCGAGGAGTGTAATAGTCGACGTATTGATAATTCGTATCCGGATAGTACCGAAATCCAAGATACGCAGGCGTATAGTGACCAATCGTCACATCCGTTGGAAGACGCACATTCGCTTGCTGTCGATCGAGAGAGCCTCCTTGTGTTCTAGCCGCTGCCGCTGTCATATCGTAGGTTGTTAACCCACAAAACTCGCTCATTGGATCAGGACACAGCGTAGGATCAGGACGATACCCCGCTTCAGATGTACACGTGTTGTTGTCTGTATTTTCATTTCGTTTATCCTCTGGTGTGTTAGAGGTCAGCCAATATCTCTCTGCAGTCATACCATGCCCTTCTCTTTGCGAGAGTTCGCAACGTGGAGCTGGACCCATTCCACCGGTCACTGTCATAGACACGGGCGAGCATCGATCCTCCCCTGGAAGTATCTGCTCTCCGATCGATTGACACGTGCGTTCACCGCTCGCCCATTGAGCAAGAGGAAATGCCGCAGGCGTTGGAGACGCAACGAGACAAGCCTGCCCTTCGTTCACCGCTCCTTCCGAACAAGTGCCAAGAGCAATACCCGTCCTCCCAGCCATAAGAGCCGTGAGCGATTCGCAGGCACCAACAGCATAGACACCACCATTGTTGGTCGCGCTCGGAAAACGATTCGTTTCAGAAACGGTCATACCGCCCACAGAAGATGTTAAGAGCGTTTCGGTAAAACCAAGCTCCACATCATAAAAAGGACAGGTCGCCGCACTACAGGAATAATTTCCGGTCGCATTGCTCCGCGTCACACTCACCGCGCCAAGTTGTCCTTGCCTCAGGAATCCTGTTGTATTTGACCATTGTGCGGTAGCAGACCTTCTCCAAAAATTATTCGAAGTGAATGCGCAATCTGAATCCATATAACACGCAATTTGTGTTGTTTCCGGTGTTTGATGCCCCTGCCAACGCACTTGGCACGTTCCCACATCCTGGAGGGTATTCTGTCCGGATGTTTTTGTACACGTACCCACTACCTCCAAAGGGCATTCTGATGTGCTTTCACTTTCTCCCGTACAAAAAGGCGTTCCAAGAGGCATGGATGGATTGAACGGTGTTCCATCCGAAAGGCTCGGTGCACGCTCTCCATTGTCATTATCGTCGTCAAGACCTCTCGCGATACGCACCGCTCCACGCTGACAACGAAAGGCACCTTGCGCTGCGGCTTCTGCTCGTGAGTACGTGGATACGAGTGCACTTGCCTCCAATCGTTGATCTGCAGGATCTACAATAATATCACCAGAGGGAACATTATTTGTTATGGTGTCACCAGAAGCAACGCGTCGATATCGAGGAGGGTTTGAATTTGGAACCTGTTCCCATCCGAGTCGACCTGTAATCCAGCCTTGTCTCATCCGATCTCTATTATTCCCGACATCGAGATCCTCCCTTGTGAGTATTTCTGTTCGTAATTCACATCCAGTGACAAGTGGTCGAGGGCTCGAAGAGGATCCTGTTGGATCAAACGCAGACACATGACACTGATCACCTGTCGTGCAGGAACGTCCAGCATTTATTCCAGAGAGTGCGTTACATACTTTTATGTTTGCCGCAGGCTGCCTTGCCGTATCCGTATTACACTGCCCAAAACCCGCAGATGGACGACAATCGACACTCGCGTTCGTCGCATTTGGCGCTGCATCAAGAACACATTTTCTCCCTTGAAAAAGACCTGATTCACATGTGCTGTCCTCCTTATCGATTTTTTGATCGCTGAACTTGTACACTCGATACACACGTGCAAATACGTTTGTGAGATAGGCATACCGATCTTTTGGCGTTCCCACACCAGACAACCCATAGTAGGTAGAAAATCCGGAGGCGAGAAACGTTGGTGGACGAACAGCGGAACTTCCTGCAAGCTTCCCACCTGTTTGAAAGAGCGGATCCGTTCCCGCTGACCCTGTATTGAGCGCGCCTGAAAACGGAGCGAACGTTTGTCCATATTGAATATTCAGAAGAGGCACAGAATACTTCGATTGACTCCACACACGGTCCGTAAATGCCGCATCTTGACCTGTTTTTACAGAACGAACCTCCGCAAGGTCACGACAGATATCCGCGCTCTGCAAACGAACGTTCATGTAGATAAAGCGATTATCTTGCGTGCCACGTCCTGCGCAGGTAGAAACCCAAAAACCAGCAAGGTTCCAGGGACCACGGATATCTCGAGGAAGGATGGGCGTTGTTGGGGAAACGGTTGTTTGTGCGGATTGAGGTGTCTGAAATACAGCTCGAATCGCGTAGTAGGGCTTTTCTGTCGTACATGCCTCTGTATAAGGTCCTCTTGCCAAGTCAGAAATACTCACAGTCTCTCCATCAAGAGCCTTAAATTTCTGTGGCTTATCTTTCGCGCGATAGCCAATTTCCCACGTTTTAAAGTAGCATGTTGCTCCCGCCGGTGTTCCTGCTCCCGTGTCTACACAGGGCATCACCTTAGGTGAGGCTGAACCACCTGCTATTGCGCTTCCCATAAGCACTTTTTCACTCCCGCGCGTGAGATGCGTTTGAAGATCTTCTTCCGCAAAGAACGCTTGCCTCCATTGACGATCCCCTACGGCTGTTTTTTCGCCATCATCATAATCATCGACCGTCACCCCATCCACCCAATCTTCTTGATAGCCACACGCTAAGCGTCCGTTGCCGTTCGGATTCTCAAACGGCTTAATTTCTATATGGCTAAAATTATACTCGTGCATAGCTGCTCTTTTTTGTGGGTCCGTAGGAGCTCCTGTTCCATAAAACCATGCAGCGATTGATGCTGAACGAAGGGTATAGAACGCTTCTGTATAGGTAGCGTCTCTTCCGCGACCGGTCGCAACCAAACGAAGACCAGCAAGATCACGGTCAAACGGACCGTCATCATCTTGATCGTCGTCAGCATCTTCACATTGAGAAGCGGCTTGACTTCCTTCTGGACGAAGATTGTTAAAATAGGAGCCTTTGAAACCACCTGAACTACTGGAACCTATAAATGAACCCACAAATGTCGATACAGCTACAGCAGCGGCGCCATACGGTCCAGCGACTGCCCCTCCCGCAGCTGCACCCGCCGACAAAGAAGCTCCTATATCACCTAGAGATAGGTTGGCCCCATCGGAAACAAAGTTATCATGGTAACCTAAGAGTTTTATACCAGCGATTCGATTATCCGTTGGATCATCACGAAAATTTCCCTGCCATAGCATCAGCTCTTTCGGCGCCTTCGCTTTCGACAAGCAATAATACTGTCCCGCGTTTTGCGGAGGAAGATACCCTGCCGTCTGCACATAGCGATACGGATCATTCTTGCCGCCAACGATCGGCGACGGATTCCACGTCAAACAACTAAACGTCTCATCGCCAAGTTTTCCTCGCGAACGCGTCGTGTCATATTCAAGACAGGAACCTTCAATACCACGCACCACTTCCGTCTTCGTAAAGGCCACGCATCGCCCACCTCCTGCAGCAGGACCACACGACTGCGCGTTATTTGCCGCTTGGGCAATCGCCGCACCTGTTGAAGTTGAGCTATTCGATGAAATTTCGAACACATCCGACGGCAAACACGCCTGTCCATCACGAGGACCTCCGATACACACTCCTGGGGGCACCGCTTGCGAATCCGATGCGTAGAACAGCGGTTTAATACGTCCTGGATATTCCACCCGTTTGTAGGAACAGGCGCATTCTTCATCGTACGCACACGCGTTCATGTCTTGATAGCCACTACGCACCATAAGCGGACGAATAGGATTCGTCGTCATGTCCCACTTCATCACAATATCGCTTGGAAATGGCGCATCCGTTTCTGGATACGCTCGGCAGAGCGTCTTTGGATAGGCTTGATCAAGAAGCACATCTTGTTTTGAGACAAGGGCGTTTGTGCGCAAACGATTCGCGAGTTGGATAAAGGAATTTGCCTCGTTTCCTCCACGAAAGGAGAGGTAGCAGTTCACTTCTTGGTTTGGCTTTGCCCTTGCCTCTTCTTTGACCCAAAAACCGATCATGCCCGTCCCACGATGACGACACAGAAAAGTGTTCGTATCGAGCGTTTGATACAACCCAAAATACGGATTTTGGACGTTGTTGGGGAGCATAGCCACGCGAGCAATCACTTCCGCCTGGTTTGATTTCGTCGGTGGAATGCTGTGCCTATAGACGTTACCGCCCAACGATGTTTGGTCTATCGGTGGCATTTTCACCGCTGCAAGCATACGTCGGCTCTCATCCCTTGGTTGTAGGGATTTTGACGTGAGATCCGTCAACTGGAATGCGTTTGGAATGGTATATCCGGAATAGTCGCGTGAACCAACGCCGTTTGGACGCATGCTATACGCTTGCGCATCAAAGTACGCGCCTTTTGTCAGAACAGGTTCAGTGGAAGTACTCGCCCTATTCACATAGTTAGCGCAGTAAGAAGCACCGCCGCCTTGTTCGCCCGCTTTATCGCATAATGCCGTCTGTATACACACTTCTTTATACCGATTCGCCGAAGGATCATACACCGTCTCCCCCGAAGAACACCCAAGCCACTGCGCGCAATCACGATCCACCTTCACTTTCACAACAAGGTTCGCGTCATTGCGAGATGGTACATCGCAACGCATATCTGCGACACGGCGTTCCGTAGCGGGAGCGGTAAGGTTGACATACGTAGCTGGAAAAGTCGTCCCCGTAGAAATGCGATACGAAATCGTTCCGCTTGTTCGAGCTACCTCACCCGCGCAATCCGCATCCGCAGAACAGGTTCCACCGACATACGGCATTGGTGCGCTTGTCTGTGTTGTCGCATTGATTCCATTTTCCCCAGCACGTCGTGTAATAACCGTTTCCTGCCCCGTACATCGTCCTGCGCGTACCGCTACACACCCAGCAGATGTAGAGCGCTCGACACAATCAATAGGCGTGACCGCCTGCAAATTCGCTGCCTGATAGGCTCGCTGCGTCGCCTCCGTATTATAGAGCAAGCGAGCGTCAGACATATTGCGCATCAACACACATCCACGCGATGGATCGACTTGCGTATTACAAGACGTCTTATCGACACGCTCATCGTTGATGAAATAGTACGGCCGTCCGCTGAGGTTATTTGAACGATCGTTCGTATCACGAAATTCTGTACACTCGTTCTCTTCCGGAGCACAGGTACCCGCCCACCCTTGATACCCAGGAGGAGGCGTTGCATCACCCGTACGTAAGAGCTGAAAGAACTGACCAGAGGCAAGCGCATTTGGATAGCACGGTGTTGGTGTCGGTTCTCCTGTCACGAACCAACCGCTGTACACCCCCTCATTGATTCCCGGACTCGCGCCAAGCCTTACCTGTTCACGAAATTCACAGGTGTGCGCTTGTGGATCTTTGAAGAATTCACGTCCTGTACCTGTACGAAATTCCTCACAGAACAGATCGGATGGGCGACACAAACCTTCGGTATATTTCCGTACATCATCTTTCAAGTACACCGTATCAAAACGTGTGATCGTTTGACGATCTCTTGAAAAGACGGGCTTTCCAAACGGACGACAACTCGCCATCGCGGCTGGACACTGCATCGCAGGATCATTGATCGCGTAGACGAAACGATCAGCCGGCGCGCGGGTGATAGACGGCGTTCCTGCATCATCAAGCGTAAAGCGTTGTTCGTACACCTCAAGAGAATTGCGCGTATCGACAAACGCCTTACATCCAATCGCCGTTGGCCGACACAACTGCGTAAACTGACGAACATTCACTGCTTGACCAGCACGATTCGTGTACGCACGACAGCCAAGCATCGCTTGTGGTTCTGGGACGCCATACGCGTTTTGATTACATTGTTGAGGGGTATCCCACGTACCTTTTCGGACAAACGCCATGTCACGAATATGCTGAATGGCGATTTCATCCAAGAAGAACGCCGCAGGAGCCGATCCCGCCGATACAGCAAAGGAGAGACGTGTCTGCGTGCCGCGCGCTCCTTCATACAAGCCAAAACTTACGCGCTGCCATTCCGTTGTGAGGCGCGTCGTGCCAATCGCCCGAGCACCCGTTCCATCAGCCGCTGCCGCTTCCACCACGAGCGTAGCCTGAGCGGATGTTTTCGCCCAAAACGATACACGATACAAGTTGGAAACGGTCGTTGGTGTACGTGGAGTGATCACGATACGTCCTTGCCCGTTTGCGGGCGCATCTACGCGATAGGAACGATCCCCCACTTGAAGAGCCTCGGTGGAAGCGGTCGCTCCGGTGATTTCCGTCATGAGCGTACCCGTCGCAGTAAAGACAGTGAGCGTGTTTCCTGCTTCCGCACCGGCATACGCACGACAACCCGTCGCTTCAAGCCGACACGAACCGCTTTCTGGCGCAAACGCTTGATAGGTACACGAACGGTCTTCTGCGCGATAGGTTCCACCTGTTTTCGTACAGTCATCTGGACCAGAATCAGCTAAGCGATACTGCTTACATTGTTCGGTGGAAAGGACCGTTTGCGTGTAATAACGATAGAACACATTGCCCGCCGTGTTATAGAACTGACGACAATCTGGGTCCGCTCCCGTTCGCCAGTTCGCCTCATTACACAAAGCAGGATTTTTCTGCAAGAAAAGATCGGCCGAACGTTTCAGAATGATGCGAGGTCCTGGATTTGGCCCAATCGTGGCTTCTGCCGGATCGGCTGGAAGCACTCCAGGTTTATCGGTCGTTCGTTTTTTGAGCGCCCATGTGCGCAATTGGTATCCTCCTGCGTCAGATCCCTCCCATGTGAAGTACGTTTCCGTATCGTTTGCCGGCTTTTCACAAAAACGTAGGGAGGAAAACGCCGCGCGATTCTCCCCACCTTCACTCGCCGCATCGGCGATCGTAAATTCAGAACAGCCAGCTTCTTCCTGCGTACATTGCTCCGCGCTCGAAGGAATGAAGAAGTCCGCACGCGGTTCGGTTGTATCGCTGAGATCAGGCGTGGTGCTCGTGACCAAATCAAATGACGAGGCAAGCTTGCGATATTCTCCATACCCCACGCAGGTTTCCGGACACAAATCGCCCGTACTCACCTGTGCAGCCACTTCTGAAAGCCCGCTATTTTGATCGGTGTATCCATCACATCCCGCCTCTGTTTGACGACAAATTCGTGCGTAGACCGCACACGATGGATGATCGTTTGGTTCGCCTGTACACGCAAATTCATCTGGTGGAAGTTTGAGATGCGCCTCTCGAAGCGCTGGTTTGAGACCATCGATATACGTCGTCGCGACCGATCCTTCTTCGAGCATGATCGCATCAACAAGCGCATTATTTCCTTGGACAAGAATTTCTCCTGCACGTGTTTGCTGGTTCACGGTAAACGAACACTGGACGCGTTCCCAAGCAGCATTCGCCGGCTCTCCTTGAAGAGGCGCAATAAGCCCCGTTGCATTCCCCGCTGCCGATACGAGCGCACAATCTCGCGTGCGAAAATCACGCGCAAGCACATCGCTTGGAACGAAGTTTATACGCGTTTCTGCATCCGCACGAGAACGATACTGACGAATACCAAATAACACACGAGGCGAGTTGCTTTCAATGAGACGACGTTGAAATCCAGACACCACGTACGTTCTTCCTGGGCTCAGATCCACCACTTGACGATACCCTCCGACGAACCCTCCCGAAAAATGCGCGGCAGATACCCCATCGGCAGCAAGCTCTCCCGCTGTGACGGTCGGACGTACATACCCACGATCTGTCCCAACGAGAGGCATCCATCCTTCAAGCGTTGGCGGGTTTGTGATTTGCCTCTCAAATGAGGAATTCGCCACGAGGTTTAACGAAGACTCTCCTTGTTTTATGGACATCAAACGCGTACACCCCGCTCCAGACGCCTCACACGATTCAATCGTCGCATCAAAGAACACGCGCGGCCCTTGGGACACATTCCCCATCCATGCATCAGAACGCCCTCCTGCTGGATCGCGCTGCGTCGAATACCACATACACCCGACGGTATCCTCGGAACAACGCCCATATTCAAGCGTATTGCGAAGATACGAGACTTCAGCCTGATCACTTGTTTCGTTTTCCTTTTCTCGCGGTGTGTACGTTCGACAGCTTGCCGCACGCGCAGGACACTCCTGTCCACCGAAGCGATACGCCGTTTTTTCTGCTACACAATGGCCGTAACCGCCAACACATTCGCCCTGATCATTCCGTTGCAAACAGGTTTGAATATCCTGACATTCTTCTCGTCGTTGGCTGAGACCACTTGCGAGCGATGCATCACCGAAGCCGCTGAGCGCACACTGCTGAGGAAGCGCCGTGAGCGCCCAGTTTGGATCAATCATTCTACACCATGGATTGGAGGCATCACGTTCACCTCGCGCGTTACATTTCACGAATCCTTCGATCGCCTCTCCAAGAGTGATACACCCACGCTCAGAGCTACACCGTTCGATATTTTTTGGATCATTTGCGACAAATTCAAGACTCACCGGCAAAATACGCATGAGGCGCAATTTTCGGAGGTTTCCAGAGCAATAGCCGTACGTATAACACAGCGGATCGCGTTCTTCGCGCGCGTTCGTGGACGGATAGAGTCTCCAATTCGACTTCAAGTATCCACGATCTACCGCCTCTTGCAGCGTGAATGCTCCCGCATCGCCCTGACTGCGAAGCGCTTGGCCAAGCCCTTCATCCAACACACAATTCCACGTACTGCGCGTTTCTGGACACGCTTGCATCTCTAACAAAACATCGTATGACGCGTTACGAAATAGGTTCGGCGTACGAAGACTGATGTTCGCCTGACGTTTATCCTCGCGACTTGTTTCGAGAAGATCGTCCGCTCCACGCACAAGATTGATCTTTTTTCGTTTAAACACGTCGAAAATATCGATACCGTCTTTCATAACACGGGCAAGCGTTTTTGACGCAAGCGTATTCAAAAAGACGGACGCTGTATATTTCAACAGGTTGGATGGCCCCATTTCCCACGCCTGCTCCAAAATAAACGAATTGATTTGCGCTTGGTTCGCCTTTGGGTCTTTCACGAGCACTTGGTTCGCTTGTTCGCGAATGGTTTCTGACGGCGTTTTGATACGTCCTGAAACAATATCACGAATCGCTTGATAGCCGCCGCCTTCTTTACGATCTTTTTCTGCATTTTCCGTTCGACGATGCACGAATTCCTGCGCACGATTGAAGATCAAAAACGTCACTCCCAGATCGTTCGAACTTGGATTCAAGCTCGCCTCCACATTGCGGAATACCTCACCATTACTGAGCGTTTGATAAACCTGCTCGTAGTTACGAATAATATCGTTAAACGCACAACGCGCTTCTGGACGCTGAAACGCGGAGTTTGTTCCTCCAGGTAAAAACTGTCCTAACGAGAGCTGAATGCGTAAAAGTGTTTTTGGATCAGGTGGACGACACAGATCGAAACCCGCCCCTTGAAAAAAGGCCGCACTCGACAAACTACCGATAAAGTCTCCTGCCGCAGAACCCGCCACATCTTTCATGTACCCTTCAAACCCTTTTTTGTAGTAGACGGCCGATTGCCCCTTGCCTCCGGTCGCGATGTAATCAGCCGCATCATAGGCAAGCTGTCCAAAAAACGTCTGTAACCCATTCATGAATGCAAGCGTTCCTGCGCCAATCAACTCCCAACGGATGTTTTCATACGCCGCGTTGATGCGTTCCGGAAGATTTTCCGTAATGGAAACTGCTGGATATCCTGGTACACCTGCTTTATCTTTAATAGACGGCGCATCGCCAATAGCGAAGGCTGATAACGGCGCAAGAAGAAAACAAGCAAGAGCGGCGAGGAGAATCCGCGAAAAAAGAGAGTGGGAGGAGCGATCCATAGCAGAAGAAAAGAACTACGGGGTTTGAGAAGAAGGAGAATTCACGGTATTCGACGCACCTTCCAAATCTGCATAGGCGCGACGGTACAAGTCTACCACAGCTTCATCCGAAAGCGGAGCGACCTGTGATTCCGTGGCTAAACGATTGCGCGTGAGATAGGCACGGATTTCGATAGGCGAGAGCTCGCTTGGCGGGCGTGGCCGTTCAATAAGAGGCGGCGTCCCTTCTTCCGCAATGGTATTCGTGGATGTTGCTCTCGTTGGTACCTCATCCGCGTTTTCCACCGTATATCCATAGCAATCACGATCATTCGGACAGAGTGGATCCGTTCCGAGCCGAATCTCATCGCTATCACTCACCGTATCTGAGTCCGTATCGGTCAAATAAGGCGAGGTTTTGAAGGTGCGTAACTCGTCTTCATCCGTGAGTCCATCGCCATCCGTATCTTTACGTGTGTTCACCGCTTCACGAGAGGCTCGCGCGCGCGCAAGCGTTTGATCGGTTTGTCTCAACAGCGCTTTCGATGCACGAAACGGTGAGGTAATGGTCGCATGAAGCGATACACCCGCAAGCATCATCGCGAGAAAGGCACACGGTGCGAGAAACGATAAAGCGACATGCTGGCCCTGATCAAGCGTCGCCCACCAAGATTTGAAACGATCACGAAAAAACGAGGACATGGAGAGATGATAGCATAGACGACTCGTCTTGACACAACGATCATGCGCGTGAGATAGTGAAGATACATTTGGGGCAACCCACCGATCCGGAGCCTTGGCTTCGGTGATTATACGGATAGCTCGAGCAGCAACTCGAGTTTTCTTTTTATGGAAACAAATGCTTCTTTGGAAAGTTTTATCATGCGTCGCTGTAAACGATGTGAACTAAAAAGACGAATCTGGTAGAGTAAGACTGTCTGTGAAACCCCCTTTCATTCATTATTAGGACTTACGCGTTTGATGACCTTAATCGCGCTTCGCCTCTGTCATTCCTGCCATACCTCCTAGAAGATTTCTGTCATTCCTGCGAAGGCAGGAATCCATCCTAGAGCGAACCCGTTCCCATTCCTATACAAGGATAGATTCCTGCCTTCGCAGGAATGACAAGATCATTCAAGTGCGTAAGTCCTAGATCAAAATTCTTGACAAAATATGTTAAAGACATGCTCTACTCCGTAGCGTATTTCAAAAACAATGGCAAGACTGCTATACTCCTCTATATGTCCTCCGCTCTTTCCGCTTCATGGATATCTTCGCCAAGCGAAGGTCAGCTCGCTATCGATGTCTTTCGTCGAGGAGAAGCGCTCATCGTGCGTGCGCCCATCGCGGGCGTTGATCCAGACGCGATTCGCGTTCAAGTCCAAAACGGTCTTCTCACGATTCGTGGCGAACGTATTCATCAAGAAGCGATTCACGATGAAGATTGGTTTCATCGTGAGTGTTATTGGGGCTCTTTCAGCCGAAGCGTTCTTTTACCAGAAGATATAGATGAAAATCATGTAGAGGCGCAGGTACAACAAGGGATTCTTGAAATCCATCTCCCAATTCGTGCTCATAATCGTAAAATCGTCGTACGTTCACTTGACGACGAACCTTCTCCTGCATGAAAAAACGTCGCTCCTCTCTTGTTCTACCCTGCGCCTTTGGTGTCGTCTTTTTTGTTGGGGCAACGATTTTGTACCATCAAGTTTATGCGGAACGTATCTTGCCGCAGATATTTGTCGGATCGGTGAATGTGGGCGGTCTCACACGAGAAGCGGCGCGGACGCGTCTCGCAGAAGCATTTGCTCACACAACGAGCAAATCTACGCTTCTCGTCCATCATCCGCTTCCAGAACGTGCGTTTTCTCTTCAAACAAAAGAGCTCTTTACCCTTCAAGCGAACGTTGTTGACCAAGCATTCGCCCTTGGACGTACCGAAAATCCACTGTTGCGTATTGCGCCGTATGCGCTTCTTGTAAAACCGTACACGATTGATCCAGAACGAGCGTTCACCATCCAGACGGAAAAAATTCGTCAAGCGCTTGAAAAGGCTGGGCTTTCCGTGCCCGCACAAGAAGCCTCGTTTGCCTTTACCACACAGAACGGAAAGCTTGTTGCCTCTGTCACGCCTTCTCATGCGGGTATAGAGCTTGCTCTTGAAACGAGTAGAGAAACCATCACAGAAGCCCTCACAAAAGGAGCAACCTCTACCACGCTCGTTGCTACACGAACGATTGAACCAACTATACAGGCAGAAACACTCACCCCGTTTCTGCCGGACGTGACGCGCTGGGTTGCGAGCCCGCTCACTCTCGTCATCGGTCAAGACACGTTGGTGCTTTCTCCTCGCATGATCGCTGATTTGATCGCCCTCGAAGGCCAGATGAACAGCCCAGAGCTAGGACTCTCTCAAGCGCGTATCGAAACCTTCTTCAAGGGACATCCTCTTCTCGCGGAAAGTGCTCCAAAAAACGGACGTCTGACGCTTAACGCTTCATCCACCGTTGCAGAGCTCGTGATTCCTACGCAAGGACAAGCGATCGACCTCGAGAAAACGCGCGCTCTTATGCAAGAAGCGCTCGCAAACACCTCGAGCACGAGGCGTGTGTCTGTTCCTCGTACCACGAGCTACGGCGTCTTTGAAGGCGCAGAAGCGGAACGCCTTGGTATTCGTGAGCTTATAGGGCGCGGCGATTCACACTTCTCTGGCTCGCCCGCAAATCGTCGCAAAAATATCGCTCTTGGAGCGCAGCGCGTTCATGCCACGCTCGTTCCTCCAAACGAAGAATTCTCCATGATGAAAACGTTGGGACCTATCACGGGAGAGATGGGCTGGCTTCCGGAGCTTGTCATTAAAGGCGACAAAACCATACCAGAATTTGGCGGTGGTCTTTGTCAGATTGGGACTACGGCTTTTCGAGGCGTCGTCAATACAGGCCTTCCCGTCACGGAACGGCGCAACCACAGCTATCGCGTCCGCTATTATGAACCCGCTGGTACTGATGCAACCCTCTACGATCCAGCTCCAGATTTCAAGTTCAAGAACGATACGCCTACGTGGATCATCATCACAAAAGACTTGAGAAAAGACGACGTAAGTTTTCTCTTTTGGGGTACAAAAGACGGACGTGTCGTTTCAAGCACAAAACCTTTCGTCACCAATATCATTGCTGCACCTCCAAAAAAGATCATCGAAACAACGGAACTTGCCGTTGGGGAAACGAAATGCACGGAGAAAGAACACGCAGGCGCGACCGCCTCGTTTGACTACCATGTCACGTATCCAAATGGCGAAACGAAGAACGTCACGTTTCGAAGCGTCTATCGCCCTTGGCAAGCGGTGTGTCTTGTAGGGGTCGCGGCAGTCGCCCCGAACCCTTTACCCACCCCTCCAACCGTTGACGAAACGGGTTTGAACAGTCCTGGGTAGGCCTCTTTGTTTGACAGCGTCCTTCTTCCTTGGTTTACTTACAGAACCCTAGCTCCTTGACCTGCCCAAGGAGTCTTGATAGAATCGTCCTACTTTTGAAAAATCGACAAACGTTGGAGCAATCCGCATCCACGACAAGCATGGGACCTTTTTGCAGGAAGACGCTGGTCTCCGGACTCGCCCTCTCCTCTGAAAAGGTTTCTTGGGTGCGGATTGCTCGAGCGTTGGTCAAAAACCCTCCTTAAACTGAGGGTTTTTCGTTGTTTGCGAGATAGCGCTCCGCTTCAAGCGCGGCCATACAGCCCGTACCGGCAGCCGTCACCGCTTGACGATAGACACGGTCTTGCATGTCGCCGCAGGCGAAAAGCCCCGAAACGGTGGTTTTGGTGGTACCGGGAGTCGTTTGCGCGTACCCATGCTCACAGAGCTGAATCAGCCCCTGCACAAGCGAAACGTTCGGTTCATGACCAATCGCCGCAAATACCCCATCGATAGGAGCGTGTTCGAGAGAACCCGATACCACATCGCGAAGCTGCACGCCCGTCACATAGCCTACGTCCGCTCCCAAAATATCCACGACTTCTCGGTTCCACAGGACCGTGATTTTTGGATTCGCCAGCACACGATCTCGCATGATCTTTGACGCACGAAATTCACCGCGCCTATGAACGATCACCACCTCTGTCGCGAATCTCGTCAAAAAACTGGCTTCTTCCATCGCCGTGTCTCCTCCTCCTACCACCATGACGCGCTTCCCTCGAAAGAAGAATCCGTCGCACGTCGCACACGCAGAAACGCCCTTGCCGTAGAGGGCTTTTTCCGATGCGAGGCCAAGACGCCTAGCCGTCGCTCCTGTCGCAAGAATGACCGTTTTCGCCTGAACGATCTCGCCCTTTTCAGAGGTAAGTTCGAACGTTCCATCGGAAGCGAGAACAAGGGTTGTCACGCGCTCGCTCACAACATCCGTTCCAACGCGTTTCGCCTGCTCTCGCATGAGGCGCATCAGTTCTGGGCCTTGAATCCCCTCGATAAACCCAGGGTAGTTTTCGACATCCGTGGTTGTCATGAGTTGACCGCCTGGTTCATTTCCTTCAAATAAAAGAGGTTTGAGATTGGCTCGTGCGGCATAAATGGCCGCCGTCCATCCAGCCGGACCAGAACCCACAATCACGACATCGCGCATCGACATAGATCACGCTGTAAAACGAGCAAGTTTTGTAAGAAGTGTCGCTTTCGGCATGGATCCTACGATCGTTTCCACAACCTGTCCGTGTTGAAACACGAGCATCGTCGGAATAGACATCACACGATAGGTTTCTGATGTTGCGCTGTTTTGATCCACATTGAGTTTTCCAATTTTGAGCGTTTCTATCGGAATTTCATGCGCAAGCTCTTCGATAATCAGCCCCATTGCTCGACACGGCCCACACCATTCCGCCCAAAAATCTACAAGAACAGGAGTGGTTGATTGCAACACTTCCTGCGCGAAATTCTGATCAGTGAAAACATGTTCCATAAAAACGTTTAGGCTCTAAAGGTTTCAATACGATGCGCTTTCATCTCTTCCGTGTACGCATCTAAACGATCACCGACAAGAAGTTTCACCTTGCCTTTGTAGAGTAGCCCACCTTCTTGCCCACCCGCAAGTTCTTTCACATTCGTCTTTCCAGCCTGAAGCGTTTCAAGGACGCCATCACCCATGAGTTCCTCGCCACGCCAGACGCGCACCTTCGCGCCAAGCACAAGCTTCCCTTCTTTGACGCGCGCTCCCACGATCATTTTCCCTACCTCCGTTCGAAAAATCATCGCTACCTCGGCTTTCCCAAGCTCTTGCACGATCGTTTCTTGTGGAAGAAGCGCATTCAGCTTCGCTACCACGTCATCAAACAGCTCGTAAATGATTTTTGATGTTTTTATTTCAACGGCTTTCTCTCGTGCGAGCACCTGAATCGCTGTTGGGATCATCACATTAAAACCATAGACCACGGCATTTTCAACCGATGTTGCTCGTTCAATATCAGAATCCGTCACGTTTCCAAGGCCTTTTTGAATCATCTGCACGCCCACAAGCTCATGACGTACCTTCTCAAACATCCCAAGAAGCGCTTCAAGTGAGCCAAGCACATCTGCCTTCAGCACAATATGCAGTAAGCGTTTCTTGCCTGTTTCTTCTGCTTGCGCCTGTGTTTGCGAGGCGGTAAGCGTGTCTGCCACCTGACGAGAGGTTTTTACCTTCTTTTGCTCAAGTTCACGAGGGTCTTTTGGGACTTCGACAACATCTCCCACGGCTGGTGCGACTTTAAAACCGAGCACTTTTACCGGCGTTCCCGGAAGCGCCTCTTCAAGCCCCTGCCCACGCCAATCACGAAGCATACGCACACGGCCGTACGCTGCCCCATCAATCCCTAAGTGATCGTTCCGACGCAGCGTTCCGTTTTGGATCACCATCGTCGCGACCGCACCTTCTCCCTTATCCACGTGCGATTCGATCACCGTTCCTGCGGCGCGCGCATCAGGATTCGCCACAATAGACGCCTGTTCGACATCGGCAATCAGTAAGATTGTTTCAAGAAGCTCATCAATGCCGAGGCCGCTTTTTGCCGAAATTTTCGCAAGGGGAATTTTTCCACCCCATTCTTCGACCGTGAGACCCATCTCTGCAAGCTGTCCAAGAACACGGTTTGGATCGGCTTCCGGTTTATCCATTTTATTGAGCGCAACAAGAAAGGGAAGTTTCGCGGCTTTGATAATATCAAACGCTTCTTTTGTTTGAGGCTGAACCCCATCATCCGCCGCAACCACAAGTACCGCGATATCGGCCACTTTTGCTCCACGCGAGCGCATCACAGTGAAAGCTTCGTGTCCAGGTGTATCAATAAACGTGAGCTTACGCCCCTTCTTTTCAACCTGATACGCGCCGATGTGCTGCGTGATTCCTCCCGATTCTCCTGCCATCACATTCGTTTTGCGAATCGCATCAAGTGTTTTTGTTTTGCCATGGTCCACATGCCCCATCACCACGATCACCGGTGGACGCGGCTTAAGACCTTCCGCTGACTGCTGGCCGATCAGCTCTTTGATACGATTTTCGTCCTGTACTTCCGCTGCCTCTTTTTGATTCGTGTTTTCTGTTTTTGGTTGAAACCCAAGCTCTTCGGCGATAATCGATGCGGTCGTAAAATCAATACGCTCGTTTTGCGAGGCAAGAATACCCGCTTTCATCAGTTGCTGAATGACGCGCGTGACAGGAAGGTTGAGAAGCCCAGCAAAATCACGCACATTGATAACAGAAGGCAGCTCGATTTCACGAGATGTCCCGTTCGCGACGGTAGGCACGCCGGACTGCTGACGGAGCACCTGATCACGAAGACGCTCGCGACGAGAGAATTCCAGCCATTTTTTATAAATTTGATCGGCTACACGATCATCCACCTTGATGGCGCGCGCGCCAATATCAAAGCCAAGCGCAGGAAGCTTGGTGAGGAGTTCTTGCGGGGTAATACGCAAACGACGAGCAAGTTCGGTAACATTCATGTGGTTGGGAGTGTACCGATGATCACCGTGTGCGTCAATCAAGGCCTCCTACCTATCTCTTGCAAAAACACGCATGCTCCTCGTAAGCTATACGACATGCTCTCTGGTCTTCTTCTTCTCGATAAGCCCTCCGGACCTACCTCACACGATATCGTCAACCGTGTGCGACGCGTACTTGGCATACGCGCCGTTGGACATGCAGGAACGCTCGACCCGTTCGCGAGCGGCCTCCTGATTCTTGGGATAGAAAAAGGAACAAAACAACTCACCGCGCTCGTCGGATGCGATAAAATGTATGAAATAGAAGCTCGTCTCGGCGCACGCACAGATACGTTCGATCGAGAAGGAAAGACGCTCACCTCACCCACGTTGCACCTCACCCCTGCCCCTCTCCTTCGTAAGGAGAGGGCGGAGATTGAAACAGTCCTCATCTCGTTTCGTGGGCCAATTCTCCAAAAAGCCCCACTCTATTCCGCTATCAAACAAAAGGGTAAAAAGCTGTACGAGCTTGCCCGCGCAGGCGTCGCCACGGAGGAGATGCGACCTACACGTCCCGTCACGATCCACGAGCTGGAGCTCGTCTCCTACGAGTGGCCACGGCTCTTTCTACGGTCGCGTGTTTCGTCTGGAACGTATATTCGAAGCCTCGTAGATGATATCGGACAGGCGCTTGGCACAGGAGCGTACGTGCAAGAGCTGCGGCGGACGCATGTTGGAACGTATGACGTGAAAGACGCCATTTCTGGTGATGCCCTCACACAAGAAGGGCTTATGACGGCGTTAAGCGCGAACCTTGTCAAAGACACAAAATCTGTGCGAGGATGAAAAACGCCTGAAAGGTTGGTGCCCTGTGAATGTCGAGACGGTTCAACAGATCAGTTCCGCGCTTACCACGGTCTTTATGCTTGGAGGCGGTATTCCGTATATTCGAGCGATTCTCTTCAAAGGATTGAAGCCTTCGCGTCCGGGTTTCACCGTCTGGGCTTCGCTGGACGTGATCACGTGTCTCGCCATGTTCTCGAAACGAAGCTTGAATGCTCAAGTGTTAAGCGGAACGTTCTTGAGTGTGCTCACCTGTTATTTCGCTTTTTCTCGTGGAAAAAAGGAACCTTGGGAACGACGTGAAAAAGGGTACCTGATCGGAGGGCTGTTAGGAGTCGCTCTTTGGATTCTGACGCAAGAAGCGCGGCACGCCATCATCATCAGTCTCGCGGTCGTCTTCTTTGGCGCCTTGCCCATCTTTGAAAAAGCGTGGCGTCATCCGCATCATGAAGACCTCGTCGCTTGGAGCTTGTTCTTTTTGAGCGGTGTGCCCGTTTTCCTCACACTTCCTCGATGGACCGTCGATTATGCCGCACAACCGATCGTCTGGGGTCTTATCAACATCGTGATGCTGAGCATTATCATCTCTCGCCGAAGACACGTATCTCCTCCCCCGGTCTAAACGCCGGGGTTTTTGTTCCTCGCTCTCCTCGACAAACTCCTGCCTGTTTGCTAGACTTGCAAAGCTCTTCTCGTACGGGTATTCCGCTTGTTTCAGCCTTGGAAGACTCCCTCTCTCGATGTTGAGCCACCTCATTATGTCATTCTCTCTCTTTTTCATCTCTCTTTTTTTTATTGGTATTGGAAGCATGGTTGGGTATGCGTGGCACGAACGTCAAACGCAACAGAAAAAAGCTTCTCTCGAGCAAGAAGCGCTCGCCGTGCTCAAAAAAGCCGATCGTGAGCATGCCGAACGCCTGACTCGTTTAGAGCAGGAGCTCAAAAACGCCGAAGAAAAACAGCAGGATGTTCTTCTCAAAACGAAAGAAAAAGCGATTAAGATTCTTGAAGAAGCTCGTCTCGAAGAGAAAACGTTAATCGAAGGAGTAAAAACGCAGCAGACAGAACTCGCTACGCGTGAACAGCTATTCGCCCAACGTTTGCTTGATATAGATACGCAGCGCACCCAGATGGAAGAGGCGCGTCGCGCCGTAGAAGCAGAGCAGGCGGAAGCGGATACCCTCACGGAAAACTGGCGAACGCAGCTCTCGAAGCTCGCCGAGCTTTCTCGTGATGAAGCGCTGACGCGACTTTTACAAGATGTCGAGCGTGAATCTGCCGATACTCTTATCTCGCGTATGCGAAAGCTCGATGAACGCGCGGATGAAGATCTTGACCGTCAAGCAAAAAACTTGCTTGCCACAATGATCCAGCGTCAAGCGGCGTCGCATGTCGTAGAGACAACCACCACACACGTCGAACTCCCTACGGAAGAGATGAAAGGGCGCATCATCGGCCGCGAAGGGCGCAACATCAAAGCGATCGAGCTGCTCACGGGCTGTGAGATTATTATTGATGATACGCCAAACGCCGTGACGGTTTCTGGCTTCTCTCCTATTCGTCGACAAATCGCCAAACGCGCGCTTGAAAAGCTCATTCTCGATGGACGTATCCATCCAGGACGTATTGAAGAATTCGTCGAAGAGGCGAAGAAAGACCTCGCGGTCGATATCAAAAAAGCGGGAGAAGATGCGCTCTACGAAGTCGGTATTTCCACCGCCGAAATCGACCCAAAATTTACGCAAATTCTTGGTCGTATGAAGTTTCGTACAAGTTATGGGCAAAACGCGCTTGTCCATTCGCTTGAAGTAGCGAGACTTTCCATTCTTCTCGCGCAAGAACTGGGGGCAGATGTGGAAGTCTGTCGTAAAGGAGGCCTCTTTCATGATATTGGGAAGGCGGTTGACCATGACATGCAAGGCAGCCATCCAGAAATTGGACTGCAGATTATGCGAAAATACGGCTTTCCAGAGGCGATTTGCTATCAATCCATCGCGCATCATGAAGATAAACCAAAAACATTGGAAGGCGTTATTGTGAAAGCGGCGGATGCGATTTCAGGAGCTCGCCCTGGGGCGCGGAAAGATTCTCTCGAGTTTTATATCAAGCGCTTGGAAGGTCTCGAGAAAACAGCGAAGTCGTTTGAAGGCGTCGAAAAGGTGTATGCCATTCAAGCAGGGCGAGAGATTCGTGTGTTCGTCAATCCAAAACAGGTGGATGATTTGACTGCCGAAAAGCTTGCTCGCGCGATTGCGAAAAAGATCGAAAGCGAACTCAAATATCCCGGAGAAGTACGCGTCACACTTATTCGCGAAACGCGCGTCGTCGAGGTGGCGCGATAAAGAGACATTGCCCAAAAACAGCTCTTTATGCTATCCTTACCGCGTCTTTATTCTTCTCTCATCCTCCTCGTATGAACAAAGCTGAACTTGTGAGTGCTCTCATGGAACGTGTTGCCGGAACGTCGCGCGTGCAAACAGAAGGCCTTGTAGAAGCGCTCGTTGAGATCATCACGAAAACGCTCGTTGCAGGACAAGAAGTAACGATCGCGGGCTTCGGAGCGTTTAGCGCAAAGACACGCGCGCCACGCATGGGAGTCAACCCCCAACATCCAGAACAGAAAATTCAGATCCCTGCCGTTACAGTGCCGAAATTCAAAGCAGGAAAAGGACTCAAAGACGCGCTGAAGAATAGCCATCAAACGGCATAAATAAAAAAATAATCTCCCTTATTAAGGGAGATTATTTTTTTAGACCTATGTATCTTTACTAAGTTCAACCTGAATTTTAGCACGCTCGTTTTCTAAAGCTATTAGCTTACTAGAAATACCATCATCAATACGTTTTAAGCGATCAAGTTCTCCCGTTGCTTGTTTCTTATCTTGCTGTTTTTTATCTACTATATTTTTCAAGTTTGTATTCACCTCGTCTATTCTTTTACTTAGAGAAACAGCTTCTGCATCTCGTTTATCACCAGCAGAGATAAGTTCTTCTGAGGAAGCTTTTGCGATAGAGGCAAATAGAGGGCTTTCTTTCAAAGCACGTGCACCCCATGCGACAGCCTTTTTTGCTGAATCACTCTCTTGATTTTTTTGTTCAAAGTCCATTATATCATCAAAAGCACGTTCCTGTAGAGATAGCGGAATCTCTTTAAGACGTTGAGCGTTTACCATATGATCACGGAATGCGGACAATAGCTTATAAGTTGGCATTTTTTTACCCGTTACATCCTGTTGTAAAGATTTTATTTCTTGAGCAAATGTTGCCAATACATACTCTCCATTCATCTCTTTTCTTCTAATCTGATCATTTTTTGTTATTTCTTCTGCGCGCTTATATCGGAGATCAATCTCTCCGTCGAGAACGGCTATTTTCCCCGTGACTTCACGTATTTGTGTCTTATTTTGTTCTTGAGCGAGAGAAAGAGTTGTTGTTTCTTCTTGAATCTCGCCTATTCTTTTCTGATTCGCCAACTTCTGCTCTTCTGGAGAAGGAGGAATGAACATCTTCTCCACGGAAGGGGGAGCCATTTTTAACAATTCCGGAAAATCTCTGTAATCAAATTTATTCATGAATGAATCTAGTAAAGCTCTTTGTTGCTGTGGTCCAAGTTTTGTTGCGGCTTCTGCAACCATCTCTGCCATACGGCCAATCAGAGCTTTTTCATCAAGTTCTTTCATGGAAGGATCTCCCTGATACTGCTCATATTTTTGATTCATCTGTGCGAAGATTCCATCCATTGAAGAAGCGATCGTTGCTGCATCCATAGGATTTTCTCCACTATTCTTTTGTATATCCTGCTGTAATTTTTTTACAGAATCAGCAAATTCATACAAGACCGTCGGGATATCAAACTTTTCTTTAGGTGCTTCTGCCGGTGCTTCTGCCGTTTTTGTTGCAGCTTGCACATCTACGACCTGCTCAGCACTCGCTGGTTCACCCATCTGATCCGCTAACGCTTCAAGCTTTGAACGTGATCCTTTAATACTATCGCTCGTGAGCTGCGCTTGTTCTGCTGCGGGTGGATGCTGCGTTTCAGGTGTAAGAGCTTGTTCCGGTTTTTTTGGAAGTGTTTCTACTGCTGGAGCTCCTCCTGTTTCATGGTTCATATGCCCCTATACTAGCACATCTTCTATACTGAGCAAACGCACTTCATGTGAAGAACGCATCTTCACTTCCACCGCATTTTGCGCAAGCGTTTTTTCCGAGACGAGCACGCGCTTCGGTATGCCAAGCATGTCGGCATCTGCGAGCTTTTCTCCGGGAGACGCCTCTTCACGATCATCCCACATGACTGAAACGCCACGCGCTTCGAACGCGTCGTGCAGTTCTTTCGATGTCTCTAGAATTTGCGCCTGTGTTTCGGGCGTTTTGCCTTTCAATGAAATCACCTGCACTTGATACGGCGCGACAGATGCCGGCCATTGAATGCCACGCTCATCATGCGACGCCTCCACGATCGCTCCCACAAGACGGCTGACCCCAATACCATAACACCCCATAATAACGGGCTGTTTTGTACCATCTTCTGCCGTATAGTTCATGCCAAAAGCGTCAGAAAACTTCGTTCCTAATTGAAAGATATTCGCTATTTCGATACCTTTTTTCCATTCAAGGAGCTCTTCTGGATGATCAGGGCACGCATCCCCTTCTTTCAAACGTGCTACCTCTTCATTTTGCCCATACTTCCACGAAGGCGAGGTTAGAACACGATCTTCTCCCGCTTCTGTGAGTACTTGAAATTCATGCGAATACTTGTCAGAAAACATCCCTCCAGAAGCTTCGACAATTTTTACAGCAAGCCCACATCGTTCAAACACACGTCCATACGCTTCAATCACCCGAGCGTAGTACGCGTCAAGATCTTCCTGGGTGCGATGAAACGAATACATATCTTTCATAAGAAACTCGCGTCCACGAAGGACACCGCTTTTTGCACGAAGCTCATCGCGAAATTTGGTTTGAATTTGATACACGGAGACGGGCAAATCTTTGTACGAATGTACATTCGCTTGCACAAGCGGTGTGACCATTTCCTCATGCGAGCAGCCGAGCGCGTATTCTTTTCCCGTTTGTGAAGGCACCTTAAAAAGGACATCCACCGTGTCCCAACGTCCGGTCGTGAGCCACGCCTCTTTTGGCTGAAGCGCGCTCATGAGCAGTTCTTGTGAACCGAGCGCGTTCATTTCTTCACGAACGATGCGCTCGACGTTACGAAGAACGCGAAGACCAAGCGGAAGCCACGAATAGACGCCTGCCATTTCTTGCCGAACAAACCCCCCTTGGATGAGCCATTTCGCATTCGCAGATTCTGTTTCATGAGGAGCATGGCGAAGCGTCCGAATACCGGCTTGGTGATAACGCATATGAAAGGAATTCTAAAGAAAAACCGTTCTCTTGTCTATCGAGAACGGAAGATCATGGTGGGACGGCTGGGGGTCGAACCCAGGACCTTGGGCTTAAGAGGCCCCTGCTCTACCGGCTGAGCTACCGTCCCGAAGTGAGCGAGAAATACCGTGCTCGCACGAGAATACAAAATCAGGGCTGCGCCGTCAACGTAAGCGTACCCGCGCACGTACCACCAACGCCTCGTACGGGAACGATCAGGTCCCAATACACGTTCATTTGCGAGCTCGGCGTGCCGACCGTTCCTTTCAAAATGTTCACGTTTGCAGAAACGGTCGAGGTAGCGACGGGAGTATACGCGCTAATGAGAGAGGTAAACGTGGTCGTCACATACCCAACATTTCCCACAGGAATCGTGCCACGTGTGCAGTTCATAGGCGTTCCATGCACTCCAAGATCGAGCGTATTATTGTTTCCCGTATTCGTTACGGTGAGCACAAAACTTTCGCTTGCGTGACTTGTATCAAGCGCGACGTTGCCAAAATTCACCGACGACGTCATATCCATCGAAGAAAGGGTCGCTATTTCTGTCGTTGCCGTGTTCGTTCCTTCAGCAAGCGCGTTATCGACCGCCGTCACGGAAGCGATCCAGTTCTGCGCTTCGAACTCTCCCGTATCTGTTGGGTCTACATAAAACGGAACGGGAACAGAAAACTCAAAATCCCCCGTCGTATCAGCCCCTCCCGTGCACGAACTTCCAAAATTGATGTTACTCGTATAACCAACGCTTGTACTGCGAAAACAGTACGCGCGATTCTCTGTACACGTCGGACCGTTGTCCACCCAGCTTCGATAGAACGTCATACGTACCGTACCGCTCGTCGCGACATCCGTACACCCGTTATCATCGGAATAACTTCCATGGATAAAGATCGTTTTATCCGCGCTCTCGTTCGTGATGATGCTTGATTCTGCAGGAGCGCTCATGCCAGACGTGAGCGCAATCGTCACGCCCGACACGATGGGTGCGGCGTTTTGTTGCGCTTCAGAGGAAAATGGTGGAGCAAAAAAGAGAAATATTCCTCCAAGAAATAAGAACGTGGCGAGAACATGACGCATATCGAAAACCAGTATACCACAACAAAAAACTCCCCGCGAAGCGAGAAGTTTTTTGTGCCGAGACTATGGTTGCGCTTGCGCCGTGAAGGTAATCGTTCCCGCACAGTCTCCGTTCACACCCAGTGGAATTTGGATACCCCAGTGCGTATTCGTCGTCACTAGTTCCGCATCTTGTGCTCCACGAGCAAGACCGAGGTAAAACCCAGCGGATACATTGGACGTGGAAAGCGTTCCTGGGTACGAAGCATACGTAGCTGCGTTATCATAGGTACCTGTCGAGTACTTAATATTTCCCACAGGAATCGTGCCCAAGCTACACGACATAGCCGTTCCAGAAAGACCTATATCCAACGTATTTCTATTTCCCGTATTTTGTGGAGCAATCATAAAATCAATATCTTCGTTTGATGTAGAAATGGCGCTTTCACCGATCCCAAGCGTTCCAAAAGCGACCGCAAAATCTTCTAAGTTTAAAGCGGTAAGATCAGCGACATCTTTCGCTACAGAATTCCAACCGCTCGCTCCTGCTGCATCGTGTGCATACACATTAAATTGCCATGTTTCGCTTGCGAATTCTGTATTTGGTGCCGTAGGGTCTACGTAAAACTTTGTTTTTATAGTGAATTCATAATCTGCTTCTGTATCCGTTCCACCGTCACACGTATTTGAAGCCATGCTTGAAATAAAAGAATAATACGTGCCTAACAACGAATCATCGTAGCAATATCGTAAGTTTGACCCTGTGTTACAAGCACCAGCACTCGTTGATGTTGCTGCAGAACCCGTTCTGTACATCACAAGCCTGAGTGTTCCGCTTGCGTTCACATCCGCGCATCCATTCTCATCCGAATAGGTACCAAACACATAGAAGTGCTTTGTCTCAGCTTCATTTAAAGCCAAAGCCGAATCTCCTGTGGCAGTTTGAGACGTATATCCAACATTGACACTGCTGACAACTGGCGTTGCGTTCGTAATACCCACCGTTGTTGTTGCATTCTCTGCGTCTGCCTGAGACCGAAGTGATACACCAACAAGAACGATCAAGAGACCCGTAATGAAGAGGAGGAGCCCCGTGACAGCATGGGTATTACTGTTGCCCGATGATGGAGATAATTGCATGGCAGGGTAAAAAAGTAAAAAGTGAAAAGCTGTAAAACCCACACCTTATTTAACCTTCACGCTTGTTTGTGCAGCGTTATTTTGTACATCTGATTTAACTCTGCTACGACTCAACGAAGAGAAGATTGATCTTGAAGAGCGAGTGACTTGAGCAGAGGTTTCAGCACCGGCGTTTGGAGTAGCTCCACTACTGAACAAAGTAATCGCGAGAATAGCACAGAACACCACCCAGACAACACCAATTCTGCTAATGGATTTAGCATTCATACGTCACCCCCCTTTCTGTACATAGGCGTTTTTTGAAAGAACAACGACATAGCAAAAAAGAGTCTAGCATAAAAAAACAAACTTCACCTCGTACGCGAAGCGAGGTTGAATCAAGAGAGAAAATTTTTCCTACACTTTCCCTCTATGGTTGTGCTTGAGCGGCAAAGGTAACCGTTCCTGTACAGCTTCCGCTCACACCCAGTGGAATTTGGATACCCCAGTGCGTATTCGTTGTCACTGTTTCCGCTCCTTGCGCTCCACGAGCAATACCGAGGGAGAACCCAGCAGACACATTGGACGTGGAAAGCGTTCCTGGGTACGAAGCATACGTAGATGAAGCATTGTGGACACCTGTTGCGTATTTGATATTTCCCACAGGAATAGTGCTCCGATTACATGGCATAGCGGTTCCAGAAAGACCTATATCCAACGTATTTCTATTACCCGTGTTTCGTACTGGGACCGTTCTATCTATGTCGAAGTTTGAAGTGGCGATCGCATTGCCTCCAATAGCGAGCGTTCCAAAAGCAATGGATGAGTCTAGCAAGTCAAGAGCGGTCAGATCTGCCACATCTCTGTCTATGCTACGTGTTCCGATACCTCCAATCCCGTCTACCGCATAGACATGAAACCGCCATGTGTCGCTCGCGAATTCTGTATTCGCAGCCGTTGGATCTGCGTAGAACTTCATCTTCACGACGAATTGGTAGTCTGCCGTCGTGTCGGTTCCACCCAGACATGTGCTCCCAATATTTGAACTTGACGAGTAGGCTTCTCCGATCGTTTCATCGTAGCAATACCGCGTATTTGGACCTGCATCACATAAGCCGCTGCTCGTTGTGGTTGCTGCAGAGCCTGTTCTGTACATCACGAGCTTGATCGTGCCACTTGCGTTGACACTTGAACATCCATTCGCATGACTGTAGGATCCAAAAATGAACATATCCTTCGTTGTTGCCTCCATTAACATGAGTGCCGAATCCCCTGTTGCTACTTGAGATGCGTAACCGATGTTGATATCAGCAACAACAGGTGTAGCGTTGGCGATACTCACCGTTGTCGTGGCATCGTCTGCCTGAGACCGAAGAGATACACCGACCAGAACGATGAGAAGCCCCGTAATCAAGAGAAGTAACCCCATGATTGCACGGATATTACTGCCACTGGATGACGCTGGAGATGATTGCATAGCATGCGGAGTATACCACACACAACAAAAAACTCCCCGCGAAGCGAGGAGTATTTTTGAGCCGAGACTATGGCTGAGCTTGAGCAGTGAACGTGATCGTTCCTGCACAGCTTCCACTCACACCTGTAGGAATTTTGATTCCCCAGTGCGTGTTCGTAGATACTGTTTCTCCTGTTTCTACCCCTTCTGCTCCACGAGCAATACCGAGATAGAAGCCAGCTGACACAGCACTTCCACTAGAAAGCGTTCCTGGATACGTGGTGTACGTGAGGCCTGAATCATACGTACCCGTCGCGTACTTGACCTGACCGACCGCAATCGTACCGAGTGAACAGGTAAGAGCTGTTCCAGAAAGGCCGACATCAAGCATGTTTCGGTTTCCTGAGTTTTGTGCGGCAACCATCTTAGCCGTATCCCCGTTTGATGTAGAAATAGTCTCAGCATCAACAGCGAGGGTTCCAAACTGGATCGTTGAGTCTAGAAGAGTAAGTGCCGTCAAATCATTCATTTCTATAGATGACCAGCGTGTACCTGTCGCGTAAGCCGCATCAACCGCGTATACGTGTACGCCCCATGTTTCGCTCGCGAATTCCGTATCCGTTCCAGAGCCAGACGTTGGATCTGCATAGAACTTGACCTTGAGAGCGAAGTCGTAGGTTGCTGTCGTATCCGTACCACCTGTACACGAACTTCCGACGTTTGAACTGGACACATAGGCAGGGCTTCCAATGGTGTCATCGTAACAGTAGCGCATGTTAGCCCCCGCATCACACAAACCTGTAGTAGCTGTGGATGTTGCCGCAGAGCCAGTTCGATAGAACACGAGTTTCATCGTACCGCTCGCACTCACGTCTTCACAACCGTTTTCATCACTATAGGTACCGAATATATGTACGTCTTTTGTACTTGCTTCTTCTAGCGTAAATGCGCTAATCGTTGGGTTTGGTTCTGTATTTGTTGCATATCCAAACAGCATAGTATTAACTGTCGGAGTTGCGTTCGTAATACCCACCGCTGTTGTTGTATTCTCTGCGTCTGCCTGAGACCGAAGTGATACACCAACAAGAACAATAAGCAGACCCGTAATGAAGAGGAGGAGCCCCATGACAGCATGGGCGGAGCCACCGGATGATGGCGTGGATTGACTCATATGAAAGAGAGAGAAAAGAAGAAAAGGACACGAATTATTTGACTCGCACAGAAGTGGAAGCGGAAGAAGGGTTCACCCCAACCTCTACTTGGGTCACCACACGATCTTTTGTTGTTTTTCTCACCACGGGTGCTCTTGATGGCACTTTCGAAGGAGTGACTTGAGCAGGGGCGCTAGCAACAGTCTGAGGCACTGCCACAGATTTCTTGCTCAACAAAGAGATCGCGAGAATCGCACAGAACACGACCCACACCACACCGATTCGAGTGATCAGTTTAGTATTCATACGTCACCCCCTTTCTGTCTTTAGGCGTTTTTAAAAAGAACAACGACATAGCACGAGAAGTATACAGGAAAGTTTTACAGAGAACCACTAGGGGGAACCTGTGGATTATTTTGTGAAGGTGTCAAGGGTGCTGGCGTAGGCGTTTGTACGGCTGCAACAGGCTGTGCAGGTGCGGTTGCTGATGCTGGTATTTGCACGACTGTTTGCACAACCTGCTCTTTTTTTGCTTTTCTTCTCTTAAGCAATAACAGGAGAATGAGCAAGAGCAACAAGAATGCAAGAACGCACGCACCTAGAAGTATCCACAGGGTCTTGCTCCCCTTTCCTGCCGCGCTCACTTCTTCTCTTCCCACATGTACTTCCTCCGTCAAGTGCTTCGTCTCTCCTGCTGCGTACGAACCATACGCTTCAAGTTGATACGTTCCTTTTTCCAGAGGACGCCACAGAAAGGTTGTTTTTGCCTCTCCATTGATTGCAACCGTTTTTTCCTCTCCTCGCACAATATCCAGTGTTTTTCCATCTCGTTTTATTTCAAGATAACTCTGCGTTTTCGTTCTAAGAGCACCCGTGTTTTTAAACAGCATTTCCGCTTTCACGATCTCTCCTTTTTCCACCTGCTTACTTGATACAGTAAAACTGTCTAATTCAATTTTTTGGGCGAGTACTCCTTCCGCAAATACCTGAAAATACACTTTTTCCGCTGATAGAACCACCTCACTATCTTTATAAAAATCGAGCTTCGCCACATACTTACCCAAGGGAAGCTTTTGTGAAAGAGGAATATTGATACGTTCCGCTTTCCCTGGAGAAACGATCGCTGTTTCGTCCATCATTCCCGTGAGTTGATAGGTCGTTGCTGTGTCCACCGTATTCACCACCAAAGCGGTGATTTTATCCACACGCGCATCAACGTTTCCTTCGTTTCTTAGCACGTAGGCCACCACAGGAGCTTCGTCCACTTCTGCTGAAGGAATAGAAACGGATTCAACTTTAAATGCACGAATTTGCTGATCTGTCACAGAAAAATTCACGCGTACAAGCGCCGCTTGACGAACGCCCATGCTATATCCCTGTGATTTTCCATCACTCGACGCATCTTTTACCGTGGTTGATTCAAAAAAGACAGATGCCTTGAAACTTCCATTTGGTGCACTTTCTGTTTTAAACAGGACTTGATAGGGTGCGGAAGTATCCCCGTCTTTAATGGTAACCGTGGGCGCGGAGAGCTCCATGTATCTCGCCCCATCCCCCTCAAGCTTCACCGCGAATACCCAGTCGCCCTGTGTGTTTGGTCGTATCACCGTGATCGTACGTTCAACCGTGTTATTTTTTGCTAAATCATACGCGCCAAGAATTCCTGGACTCACCCCCATCGCGGACGCATCTAAAACAAACAAACTGCTACACAGTATAGCGAGAATACTCACGAAACCGACTCGCCATACAGAATGCGGACGAAATATCATAGAAAGAAGGAAAGAACAAGAATGACGCCCATCAGTATACTCACACCCCCGACGAGCTTCAGAGGAACACGGCTCCACCACGAAGGAGCGGTGTTCGTATTCGGCATATACGCTCCCGTCACACGCGCCTCTCCTTCATGCGCTACGAGCTCTCTGTTTTTTGCATCAAGTAGGCGTATTTTGACAGGATGCACACCTGAAGATAACGCATGCGTCGTCGTCACAAAAAATGTCGCCCGTTGAAATGGTTCTACACGCAGAGAAAGTGGCCGTGTAAGAGAAGGAGTAAACACCTCCCCCGCAAGCTCAAGCGAACGCACCGTGAGAGGCACATTTCCCGTATTTGAGACTGTTCCCTGTATATTGAGAGGTTCTTCTGCAGCAGAAGCGTTCATAAATACACTCTCAAGAACCATTTTTTCTTGTGCGGTGGTCGTAACGGTCCATGTGAGCGTCATACGTACTTGAGGAAGCGCTCGCGCTGCCCCAAACAGATCATCTTCGACCGTCATATCAGGTGTGATCACCACCGCGGCGCGATAGACGCGAAGATCTCCTCGTGCGCGAATACGTACCTCAATAGGAGTATTGGGCTCGGCTGGATCGACAACGACCGTGGGTGAAGACACGCTTACGAAGGACGCATCCGGCCCTTCAACAGATACGCGCAAACGCTTGATCGGCGTCTCTGAATAGGAAGATACCTGTATCGTTTGCGTATAGTCTTGACCACGAAGCAATCCATTCATCGTAAGCACACCCGGAGACACGCCTATCGCCTGTGTGATGGACGGAAACACGACACACCCAAGCATCGCCAGCAATCCTCCAAAAAAATGCCATCGTTTCATAGATTACGCGAGAATTTTCTTCACCTTCGTGACTAAATCTTCTAATGGACACTGTGCTTTGATCAAAAAGTCAACCACGTGATACTTTTTTACCTCTTCAATATCTTGCCCTGCGCTCAAATTCGAGAGCACGATCACGGGAATCGTCGCCCCCCATGGTTCGGCGCGTAAACGTTTCAACATCTCAATCCCGTGCATTTTTGGCATAACAATATCGAGAAGGATACACGCAGGCGCAAGAGATGCAGCGAGCGCGAGCCCCTCTTCCCCATCTTTTGCCACGTGTACAAGAAAACCCGCTCGCGTAAACGTATCGGTCAGCGCTTCTGAAAGCATCGCATCATCTTCAACCACGAGAAGGGGGTAAGGCATACAATCTATTAAGAGTCTAAGTATTTTCCGTTTCGTTGCGCACACCAACCGCTTTTCTTGATCGTGAGAAGAAACTCCGTTCCAACTCCCTCGTCTGACGTAAACGAGATGGTTTCTCCCACTTCATCCAAAATCATCTTGACGAGATAGAGCCCAAGTCCCGTTCCGTCTGTCTCTACCTGCTGAATATTATCAGCACGAAACATCTTTGTGAAGATTTTGTGCTGTTGTTCTTGAGGAATACCGTAGCCCGTGTCTTGCACGCGCAGGAGCACGTGTTCTGCATCCGTTTCCATCGTGAGCGTGATAATTCCTTGTTCTGGCGTGTATTTTACCGCATTCGTAAGCACGTTTTGCAGCACGATATGCAGAAGCTTTGGATCAACCGACACAAGGGCGAGATCGCTTGCGTAGTCATGTGTAAACGTTTGATGCTTGGCGTCGATCGTATGCGTAAGATCACTCATCATCTCTTTCACCACCTCGCGAATATCCGTCGGCACAGGATCAACAAGAATGGTGCCGAGCTCAATACGCGAAACATCAAGGAGTGCCGTCACGAGCTCACTCATACGTTTTGCAGACGCGTAAATTTTATCGACATACGCACGCTGTTTTTGAGGAAGCTCTCCCACCTGCCCATGAACCAGCATATCGGCATACCAGCGAATCGCCGTAAGAGGCGTGCGTAATTGATGCGAAGCAAGCGCCACAAACTCGGATTTTTCCTCGTCAATACGTGTATTCGTTACATCTTGATAGGCTTGAACGATGCCCGCACAAAACCATCCATACGCGGCGAGCAACACACCGCTCCCAAGCATACCAAGCCATACAGGAAGCGATCGCAAGAGAAAGACGTGTGCGCAAAAGACCAGAGCCGTGAGTACGATCCATGTGAATGACCACGAGCGAATGAGGGGCGTCTTCATAGAAATACTCCTGTTAACGAGTGATAACTACCGTTGTTACCATGACGCAAAACGAGATGAACGCGATCAAACACAGCATACGTACCTGCGTATACATACGCAAAAACTCCGTGAATCCAACGGTATAGGTACCATGTTCATCTTGAGCGGCGATTTTTTGAAAACTTTCCGTACTCGAAGAGAGAAGAATGTGCGGAATATGGCGCGGATCTTTCGTGAGAATAAACACCGCTACCATAATTGTGAGAAATACTCCCGCAATAAAACCGAGCACAGACGTATTAAAAATCGTTGTGTAGAAAAACAAACGGAGTGTTTTTGTTAAAGCCAGCAAGCCTTCGGTAAAATTATCCACAAAGTATAGAACAAGAAGAGAAAAACACGTATACTCTCTTCGTGGCTCATTCTATCATTTCGTATGCTCGACGCGCAATCTGTTCTTTCTGTTGAACCTCCCCATCCGTTGCACGTCATCGAGATGCCCGCTCCTATTCCTCCACGAAGGCAGATTTTTTTGCGAGCGCTTCGTCTGATTGGAGGGGCATTCGGGGCGTTTTTTCTCGTCATTCTCTTTATACAATCGTTTGTTCTCGCTCCTGCACGCGTGAATGGCCGTTCCATGGAACCCACCCATCTTGATGAAGAGCTGTTGTTCGTAAACAAGATTTTGTATCTCGTACGTACACCGAAACGTTCTGACGCTATTCAAATGATCGATCAAGACTCGACAAAACTCATTCTCAAACGCGTGATCGGCCTTCCTGGAGAAACGATTTTTGTGAAAGCGGGAAAGGTACTCGTACAAACAGGACAAGGAACTCCGCAGGAGCTGAATGAGCATGCATATCTTTCCTCCGCGATAGCCACGTACGTCAAAGGAGCGACAAGCACACGATCATGGGTGCTTCAAAAGAACGAATACTTTGTTCTTGGAGATAATCGCGATCACAGCACCGATTCACGCACCTATGGAGCTGTTTCACGCTCACGCATCATTGGCAAGGTTATCTCTTTTGAGAAAATGTTTCGGAAGAAATGATCTCTCGCGTGTCTCGATCGAGAAGATCGCTCGTAAGAACGGCTTGCGCGTGCGTAGGAAGATGCACGAGACGAAACACTGCTGATTCAGCCAGAAGAAACGCGTCTTTGGAAAGCGGAATAATTTTACTGTTTGATGGTGTCCACAGGATGACAGGACGTTTCGTAGGGATGAGCAATAACCGCCAAAAACGATAGATGTTCGGCAATTCTTGAGCCGTATTCTTCCTCACGAATGCCTCGCGAGCGTCTTTTCCGGCCTGTTCATCAAGAAATTCCACTTTTCCAGACACAGCTTCGTAGGTATACGTGCTCGTACCATGAAGAAGCAGCGTATGATCTTTCCCCTGATACCATCCGAGAATCTGTTCTGAGCTGGTGGCGATTTTTGAAGGAAGCGCATCACATTCTTTGCCAATCTCTTTCGTGGGAATCGCGGCGATACACGCAAAACGCGTAGATGACGCCGTTTCGCCTCGTATGAGAAACAGAAAACCGCTTGAACTCGCTTCGATAGACTTGGGCGTTCCCGGAAGGCCGATGATTGATTTTGAATCCACTTTTTGCGGTGTTATCAAAAGAAGCGTTGATGTTGTCCATGTAAGAAGCCCTGTTGGTCCGAGAAACGCCTGTCCATCCACACGAGGAAGTGCGTGTTTCATTCCATCAGAAAGGCGGTACACACTCGCTTGCGCGGAAGAGGTTGCGTCATACGTATCGCGCACGAAAATGAGCTTTTCTCCTATACGAGCAGCAATATCTTGAAGAGAGATGCTTTCGAGGCGCGTTAACCGAACAACCATCGCACACAAAAGAAAAATCGCTCCAAGAAGAACCCACGAGACAGATTTTGTAAGAGTCATACGGCACACCATAAAACGCGCGTCTCTTTCTGCCAAGAGCGTTTGCTGTATAGACGGAAATCTCGTAGGCTAAGATTGCCGAATGTGTACGTCCTACCATGCACCCGTAGCTCAGCTGGATAGAGCGAGCCGGTGACTACCGGCTAGGTCAGATGTTCGAAAAATATGCACCCGTAGCTCAGCTGGATAGAGCGAGCCGGTGCTACCGGCTAGGTCAGACGTTCGAAAAATATGCACCCGTAGCTCAGCTGGATAGAGCGCTTCCCTCCGAAGGAAGAGGTCAGACGTTCGAATCGTCTCGGGTGCACCATGAGAGACTCTCTCTGTCTCCCACCCATGCAAAATACACCCTATGTTCGATTGTTGAAGGTTCTGCTTATAATCGCGACCCTCATGGTTTTTGTTGTCCTGTATAGGTTTAAAGATGATAAAAATCAACCAACGGACCTCCTACACACGCTAGACTGGTCGCATTTTATAGGAGCGACCATAACACCGAACGGTATCCACTTTCAACCGAAAAATGGAATTATTACGCATCAGGATGGTTCGGCAGGACAACCGAATCCCCCTGTGAATCTCAGCGGCCAACACCTTAAAGTCAAGGGAGATTTCATGATAACAACCACCTTTTCCGACATAGACAAGGAGGCTTCTTTCAGACTCTATGCAGAACCTCCTATCGTGTACGATCAATGGCGATACGAACCTCCTAGCCTTGAACTTGCGGTGACACAGAATTTGATCACTCTTCGTATCTGGGATGGCACCTCATCGAATTCTATAGATATGAGAGCGTACCCTGTTTCTTTATCCTCAAAGACAACGATCTCTCTCGAACGGAAAAAAGATCAAATACATCTCACGGAAAATGGTCGTGCCCTCGGCAGTATACCTGACCATGCCATTTTCAAGAGCGGCACGGTTTGGCTTGGGGCAGATAGCCCCGCGGGAAGCGCTGGCTGGACGCTCGCAGCATTACACATTCATGCCCTTGGAAGCGGGCGCGTCGAAATCGTTCCTGCCCCATCCATAGTGGTCGATTTGAATGATCACAATAGTCTGCGTCGTTTGGCAGATGCTCACCCTCGGAAACTCAAAATAGGTGCTGCCGTAGCTATCGGCCCACTTTTGACAGATGAACGTTATAAAGAATTGGCTCTAGGTCAGTTCAGTATGCTCACACCAGAAAATAGCATGAAACCCCAGTTCATCCATCCCCAACCCGATGTCTACGCATTTGAGGAGGCAGATCAACTCGTTGAGATTGCTCTCAAAAATACCATGGTCGTGCACGGACACGCATTAGTCTATGACAAGAGCAATCCTGATTGGATGAGAGAAACTCCCACACTAAAACGACAAAAAATCATGATTGATCATATAGAACGGGTGGTCAGTCATTTTCAAGGAAGAGTAGCCGAATGGGATGTCGTCAATGAACCATTTTCAAAAAAACGAGCTCCTTATACAGATGGAAAGCAGGGTTTAGAACCGAACATCTGGTTCGAAGCCATGGGAGAGGAGTACATTGATCTTGCATTCAAAGCAGCTCGTAAAGCCGACCCATCCGCAAAGCTCTATCTGAATGATTACGGTCTAGAGAACGATGGCGAACATTGGGACTCCCTGTTACGTTTAGTCAAGCGACTCAAAGCGCGAAACGTCCCTATTGATGGCGTTGGATTCGAAGCACATGTCTATGGTGATGGCGATTATATGCATGCCGATCAGCTCAAAAATCATATGGAATCTTTGGCGAAGCTTGGTCTTTTAACCCGAATTTCAGAAATAGATGTCACTCAAGACAATGCCAGAGAGCAAACCCATCAATACGAAATGGCGTTGGATATCTGTTTACGCGCCCCGAATTGCACTTCGTACACAACGTGGGGTATCACTGATACATATGGCTCTACGACCCGTTCCGACCGCTATCCTCTCGTCTATGGGACAAGTTTGTTGTGGGATAAAGACATGAAAGCGAAGCCTGCCTTCAGTGCGCTACAACAAAAACTTCGACAATAAAACCTCGCCGTACGCGAGAGTTTTGTGTGTTTTGAGATTATTTCTTCCCAAGGTTTTTCAACCAATGATCTGAAGCCCAGGCACCCACGATAGCGATAACCGTTGAAGCAAAAGGAAGAAAAAAGAAGGGAAAAGCGATCGCGAGGTTGAATATATGACCATACGGCACAGTAAGACTAAGCAAATACAATGACGAGTAGAGGACTGATACAAACCACCAACCAGACGGCGCACCGCTTATAAGACAAGCGATTCGGAGCATGAGGGAATGCGTAGGTGACAGAGTATACTTACGGAGAAAATACCTGCGCAGCCACACAAGGAAAATTGGAGCTGGTAGACCTACCAACATGAACATCATGATCCTGATCATCGCCGCTCCAAGCTCCGCACTCCCTTCATGAAAAGAAGCATGCGCAGAAAAAGGGCTCGCGATCAATAGAGCTGAGAGAATGGAAAGAGGGCCAGCGATCGAGGGCTTCATATTTATAGAGTATACTCGAAGCTTTTACATGCGCCAATAGAGCAAAATGTGCTAAAACCCCAAGCGTTTCAACTTTTTTAGCAGCTCCTCGTGAAGCGCGCGAATGGATTGCTGCGCCTTGAGAGTAAGCAGCACCCCTTTTTGCCGATAAAACCCTACAAGCGGCTCGGTCATAAAATGGTACACGGCCTGGCGACTAATGAACGCTTCTTCTTGATCTGTCGGTCGCCCTTGCAAGCCGTAACCACATCGGACGCACGTCTCAAGCTCCCCCGGAGGCACCGTATCCAAATGATAGACCGCATTGCACGACGTACATTCACGACGCCCTTCGACGCGTTCGCGCGCTTCTTCATCTGAAAGTTTGAGATGAAGAGCGATCTGCGTCTTCGAGACTTTTTCAAGCGCACTCGCCTGTTCGACGTTGCGCGGATACCCCTCAAGCACGAATCCACGTTCGTTCATCACACAACGACGTATTTTTTTGAGGATAACGGCGTTCACAAGATCATCCGGCGCGAGCATTCCTTGCTCAACGTAGTTCATAACGAGCTTTCCGATCGCCGTCTCGCTTTCGATTTCCTCACGAAGAAGCGCTCCAGAGGAAATCAATGGGACACGAAACTCAAGCGCAAGCCGTTCAGCTTGCGTGCGTTTTCCTGACCCATGCGGGCCAAAAAAGACCGCCCGAAGGCGCTTTTTTGCCATATACGAAGGAGCGTAGCATAGCGACAGAGGGATGCAAAAAGAGAAAACAAAAAACAGCCAGAAGGCTGCTTTTTGTTAGTACAAATCGTACTGCCTCATGGTTACTTGCCCTTCGATTTGCTTCACGGATTCTATCACAACCGACACAACGATCAGAAGCGAAGTTCCTCCAAGCGCAAGGACTTGCGTTCCTGTAAACGCTTGCGCAATGAGCGGCATCACCGCCACGAGCCCAAGAAACAGCGCCCCACCAAGCGTAATACGATCGATCACCTCCACAAGATAGGCCGACGTCGCTTTTCCAGGACGAATACCTGGGACAAACGCGCCCTGCTTCTGAAGATTTTCCGCGATACGATCTGGCTGAAACACGATAGACGTATAGAAATACGTAAACGCCACCGTGAGCAGAAGATACGACACGCCGTATACCGTCTGATTTTGCAGCGTCGCAATCACGAAACGCGCCCCATCAGCGATCCACGCTGTTTTTGCCGTCAACAAGAATTGCGCCACAAGCGTAGGAAACAGCAAAAGAGAGATAGCGAAGATAATCGGAATCACCCCCACCATATTCACACGAAGCGGCAGTGTGGACGCCGCACTTCCTCCACGCACTTGACGTGCGTATTGAATCGGCACATTTCGCTGTCCTTCTGTGATAAACACCACACCAATGATCATCGCAATAGCCGCCGCTCCGTACAGCACGATCGGTAGCCAGCTTTGCGAAGCCGTTGTCGTCGCCGTAAAACGAGACAAACTCGATGGAAGATCTGCTAAAATACCCGCCGCGATAATCAGCGACATCCCATTTCCTACCTTCTTTTCTTGAATCAACTCTCCAAGCCACATCAAGAAGAGCGTTCCTGCCGTCACGGTCGCGACAATCATCGCAATATGAAGCGGACTGTTATTCGTGAGAATCGGCACGGAAGATTGACGCATGATCGCGAGCAAACCAAACGATTGAATGATCGCGAGAGGAACTGTCAGGAAACGCGTCCATTGATTGATGCGTCTACGCCCAGCTTCTCCATCTTTTTGGATCTCTTCCACTTTGGGAATGATCATTCCCATGAGTTGAATGATGATCGAAGCGGTAATATACGGCGCAACACCCATCGCCACAATGCTAAAGTTACGGATCGTTCCTCCAGCAAACAAATTCAACAGGCCAAGCGCACGATTTCCTTCGATAAAGGCTTGGAGCGCGACAAGATCAATTCCCGGAAGAGGAATGTTCGCCGCCAAACGAAAAACGATCATGATGGCGAGCATGAAGAGAAGACCGTTTCTCACCTCTTTAATGGACCATGATTGTTTGAGAGTGTCCCACATAAAATCGTTGAAGCGCGCCTTTTAAGGACGCGCTTTTTTCGAGAATGAAACGACCTTGCCGCCCGCTTTTTCTACCGCTGCTCGTGCAGTGGTTGTTGCGAGAACGCCATGGATCATGAATTTTTTCGTGAGACCTCCCGTTCCAACAATTTTTGCCGTGCGATCTGAACGTAAGATAAACCCCGCTTTGCGAAGCGTATCCAAATCCACACGCGTGCCTGGAGCGAGCGTTTCCAACTGCACAAGAGATACGACACGCGCTTTTGCGTAGCGACTTTGAAAGCCACGGTTTTTCGGGAAGGACAACAACATTTGCTTCATTCCTTTGAGACGAAGCTTGTTGCGTCCACCTGAACGCGCGCGCTGACCTTTCGTCCCACGACCAGCCGTGGTGCCGCGACCAGATCCGTTGCCGCGACCGATGCGGAACGCTTTTTCTCGCGCGCCTTTTGTTGGGGCGAGGGTATGAATAGCGATAGACATATTATACGGTAGGAACTTCCACGACAGGTACGCTGACCTGCTTCTTGTTCGGACGAAGCATTTTGAGCGCCATCATCGTTGCTTTCACGTTATTCGCTTTATTACTGGAACCGAGCATTTTTGAAACGATATTTTGCAGACCGGCAAGCTCGAGCACAGGGCGAATCGCTCCTCCCGCCTTCACACCCGTTCCTTTTGGTGCAGGCTTCAACAGAATACGCGCTGCACGAAACTTCGCGGACACTTCATGAGGGATAGTGCCGTCAATCATCGGTACGGTGATGAGGGCTTTTCGTGCTTGTGCGGTTGATTTCGCGGTCGCTCCTGCTACATCCACACCTTTCGCGAGACCAAACCCCACGCGACCCTTCTGATTACCGATCACGGAAAGCACGCGAAAACGCATACGCTTTCCTCCTTTGGTCACACGCGTCACGCGAGCGACTTCAAGGTTTTTCTCGGTATAATCAACTTCTGCAGGAACATCGCCCCCTTGACCACGTCCCCCACGACGATCTCCCGGACGACCGCCTGGACCGCCGCGTCCACCGGCTCCTCCTCGACCACCTTGGCCGCCTCGACCTCCCATACCACCACGTCCACCTTGACCGCCGCTGCCTCCACGCGAAGCTGCCGCGTACGCTGCATTAAACTTTGCAAACGCATTTGGTCGTTCGACAGGAGTGGCAACTGATGGTGTGACTGGAGGTGCGACAGGCGCAGGGACGATAGGTTCTTCGACTGGTTGAATGACGTCAGACATACGCTAGAAGATAAGACCGCCTTCGCGAGCGCCCTCGGCGACTGCACGAACACGTCCATGAAACTGTTTATCCCGACGATCAAACACCACCGTGCTCACGCCCTTCGCTTTCGCGCGTTCGGCAATAAGCTTTCCCACGGCAAGCGCTTTTTCTGTTTTTGTTGTCTTTTCAAGATCTTTTCCAAGATCAGCATCCGAAGCAGACGCGAGTGTTTTTCTCGTGTTGTCATCAATAACTTGCGCGGTGATGTGCTTCAAACTTCGCGCCACGGAGAGCCGTGGGCGGAGAGCCGTCCCGCGTACCTTCGCGCGAACGCGAGCGATACGACGAGCAGCGTTTGTCATGCGAGAGAAGAGAGGCATAGAGATTAGGACTTCGCCGTCTTACCCGCCTTGCGACGGAGCACCTCATCGGTGTATTTGATTCCTTTTCCTTTATAGGGTTCTGGTGGACGAAGGCGGCGAATACGCGCGGCTGTTTCTCCCACAAGATACTTGTCGATGCCCGTGAGGGTCAAGATCTGTTTTTCCGCCTTCGCATCAATGCCTTTTGGAAGCTCGAACGGCACACGATGAGAAAACCCGAGGTCCATCATCACTTTTTGTCCTTCGAGCGCGACTTTATATCCAACACCTACAAACTCAAGTGATTTTTCGAAGGGTTTTTGCACCCCATCAACCGCGTTTTGCAGAAGCTGTCGAAACAGCCCCCACAAGGCACGATCATCCACGTTCGTTTCTTCACGTACCTTGACGAGAAGCGCTCGTGGATCTGCTTGAGATTCCACCGATACACTCTCCGCAAGCGGTACTTCGACCGTTCCTTTTGGGCCTTTCACGGCCACTCGCCCTTGCGCGACCGTGGCATCAACGCCGGACGGAAGCAGGACAGGCTTTTTTCCAATACGAGACATAGGAATAAGAAGACTAGTAGACTTCGCAGAGCACCTCTCCCCCTAAGTGGCGGCGACGAGCCTCTTTGTGCGTCATCAAGCCGACCGACGTCGAGAGAATAAGAATACCCTGTCCTGAAAGCACCGGCGCAAGATCAGAAGACCTGCTGTACACACGGCGTCCTGGATGAGAAATACGGCGAATAGAACGAATAACGGGTATTTTGTCCTGATATTTGAGCGTGACGGTCAGCGTCTTTTTGACGCCTTCCGCTTGCTCTTCGAAACGCTCGATGAAACCCTCGCGCACGAGGATGTCAGCGATCGCGTGTTTGATTTTGGACGCAGGAGCCGAGGTCGTCTCATGATGAGCCGCCTGAGCATTCCGGATGCGCGTCAAGAAATCGGCAATAGGATCAGTGAACATAGCGTGAGAGAATTACCAACTCGATTTCGTCACACCAGGAATTTCTCCCCGGTTCGCGAGCTCGCGAAAACAAATACGGCAGAGCTTGAAGAAGCGGATGAAGCCGTGTTTGCGCCCACAACGCCAGCAACGATTCACCTCCCGACTCGAGAACTTTGGGGGGCGGTTGGATTTGGCGATTTGATTCTGTGTGGCCATAGAGAGAAATTAAGCGTTCTGAAAAGGAAAACCGAGCGATTGAAGAAGAAGGTGTCCGTTCTTTTTGTTGCCCGCGGTCGTCGCGACCGTCACCTGAAGGCCGTGAATGCGCTCAACTTCGTCAGAACGAATTTCCGGAAACGCGATATGCTCACGAAAGCCGAACGAAGCGTTGCCCTGCGCATCAATGCCCTTGGCAGACACTCCACGAAAGTCGCGAATACGAGGAAAGGTCACTTGCGTAAGACGCGTGAGAAAATCCCACATGCGCGGCCCACGAAGCGTCACCATCATACCCACTACCATACCTTCGCGTACTTTGAAGTTCGAGATGGCTTTTTTCGCTTTCGTTTTCACCGGCTTTTGCCCCGTGATGCGGATGAGCGTTTGTTCCACCGTTTCGAGCACCTTTGGATCTTTGATCCCTTGAGACAATCCCACGGACACAACAACTTTCGTCACTTTCGGGACGGCGTTGAGGTTGTCGATACCAAGCTCTTTTTTGAGCATGGGCACGATTTCCTGTTGGTAGCGTTCTTTGAGGGTCATAGGTTAGGAGGCGCGCTTCGTATGGCGCAAAGGCTTACCATCAGCAGAGAGGAGCTGTACGTTCGAGGCGTGAATTGGCATACTGAACGCCACTTTTTGCCCCGCTTCTCCCGGCTTCTTGCTTTTGAGATGTCGCGTGCGAAGGGCGACCCCTTCGACGACGATCTTGTTCACTTTTGGAAGCACTTGCGTGATCTTCCCGCGTTTTCCTTTGGACGAACCGGTTGTGACGATCACTTCGTCGCCGGTTTTGAGGTTCATGGTAGTCATACGCAGGGATTAGAGCACTTCAGGGGCGAGAGACACGATCTTTCCGTAGCCTGCCGCGCGCAATTCGCGCGCCACCGGTCCGAAAATACGCGTTCCCTTCGGCTCCTTGGTTTTTTTATCAATGATGACCGCGGCATTTTCATCGAAACGAATGTAGGATCCATCTACGCGGCGCGTTTCCTTACAGGAGCGCACAAGAACCGCGTACACGATATCCGACTTCTTGACCGTACCACGTGGCGCCGCTTCCTTCACGACACACGTGAGCAAATCACCGAGGACCCCGTACCGCTTTTTATATCCGCCGTTCACGTGGATGCATTGCAAGAGTTTTGCCCCTGAATTATCCGCGACGACGAGCATGGAACGATGTTGTACCATAGAGATGCGTGCCTAAACGGCGGTTTTCGTCATTCCGATCACGCGCCAGCATTTGTCGCGGCTGATCGGACGGCATTCCTCGAACTCGACGGTATCGCCCACATGAGCGATATGTTCTGGATCATGCGCTTTAAATTTTTTTGAAACCGTGAAATATTTTCCGTATTTTGCATCGGCCACGCGACGATCAACGCGCACGACGGCCGTATCTTTCATTTTGGTGGACAGGACGACTCCCTGAAGGCGACGTCGTGAAGATGATGGATTCGTCATACAATTAAGCGCGTGGAGTAAGACTGCGAAGCACGGTTTTGACCCGTGCGAGATCCGTATTCCATACGGCGATCTCGGATACTTTTGGAAACTGACGTGTCGCGAGCTTGAAACGCGCGTCGCGAAGCTTGGCTTCGATTTCACCGACGAGGACGTTCAGCTCATCAACCGTCTTGGAGCGGAGCTCATTAATCAGCATAGGAGGTGCGGCTTACAAACTTGCACTGTGTCGAGATCTTATAGGCGGCAGCTTGAAGCGCTTTTTTGGCACTTTCCGCTGGAATACCATCCATCTCGAAGAGAATGGTTCCTGGACGTACCACCGCAACGAAGTGGTCGACTCCTCCTTTTCCGGCACCCATACCCACCTCATTGCCCTTCTTGGTGATAGGACGATCAGGGAAGACACGGATCCAGATTTTGCCTCCGCGCTTGATGTAGCGCGTCAGCACGCGACGAGCAGATTCGATTTGTTGGCTCGAGATCCACCCTGATCCAAGCGATTTGAGGCCGTAGCCACCGAACGCGAGATCAATTTTGTCCGTTGCATTGTGTCCCGACGGGAAGACGCCTTTATGCGCCTTCCGGTATTTGACTTTTTTTGGAATCAACATACGGAAGAGGGCTTAGGCAGATTGAGCTTGCGGACGCCTGGGACGAAAGTCTGGTCGGCCACCATCGCGACGTTCGCGACGTTCTGGCGTACTTGGCTGATATTGCGAGAGACGATCTTTATCGAACACATCTCCGCGATAAATCCAGACCTTTACGCCGATAGACCCGGCCATCGTTTGCGCGAACGTTTGCGAATAATCAATGTCGGCACGCAGGTTCGTGAGCGGGATCTTTCCCCAACCAAGCCATTCACGGCGCGCAATTTCCGCTCCATTGAGACGGCCACTCACGGCGATTTTCACACCAAGCGCTCCGGACTTTTTCACACGTTCGATCGTCATTTTGAGCACACGACGGAACTGCATACGACGTTCGAGGTCAATCACTACGCCTTGTGCAACGAGCACCGCTTCGAGCGAAGGTTTGCTCACCTCTTGCACGGCGAGATGCACCTGCACCTTTTTCGCTTGCATCGGAAAGAACTTCTTCATGAGCTTTTTCTTCACATCATCAATGCCCGTTCCAGAGCGTCCGATCACAAGACCCGGTTTCGCGGAAAGAATGTTGATACGGATTACGCCGCGCGAACGCTCGATTTCGACGCGCTTGATAGCCGCGTCTTTGAGTGTTTTCGCGAGATATTCACGCATCTCAATATCTTGACGAAGTTGTTCCGCGTATTGATCGCGCTTATGCGCAAACCAACGCGACGGCCACGTGGTGGTCGTTCCAAGACGGAACACGATAGGATGAACTTTATGACCCATAGGCTAGGCGGTTGTTTTGACCGAGACGTTCTTGCGAGAGGTCTTCGGAGCTGGCACGGGTGTGAGCTGAGGCGCCAGAATAAGCGAAATGTGTGTCGTGCGCTTGCGAATCGTTGCCCCACGCCCGAAGGCACGAGGACGCGAGCGTTTGATGGTTGGACCACCATCCGCGACGATATGTTTTACGTACAGCGATTCTTTCGCGAGATGAAAGTTATGATCAGCGTTCGCCATCGCGCTCCGAATAAGCTTCAGAACCGGCTCGGCCGCATCTTTTTTGAGGAACGTGAGGAGAACTTCCGCTTTTTGCACATTGAGACCGCGAACGGTGTCAATGACGAGACGTACTTTTCGTGGCGACATGCGGAGATTCCGCAGAGAAGCGTGGATATCCATAGAGAGAGATCGTTACTTCTTCTTCGGCGCACTGGCAGGTGCGACGGTTTTCGCGGCGTCAATCGCCTTTGTAAGTTTGCCTCCATGACGTCCGAACGTACGTGTGGCCGCAAATTCACCGAGCTTGTGTCCGACCATATTTTCAATCACGAGCACGTTTTTGAATTTATTGCCGGTATGCACGGCGAACGTCATGCCCACCATTTCCGGCGTGATCGTGCTTGAGCGGTACCACGTCTTGATCACCGTTTTGTTGTTTGGTCCAAGTTTAGCAACCTTCGCGAGAAGCTTGGCTGCGGTAAAGGGACCTTTTTTGAGACTACGGGACATAGATTAGGAGGAGAGAAGATTTCCACGACGACCCGAGACAATGTGTCGACTGGATGAGCGATGCGTGCGGCGCGTTTTGACGCCGAGCGCGTGCTTACCCCACTTTGTCTTTGCATATTTCATACCGATAGGATGTTTTCCCTCACCACCTCCGTGTGGGTGGTCGACCGGGTTCATCGCTTTTCCGCGTACCGTTGGTTTAATACCACGAAGGCGCATACGACCGGCCTTTCCCCAGCGCACCAAGTGCCAATCTGGGTTCGAGACCGTTCCAAGCGTCGCAAGACAGCTTTTCGGCACACGACGTACTTCACCGGAAGGAAGTTTGAGCGTCGCCCAGTTCCCTTCGATAGCCATGAACTGAATGCTGATACCTGCTCCGCGACCAAGCTTCGCTCCTTGGAGAGGCGAAAGCTCAACCGCATGGATGAATGATCCAACGGGAATTTTTTCAAGAGGCAAACGATTTCCCGGTTTGATTTCCGCTTCCGTGAGCGAGGAAATGAGTTGCTCCCCTACTTTTACCCCGTCTGGAATGAGAATATAGCTCTTGACCCCATCTTTATACGTAACGAGAGCGAGACGCGCCCCGCGGTTTGGATCGTACTCAATCGTATTGACCGTTGCAGGAATGTCGAAACGAATACGTTTGAAATCCACGAGACGAATGTAGCGCTTTACACCACCACCACGATGGCGCACCGTGATTTTTCCGTTGGTACGACCGGCCTGATCCTTACGGATCACGATGAGTGACTTTTCTGGATCGTTTGTGGTGATATCCTTAAAGTCTTGAACCGAGGAGAGCCGGCGTCCTTTTGTCACGGGACGATAGACATGAATAGGCATACGTTAGACACCTTGATAGAGATCGAGTTTCTGGCCCTTCGCCAAGGTAACGATGGCCTTCTTCCAGTGTTTGCGCGCTCCCGGATATTTGCCGCGAGACATGGGTTTTCCCGCATGACGCACGATGCGCACATCCGTGACTTTTACGTTATAGAGCGCTTGCACCGCTTTTTTGATGGAGATTTTTTCTGCGGAGACCAACACGTCGAAGGTGTACGCACCCGCTTCCATAAGACGAGAAGCTTTCTCGCTCACATGAGGGCGCACGAGCACATTCGAGGCGAAGGCGTTGGTGACAAGCTTTGTTTGCGCGACAGGTGCAGAAGCATCCGTCGTAGGCTTCTTCGATACTTCTTTCTTTGCAGCATCGTTGGTTTTCGGTTTTCGAATACGATCGAGGAGAGCCATAGTTAGGAGGCTGTATACACCCGTTCAAAGGCGGGAACGGCATCTTTGAGGAAGATCACCGTTCGATAGGTAAGGACATCGAGCAGGTTCACGGATTGCGCCGTTACCAGCTTCAGATGTTGAAGATTTCGCACCATGCGCATGAGCGAGGGGTTCGCGCCCGCACTGATGAGGAGAGCGTTGCGGTCAATCGGCAGCTTTTTTGAAAGCTCGGCGATGATCTTCGTTTTAGCGTTCGTCGTAGGGATCGCCTCAAGCACGAAGAGCTTATGGCTTCCTGCCTTATCAGACAGCCCCATGAACAACGCCTTCTTTTTGGTTTTCTTGTTGATCTTCACCGAGAAGTTTCGCTCGCTGAGTGGACCGAAGGTGATTCCTCCGCCCACCCACTGCGGAGAACGTGTCGAACCCTGACGAGCGCGACCTGTCCCCTTCTGTTTCCATGGTTTCTTACCACCACCACGCACTTCTCCGCGACGTTTCGTGTTCGCGATTGAACGACGAGCGTTTGCGCGAAGACCAATCATCACTTCGTGTAGGAGTCCTGGCTCTGGTTTCACCGCGAACATCGCGTCTGAAAGCTCAAGGTCTCCATTCAATTTTCCTTCCGCTGTGTAGAGAGGAACCTTAGGCATATTAGACAGACATGATGTGGATAATCGTGTTGCGCGCTCCAGGGATCGCTCCTTTGATAGCGAGCACCCCTCCGTCACGGATTTCCATGACCACGAGATTTTTGACCGTCACCTGATCGTCACCCATACGGCCACCCATGCGGCGGCCTTTGAAGACGTGCTGTGGACCACCTGCTCCGATAGATCCAGGCATACGCAGCTGATCTTTATGACCGTGCGAGGCTGGATGCCCATGAAATCCGTGACGCTTCACCACCCCTTGAAACCCTTTTCCTTTGGACATACCCATCACTTGCACCTTCTCGCCAGGAGCGAAGACACTTGCCTCAATCACATGCCCGCGTTCAAGCGTCACCCCTTCAAGACGAAACTCTGCGAGATGACGAAGTTTTGGAAGGTCTTTCAAATGTCCTTCTTCCGCTTTCGAGAGTTTTTTGATCACCTCGAAACCGATCTGCACCGCTTCGTACCCATCACGTTCCTTCGTGAGGAGTTTCGTGACATAACACGGACCCGCTTTGACGAGCGTTACGGGGATCACGGCACCATCTGGTCCGTATACCTGCGACATCTCGAGTTTCTTTCCAAGAATGTAGTTCATATTCTTCGGATTGGTCGCACAAAATAAATAAAAGTCAGACATCTGCAGACGAAGCTGTTTCGTCTTCAAGCGTCTGACCTTTCCGAAGAAAAGCCATGAGAATGAAGCCGATTCGCGATTCGATCGCAGGGAGGTTATGCCACGCGCACTCCCTATGGGTGAGCGTTTGCTCTCTGATACGTATCGAGTTTGGCTCGATGTATCAGAGAACGGGGCAACTTTCTCCTTGGGAATCGTTCCTCGACGGAACGTGGATTTTACACCTACACCTAGCGTTGTTCGATGACCGGATCGACACCCGCTGGCAAATTGAGCGAGTTCAGCGCTTCCACCGCGGCACTCGTGAGATCAAGGATATCAACGAGTCGTGTGTGGGTGCGCATTTCGTACTGTTCACGAGCGTTTTTGTGGACGAAGGTTGAGCGGTTGACCGTCCATTTCTTGCACTTCGTAGGAAGTGGGATAGGGCCGATCACTTTCGCTCCCGTACGAAGCGCCGTTTCGATGAGCGTCTTGACCGCTTGATCAACAAGACGATGGTCATGCGAACGGAGCTTGATACGGATGCGAGATGAAGAAAGATCTTTCATAAATAGCGATGAGAGCGAGGCGCGCGCCAAAGGTACGCGCCTCATACTCGTATCTTACTTGATGATCTTCGAAACAACACCTGCTCCGACCGTTTTGCCTCCCTCGCGGATGGCAAAGCGCATCTTATCTTCAATAGCGACAGGGATAATGAGTTTCACGATCATTTTGACCGTGTCACCTGGTTGCACCATCGCAACTTCGGCTGGCAGCGTGACTTCTCCCGTCACGTCGGTTGTACGGATGTAGAACTGTGGCTTATAACCAGAAACGAACGGCTTGTGGCGACCGCCCTCTTCTTTTGTAAGCGCATAGACCTCTCCTTCAAACTCTGTGTGAGGAGTGATGGAACCCGCTTTCGCGAGCACCATACCACGCTCGATCTCTTCTTTTTTGATACCGCGAAGCAAAAGCCCCGCGTTGTCGCCCGCGATACCGGAATCAAGCGACTTGTTAAACATTTCGATGCCCGTCACGACGGTTTTGCGCGTTTCCCCAAGACCAACGATCTCAATGTCTTCGTTCACCTTGATCTGACCGCGCTCGATACGACCCGTCACGACTGTTCCACGACCTTCGATCGAGAACACGTCCTCAACCGGCATGAGGAACGGCTTTTCCGTTTCACGCACAGGTTCTGGAATAAAGTCGTCACACGCCTTGATCAAATCCATGATGCACTTCGAAGCCGTTTCATCACTTGGGTTCTCAAGCGCTTTGAGCGCGGAGCCTCGAATGATTGGGGTATTCTTGCCATCAAACTGATATTTCGTGAGAAGATCACGGATTTCCTCTTCAACGAGGGCGATCATATCTGGATCATCCACCATGTCACACTTGTTGAGAAACACCACGACGGAAGGCACGCCGACCTGACGAGCGAGCAAGATATGCTCACGCGTTTGCGGCATAGGACCATCTGTCGCTGATACAACCAAGATTGCGCCGTCCATTTGAGCGGCACCCGTGATCATGTTTTTGATGTAGTCGGCGTGTCCAGGACAGTCGACGTGCGCGTAGTGACGCTTTTCGGATTCGTATTCCACGTGTGCCGTGGCAATCGTAATACCGCGAGAGCGCGACTCTGGAGCTTTATCGAGCTTATCCTTGCTCGCTTCCATGGCTTTAAAGCCACGTTTCGCGAGAACTGTGAGAATTGCGGCCGTCGTGGTCGTCTTTCCATGGTCAACGTGACCGATGGTGCCGATGTTCACGTGCGGCTTGGCGCGTTGGAATGCTTCGGCCATAGGTGAGAAAGAGAAAAAAGGTCGGCGGGCACACCCGTAAAAGGACGTGCTCTACCATAAAGAGTGAAGAATTCGCCACAAAAGCGAACGTGGGGATCGTATCAAAACGGAGGTTTTATGGCAAGAGCCGGGCTATCGCCAGAAAAATACGCAAGAGGAGTTGCCTCGTTAGCAATCTCTGTGTTAGACTGCTAACTGTATGCTCCCACAAAATCTCACCCTCAAAAGCCAAGAAGCGCTTCGTCGCGCGCAAGACGTCGCTATCGAGTATCGCCACACGACCCTTGAACCGCTCCATCTGTTATTTGGACTTCTCACACAAGAAGAAGGGGTTGTGCCCACGCTCACGAAGAAACTGGGTTTACACGTGGTGGGCCTTCTTCAAGATATACGCACCACGTTTGAGAAAGCTCCTCACGCGATGGGAGGCACGCTTGCGCAAATCGCTCTTTCAAACGAGCTTCTCCATGTTCTACGAAGCGCGGAATCACGAGCGAAAACGTTCAAAGATGAGTACATCTCCACCGAGCACCTCCTCCTCGCTCTTCTTGAAAGCACGTCCGTTGGACAAGAGTTGAAGCGTGTCGGCATGACGGAGGAAGCGGTGTTGAAAGCGCTCAAAGACGTACGCGGTAATACGCGCGTGGAATCCATCGAACCGGAACAAGCCTACCAATCACTCGAAAAATACGGCCGTAATCTCACAACCATGGCGAAGCAGGAAAAGCTCGATCCCGTGATCGGTCGCAATGATGAGATTCGTCGCATCATGCAAATTCTCCTTCGTCGCACGAAAAATAATCCCGTGTTGATTGGAGAGGCAGGTACAGGGAAAACGGCCGTCGTTGAAGGTCTCGCCCAACGCATCGCTTCAGGCGATGTTCCAGAAACTCTCAAAGGAAAAGAGGTGATCGCTCTTGATATTGGCTCGCTTATCGCGGGAACGAAGTTTCGCGGTGAGTTTGAAGAACGTCTCAAGGCCGTCATCAAAGAGGTGGAAAAATCTGCAGGAAACGTGATTCTCTTTATCGATGAGCTCCACACGCTCGTCGGAGCGGGCGCAAGCGGTTCAGATGGGGGTATGGACGCCTCAAACATGCTGAAACCCGCGCTCGCACGCGGCGAATTGCGTGCCGTAGGAGCAACAACGCTTCAAGAGTATCAAAAATATATCGAGAAAGATCCTGCCCTCGCGAGACGCTTTCAACCGGTCTACGTGAACGAACCGAGCGAGGAAGATACGCTCGCCATCTTACGCGGTATCAAAGACAAATACGAGGTTCATAACGGTGTGCGCATCACAGATAATGCTCTTTTTGCGGCCGTGCAACTGTCTACGCGCTACATCTCTGATCGATTTCTACCTGATAAAGCGGTGGATCTTGTAGATGAAGCGGCGGCTGGCCTTCGTATGCAGATTGACTCTCTTCCAGAAGAGCTTGATCGCTTAAAGCGCGACGTACTGCGTCTCGATATTGAAAAACGGGCGCTCGCAAAAGAAGAAGATGCGGACGCGCAAGAACGTTTGAAGATCATCGAGAAACAGCTTGCCGAGCTGCGTGAGCAAAGCAACGAACTTGAGCTCGCGTGGAAAGCGGAAAAAGACCTCATCCAAACATTACGCGACTGCAAGAAACGTCTCGAAGCGCAAAAAAGCGAGGCAGACATCGCAGAACGCGCGGGCGACCTCGAAAAAGTCTCGAAGATTCGCTATGGAACCATTCCTCTTGTGGAACGCGAACAACACGACGCGCAAGAAAAGTTGCGTGATTTTCAAGGAAAACGCGGTCTTTTGAAAGACGCTGTGACAGAGGAAGATATCGCACACGTCATCTCAAAATGGACGGGTATTCCGGTCGAACGCATGCTCGCTTCCGAAGCCGCAAAACTCGCGACGCTTGAAACAGAGCTACACAAGCGCGTGATCGGCCAAGATGAAGCCGTGAAGGTGATTGCGAACGCGATTCGTCGCTCACGCGCAGGCATCGGCGAGGAAAAACGCCCAATTGGCTCGTTTTTGTTTCTTGGTCCAACGGGCGTCGGTAAAACGGAACTTGCGAAGGCTCTTGCAGAAGTGCTGTTTAACGATGAAAACGCGCTCGTGCGTCTGGATATGTCCGAATATGGCGATAAACACACCGTTTCACGCATGATTGGTTCACCTCCAGGATACGTTGGGTATGAAGAAGGCGGTCAGCTCACGGAGAAAATTCGTCGTCGTCCGTATGCGGTGATTCTGCTTGATGAAATAGAAAAAGCGCATCCAGATGTGTTCCATACGCTCTTACAAGTGCTCGATGACGGGCGCCTCACAGACGGAAAGGGCCGTACGGTGAACTTCAAACACGCGGTGATTATCATGACCTCGAATATTGGTTCTGATGTCATTCTTGATGCAGGAAAACGTCGCAATGAAATAGGTTTTACGCAAAAAGATGACGGCGAAGCGACGGAAAAGCGTCTCGCAGGAAGTTTGCAAGAACGTTTACGCGAGCAGTTCAAACCGGAATTCTTGAATCGTATCGATGAAACGGTGATCTTTCATACGCTCAAACGTGAACATCTTCAGAAGATCGTACGTTTGCAGATCGATCATGTGATAAAACGCCTGCAAGCAAAGAAGATTCAACTCACATTCACGGAAGCTGTTGAAGCGTTTCTTGTCGAAAAAGGCTACGATCCGCAGTTTGGTGCACGCCCTCTGAAGCGCGTGATACAAGAATATGTGCTTGATGCGCTCGCCATGAAGATGGTAGATGGGACGATTCAGGAGGGGCAGAACATAACCATCGATGCAGACAAACAAGCGATTGTGATTCGATAAGTCTTGTCTATGCATCATCCATTCGTTGCATGACATGCGTGAAACCAACACAAAAATCCCCGCTCTTTTCAGCGGGGATTTTTACAACGAGCCTCGTTGCCTTCCTAAGGCCTTGGCACTGAGTCAGGTGCAGGCGCTGGTGGAATCGTAGGTGACGACGGTACATCTGGCACCGGTACAGCCAGATTTATCGTATTTGATTGCGGCTGTTGCGATTGGCGCATCTGATTGTTCGAGAAGTACGGGAGGCCAAAGTAGATGGCTGCCGTGACGATCACGGCCGCCATAACGAGCCCTGCAATCAACCCAACTGAACCGCTATCGCTCTGCGGAGTGACGATGTTTGTTTCCATATTATTGGGAGAGCACTTGGCTCGGATACGTATAAGAAGAACTCATGTTACTTGCTGAATAATCGCTCCCCGTTAAAATCGCCTCATTGAGATTGATACTGTAGTCCGTGTAAAACGTGTCTTGAATGTCATCAACCATGCTTCTCCAATTACTTCCATACAGATACTGCGCTATGCTTTCTGTTTTCACCCAACGGAGGCTCCGATTGCTCGAAACTGCATACACATTCACATCTGTGAGGAATTTCACCAGTTTGACGCCAGGACGATACGTGACATTGGCCCCAAGTGGAATGCTCGCAAGGTTCGCATCGCTTAACGTTTGGATATTGGCGAATCCATTGTACCAACTCAAGTACACGTTTTGGGTCGGAAAGGCATGACGACGCCCATCTTGCCCTAGGTAATAGACCGCGCTGTCCGCTTGAGTCAGATTATTTCCATCACTCGGAAGCTTTACGAGGGCATGAACGTTCATATCCATGCGACTAAAGTTCAATAAACGAGCCATCGTATCGACATCAGCCGTCGTTGCTGTCGCTGAGAAAGGCGACAACAGAATCGATAGGAGCAAGGCAGAAGAAACGACCCAGGACCAGGAGTTTTTTGGCTCGAATACGGGTGTTGAAACAGTCATAAGCATGTTCTTTTAAGAATAAATACAACGTATGACGTGATAGAGCCGGCAATCTTACACCTGCACCTGCCAACCTTTTAAGAGAAGGTTGTACATGGAGCATGCATCAAATGCGTAAGCTCTCTCTGGCTAGATCCAGCTAGACCTGGCTAGACACCTATTCACTGTATACTCTTCTAAAGAAACATGCTAGAGTATTTAATAAGATAATTAAATAACTATATAATTATATAAACTATGATTGATCAGAAAGAGATTCAGAAGAACCGAAAACGCTTCAGCGAGAAAGACCTGAGTATCTCTGCCCTCTTCAAGATTCTCAGTGATACGAACCGTTATCGTATCTTTATCCTGCTCATAGGCTCACCTCAATTTTCCGTTGGAACCATCGCGAAGATTCTTGATATCTCTCTCCCATTAACCTCACAGCACATACGGCTCATGGTTCACGCCCATGTCGTGAAAAAAACTCGAGATGGAAGAAAAATATGCATCAAACTTGAACGTCGCAATCCGCTCCTCACCACCCTTATTAAAGCCCTTCAGCACGGATAATTCATATGTAACCCTCTCCTCTCGCGGACGTTTTTCTCAGTTCTCTTACTCCCTATCCTCCCCTTTTATGCTTTGGACCGTTGCTGTTATTCTCATCGTTCTATGGTTGCTCGGCGTGGTCACCTCGTACACTTTGGGTGGTTTTATTCACATTCTCCTCGTGATTGCCGTCATCGTTGTTTTGGTTCGTTTGATCAGGGGTGAAAAAGTCTTGTAGGTAGGAGCGTCCTCAAAAATATGGATTCTTTTACCTCTCCCACCACGAAACCTCTATACCGTGGCACACAAGTTGTCTGGTATGCCGTAGGAATCGTTGAGGTTCTTCTCCTATTTCGCTTCTTATTAAAACTGTTTGCCGCGAACCCTAACGCTGGATTCACGTATGCGATCTACTCCCTCACAAAACCGCTCGCAGCCCCTTTTCTGAGCGTATTTCGTATCAGTCGGTTGGATGGAAATATCTTCGAATGGACCACTATTCTTGCGATGCTTGTGTATTTGCTCATCGGCTGGGGTATCGCTCGCTTATTCGTGATGAGTAAAACGGTCTCTACCCCAGAGGCAGCGGTGAAATTAGATCAACAAGAAGACTAGCGACGGACTCACGTCATTTCTTCCCCTCCACTCTTGCTCTCAAAAACGTGACGAGAGCAGCACGATCAAGCGTGTACTGCTCTTGCTCACCGCGTACGCGCACGGTAAATGGCTGGCCTGAAGCTTCTTTTTCGCCCACGACAAGCGCGACAGGAATTTTCATCTGTTCAGCTTTCCGAATTTTCTTTCCGACGGATTCAGATGAATCGTCTATCTCAACACGAAAACCTTCGCTCTTCAGCCACGTCGCGACTTCGTGTGTCGCATCCGCAAAACGATCCGCGACGGAAAGCACGGTGAGTTGGACGGGTGCAAGCCAGAGAGGAAAAGCACCGGCGTAATGTTCAATCAGTACCGCAAGAAAACGCTCCACTGACCCAAGAATCGCGCGATGAATCATGATAGGTTGTTTTTTCTGTCCATCCATATCCGTGTATTCAAGACCGAATCGCGCTGGTTGATTGAAATCAAGCTGAATCGTGGCAAGTTGCCATTCCCGTCCAATCGCGTCTTTCGCCATAAAATCGAGCTTTGGCCCATAAAAAGCCGCTTCCCCTTCGCCTATTTCCACCTCACGTCCTACGCTTTGCATCAATTCTGCAAGCGTTGCTTCAGCGCTCGTCCATGCTTCATCGGCTCCGAGATAGTTTTCTGGCTTGCCCAGATCACGCACGCTTAACCGTACACGATGAAAATTCATCCCAAACGCTGCATAAAACGCTTCCGCAATACGATACATCGCGAGCGACTCGTCACGAATTTGATCAGGACGACAAAACACGTGAGCATCATCTTGCGTAATCGATCGTACGCGCGATAATCCCTGCAATTGCCCGGTGTTTTCATCACGATAGACGGTTGTCACCTCACTCATGCGAATAGGTAAATCACGATAGCTGCGTGGCTTCGAAGCATAAATCTGCGTATGATGCGGACAATTCATCGGTTTCAAAACAAATGTTTCGTCGGTTTTCTTGCTCGAGACATGAAAGAGGTCATCTTCAAACTTATCCCAATGACCGGATGTTTTGTACAGGTCTGATTTTGTGATATGCGGAATCCACACGCGTTCATATCCATACGGCTTCATGAGATCCCACACAAAATTCGTGACCGCCTCACGAAGCGCCACGCCTTTCGAGGTGAACATGGGCAAACCAGAACCAACAAGCGGTGAAAAGGTGAACAGGTCTAATTCCGCGCCCAGTTTTCGATGATCGCGCTTCTCCGCTTCTTCCATCATCTTCACGTGCGCATCAAGCTCCTCTTGCGAGGCAAAGCACAGGCCGTACACGCGTTGAAGCTGCGGATTCGTGTCTTTCCCCCGCCAATAGGCGCCTGCAATCTTCGTGAGTTTGACCGCACCAATATCATCCGCGTGATCCACATGAGGACCGCGGCATAGGTCCACAAACGAACCCGTCGTGTAGAGAGAAACGTGCTCTACACTTTCGAACGTCTCGCCCGCATCTTTCACGGCGGTCGTGCCTTTTGTTTTCAGATCGTGTAAAAGTTCCGCTTTATAGGTCTGCCCCATCGTCTCAAATTTCGTGATCGCTTCGTCTATCGCGAGTTCTTCTCGTAAAAACGCAGGATTTTCTTTGCGGATCACCTTCATCATGTCTTCAATACGCGCGAGATCTTCCGTTGTGAGCGAGACGTCTACATCAACATCGTAGTAAAATCCGTACTCAATCACAGGACCAACACCAAACTTCGCTTGAGGGAATATCCGTTGAATAGCCGCCGCCATCACATGGGCCGCGCTATGCCGCTGCTGTTCGAGAGAGAAAGACATACAAAATACCTTGGCATATTGCCAAGGTACGGGTGCGGGGTCAAGGGAAGCCACTCACTCGTAAGAAAAACACCTCTGGCTTGTAGAGCGCAGAGGCGTTTCGCTTTCTAACAAATTTTTACAAGAGAGCTTCTTTTGCCGCTTTTGCCACACGGAATTTTACGACGGTTTTGGCAGGGATTTTGATCTCTGCTCCCGTGGCTGGGTTTCGACCCATACGTGCCGCACGCTTCACTTTGACCAACTTCCCCAAGCCTGGAATCACGAATTCCCCGTTCTTCTTCACCTGTGCGTACGCGGTCTTGACGAGAAGGTCAAGCATCGCGATCACTTCTTTCTTCGTGTGGCCACTCTTGGCGGCGAGTTCGGTCATGAGCTGCGACTTGGTCATTTTAGACATATGTGCGAAAACCCGTGAAAAATAAGGATGAAAATGGGTTTGCGAAAGGAAGTATGCCGAGGATGTAAAGCGTATGCAAGGGGTTTTAGGGAATATGTCAAGGGTTTTCACGAGAGAAACGAGGAGGATCGGGAAAACAAAAGCGGCAACGCCTGTGCTGCGCTGATGCAGAAAGCCAAGTCTACTTATACCGCTTCGCGTATTCGTCCGCTTCAATACGTGCCATATGTGGCTCATCTTCTATTCCCATGAGCTCAGAATAATAATCTTCTGCCTGACCAACAATGCGTTGCGTCGTTGGTATGTCCGGATAGCGTACGTGATTCACTATCAGGAAAAATACCTCCTGCCACGTATCCTCATCAAAAAGTTGCCCGTTAAAGTTCTGAACAATGGCCTCTGCGAGTTGCCAATCCTCCATTCCTTCCGGTTCCCGATCCAACAGCTGCTTATAGACCCTCGTCAGAAGAGCATCGACCATAGATCTTGTAAATACTTTGAGTAAACATCTCTCCGCGATCAAACTCGTTCTTGAACTTTTCGAAGCTCTTGCATGCAGGCGAAAAAAGCATGGTAGTCGGACCGTGAATCTGCTCACGAGCAGCTTCAATACAGGTATCCAGTGTTAGATATGTGCGCGCTTCAGGCCACTCGAGAGCTTGTTTCATGAGTTCAGTCGCGCTTCCTTCTAAGAAGATCACGCGCTCCTGCGGAAGACGATCGCGCACAATCTTCGCCCAACGAGAGAACTCGAGATTGCGATTTGTACCGCCTGTGATCAGGATAACTGGCTTGTTTGAAGAACAAAAACGCTCAAGAGCCGCGATCGTGGCCTCAGGAGACGTGGCTGTGGTGTCATTGTAGATTTCGAGCTCGTCGTTTCGATAAATGCACTCTTGTCGAAAATGCACCTGCGGAAGCGTGGCGATGCGCTCAGCGATCATGTCGTCTGGAATACCCATACATTGTGCAACCAGCATCGCCGCTAAGAGATTTTCCACATTATGCCTCCCCCATTTTGACAAAAACGCCTCCGCATCCACAAACGGATAGCGAACGATATCTTCTTGTGAAAAAAGCTGTATCCGTGCCTGTGGCTTCCGCTCAAGAAAAAACGGCGTCCATACATGATCGCGATGCAAAATAAGCCTATCGCTCGCCTGTTGATGGCGAAAAATATTTGCCTTCGTGTCCGCGTAGTGCTCAATGTTCGTGTACCGATTCAGGTGATCTTGCGAAATGTTCGTGATGACGGCCACCCGCGGAGAGAATTTCGCGCGAGCCGCGTGTTCAAGCAAGAACGATGGCGCCTCGATCACGACGGGCGTTGTTGTTTTGAGTACATGTCCCTGTAAAAGCGGCGAATCTGGCGAGTTTCCGGCAAGGAGCGTATCCGGGTATACGCCACGAAGAAGATGCGCGATCCACTGACTTGTCGTCGTCTTTCCTCGCGTGCCGGTCACCGCGACGATATCGCCGTGCGTCACGTACTTTGCAAAGAGCGTGAGTTCGTTTTCAATAGTCTTTCCAAGATCGATCGCGAGCTGCAAAAGCGGACTTGTGAGGGGTACATCCGGGTTCACAATAATCACGTCCGCATGACGAACATCTTGCTCATCGTGCCCACCAAGCACAAATCGCACACGATCCGCGACATCTGTGAGCCGATCCAAAGAAGGACGGAGTTGCGCTTCGGTTTTGAGATCAGTCACCGTGAGGTTCGCACCCCGCTCCACGAGCCATCGAACGGTTGCTGCGCCCCCTCCAAGAATCCCAAGTCCCAAAAGCAAGACACGTTTGTCTTCCAGTTCATGCATATGCGACCAATCGTATAACATAAACATGGAGACATACAAGAAAAACGTCCCGACATGTCTCGAGACGTTTTTCCATGGAGCCAACTCCGGGAGTCGAACCCGGGACCTCTGCTTTACGAAAGCATTGCTCTACCAGCTGAGCTAAGTTGGCAGAAGAAACCCGAGCTAGGCTCGGGCGTTCTTCTCGTGTTCGTACCCTCATTCCACCTTCGTTCGTGTTCCGAACTGGGGTGGGTGGTCGAGCTAAGCTCGATTCTTTGGACCAAGGAAGATCCAGAGAACCGAGCTTAGCTCATGAGCCACGTGGCTCTCGAGCGACGTGATGGAGCGGGTAGCGGGAATCGGACCCGCCTCTGATGCTTGGGAAGCATCCATAATAGCCACTATACTATACCCGCAATGAGAGAGAGTCTACAAGACCCCCTCTCGCTCGGCAAGCTCGACGCAGCAAACACGTCTACTCCGGAGAAAATCGGAGAAAACGCCATACTTCACTTGAAGCGAGACGCTCATCGAGCGCTTTTTGCCAATCTGTTCGCAAGATGCCCGCTATTTCTGCTCGAGCAGCGAGAGCTGTTTCGAGCATGGCAGGGCGTACGACCAGCTCTTTATACCGATCCGTTGTCCATCCCGTTTTCTCCTCAAAGAGACGTATAGCCTCCCCAATATTTGTCGATGATGCCGCTTGCAAAAGCACCGCTTCAAATCCGTTGTTGATTTGCGTTTCAGGAAGCGTGAACCTCTCCTGTTTCGCCATGTTTTGCACAAATCGTTCACGAATGAGCTGTTCGTACGCCTCTTTGCGAAGCTCGGCTTTCGTACGAAGCGCTTGCCCATCTGGCGCAGGAATGCTCTTCACCCGTTCGTAAAACGCGTCTATCTCTTGCCAACGAGGTAAGAGATCGCGATAGAGCACGAAGCCCCCAGGCACACGCGCCACAGGGAGGGGAACGATCTTCGCGTATCGTTCGGCGAACGCTGTTTGCGAGTGCGTCCGTAAAAGCGCTGTTCCTATGAGCGACACACCAAGGAGAAGCATCAATCCAAGTGCGAGTATCACGACACACGCCATTCGCCAAGGAACACGAGAGAAGAATTTCATAGCCTACGACGCGATGGCCTTATGCACAAAGAAAAATCGGAACCACCGTTCAGGGTTATTGCGCGCCACTCCTTCGGAAGACACGCTCTCCCCCGCCTGTTCCGGCGAGGTATTCGATGGAGCCGCTTCCCACGTTTCCCCTCGCAAAACATACACCCGCTCGCCCGGTTTTTGCATGCGCAAACGAAGACGCGCCTCACGATCAAGTACGGAAGGAGATTGGAGGCGTTCGATAAGCCCGCTCATATCGTTTTTTTGTTTCGTGAGCGTGTTTACGCGCGTTTCAAGCTCGCTCAGTTCATTTTGCACCCGTTCGCGACGATAGAGCTCACGCGCAGCCGATACGCCCGTAAAACACACGAACGCAATCGCAACGAGTAGAGCGACAGGAAAAGATTTCGATTCTGTACGAGTAAAACGGTCCATATGAGAAGTAGTCTATAGAAGAAAACACCCCTGCACCAGATGGCGCAAGGGGTTAGGAGGGGTTAGGTTCGCTTTTTCGTGTGTGCCGCTGCTTCTTCTGCGAAGCGCTTGACGTGAGCAAGGAATTGCCCTTCGGAGCTTCCTTCATCATGAGGAAGAAGCGGAAGGGAAAAGGATTTCGATAGCCTCTCGAAAAACTTCTTGGCCTGCGCATACCAGCCGCTCGGAAGCGCGCGTTCCGCTTTTGGCGCCGCGTAGAACAGAGCACAAGCGTTCCAGGCAAGTATCTCTCTTCGATAGGCGTCGAGTGCTTGACTGTTCACTTTCAACAGATTCAGTTCCTCCATCTTGCTTTCGAGTTCTTGATGGACGTTTAACCAAAGGTGAAACACCTGCTCCAGAAAAGGAGCTTGTTTTCGAAACAGCACCACGCGTTCTTCGAGTACGATCTCTCCCCACGTGCGGTGCAGGAGAAGGAACGATGGAAGGCACGCATGAATATCTCGAAGCACCATAACCGCGGCTTTTCCTTCCTGCAAACCAGAAGAAATCCAGTACAGTACCATGGAATGCAGCGCCTCGAGTACCTCCGACTCCCATATACGCTCTGCTTGGCAAAACCCTCGAAGGACGACAGGAGCAACAATCGGCAAAAGCCGCTCTGCATGCTTCTGATGCGTATTGAGAAGATAGGCGAATCCTTCACCCCGCGTAGGCTTTTCTGCATGCCACACAAGATTCATGCGCTCATCCGTCGAAAGCGCTTCGAGACTTACGAGAGCATCCTTGACCGTCTGTGAGTCGCCCCCGTTCACAAACACTTCCACCCACTTCTTTCCCGTTTTGACGTCTTGTCGAAGGCTCATCTTCCCGGGAGGAGCGACGAGATAGAGCGTTCGATCGTTTTCTCGAAGTTCTTTTCCTCGCCGCACGAGACGCGTATCGTGGAGAATACTGCCCTTTGCTACCATGAGCAGTCTTGGCTCGAGCAGCGCTCGATCAGCGATGGAAAGCCCTTCTCCCTTCTTCCATCGAGCTTCCATACGCTTCCAGAAAGCGCGCACGATCGTTTCTGCCTTCATCTTCGGAGGCACCTGTTGCAAGAGCTCTTCCAGCTCCCAAGGCGCCGTCTCTTGATCGATATCAGCCTTCACTGCGGCAAAGAGGAGCTGCGTCCTGATCCAATGGTCTTCGATCTTGATGTCGGGACGATTCCCAAACCCCACCGGATCCACCGTCGGAAGACCCGCATGCCTCACAGGAAGTTGCATCCACACACGAGCGAGCTTTCCGTTTTCCCTCACTTTTTCGAAATCATCGTACATGTTTTCCATGGACGAGGGATCGAGCGCCGTCTGTGGGCGAAAAAACTGGGAAATTTTTGTGCGACCGAGCTCCGACTCCCCGTAGGGAAGCTGCACCAGAATTCCAGGCTTCTCTTTTAAAGATGCGCAGGTGAAAAATGGATGCCTACGGATCTCATTGAACGTTACGGCGATCTCCTCCTGCATCCCCTGTTCCACCTCTCGCATCCGCATAAAGAGCGGCTTCCACCCTGCTGCCATCTCCTCCGCGAGAAGCTGGTCGAGATCCACGACCATACCTTCACTCATCGAAAGGCGTGCGTAGACGCGCGAACGAACCGGAAGAACGAAGGTGCGAGCCGCTCTCATAGGCGAGGTGTCCATGAGCCATGCTCCAAGCGAGAGCAAGTTCCACATCCAACGAAGCGCGGAAGCCACCTCGTCGAGGGATTTCGGTGGCTGCTTCTCCTTGTAGAGAAGTCCTACCGTCACACGAAAGATCGTCGTCTCGAACCCGTTCCGCCACGGAAGCCCCGTCTCCTGTTCGAGACGGCTCATCTCGTGAAAGCACGCCCAATAGAAATCCGTTTCGTAGTTCTCGAATCGGCGCACAACCATCGCGCGCTCGTTCGAAATGACTTCTGTCTGTTCCATCGCTCACCTCCTGTGTGTTTGTTGAAGATTCTTCCTATAAAAGTGCCCCGCACGTCCTACGCCAAGGGCGAAGAAACGAACGGGGCTAGGCGAGGCAATTCCTGACTGTTTACATCGAGAACGGATCGGCGATCGTGGACATCTCTCCTCTCGCGACCACCTCCATGCGAGGTACGGCTGCTGCCTCTTCGACGGCCACCTCTCCGAGGAGGAACGAGATCCACTCGCTCACATCGCCTGACGTGAGGCCCACGATACGCGGATCATGCTCGATCCGGTACACGACGAGCTCCCCGAACGTTCCCATCAGAGAACCGAGTTCGGAGGCGCGCGCCTCTACGACATCTCGCCGAATCGGCATACTCTCTATCCCTTCGTCGAAGAGCTCTCCGAACTGCTCTGCGAGATGGAGGAGCATCGGCAGGATGGGGATCTCGTTCTCATCCTGCTCTTGCGACAGCTCGTCAGACGCCTCTTCGTCCATCTCTTCCTCTTCCTCTCCGTCCGTCTCTTCCTCAGAAGACGTGGAGGACTGCTCGAAATCCGACACAAGCAGCCGCTCCTCGAACCGTGCAAGCTCCTCCCTCACGGGCATGAGCAGGGCGGCGAGCACAACAGAGAGAGGCGAACACTGCCACAAGATCGCCCGCATCGGCAAGAACATGAGACTCGCCGCAAGCTTGCGCGGATGCATCTCGGCGAGGGTTTTCTGCGTTCCCCCGTCATCATCGTTTGCATCGACGAGAATCTCGACCTCACGCGGCGTCTCCGCTTCCGAAAGAAGCGTGGCGAGCTCACCACGCTCACAATAGGCCTTCACGAGCGCCTTCGCATCTTCCTCACGCATCGTTCCACGATCTTCGAGGCAGGCGAGCACACTTCCGAGCGTGCTGCCATCGACGAGTACCATCGCTTTGCTCATGACTCCTCCTTTTGGTCTTCGCTCGCGTGTTGCGCGTCGAAGAGGGTGTTGGTTTCTTCGTCTGCGTCCTCGTCACACATGACGATGGCCGCGTCTGCGACGAGCTTCTCTGCTGCATCGCGCTTTGTTGCTGTCCTGATGAGCGTCTCGATCGCGTCGATGACCCCTTGGCCACCCTCCACGTTCGTGAGCGCTTCGAAGAACATGCTCACGATTCGTTTGCCGGACACATCGCCCTTCGTTCGACACACATGCACGAACGCGGCTGCATTCGCGATACCCATCTCTGTATGGGTTCGAATCAGAAACGCGATTGCGTGAGACCGAGACAGGATCTTTACCTCGCACGTCGCCTCTCGTCCGGAAACACTGGTGAGCACGTCGTTCTCTTTCAAAGACGCGACGGTATCATGAAACATCTCGACCTCGAGATTTTGCTTTTCGTCCATGGCTCCTCCTTGGGCGCAATGAATTGCGCCCCTACGTGTTCGTGTGGGG
>CAYSAI010000002.1:12326-38431 GCA_964428975.1 uncultured Gammaproteobacteria bacterium | reverse complement strand
GTGGGGTCAACACGGTTGGTATCCTACGGAAACCAGAGGTAGAGATCTCCCGACTCGCCCCCTTGGCGACCCGGTTCTCCCCTCCCTTCAAGGCAGAGCGCGCGTCCCTGCGGAAGAACTTCTTCCGCATACGGCACGCAGTACGTGTTATCGTCCATCCCTTCGCATGTAAGCCCCTTCTCCTCACGCACCACCTTCCGTACACACACCATCGTGTTACGACCGTCGACAGGGTCTGTCGTACCGATCACGAACCCAGGAGTGCGCGGAGCAAGCGTATGCTGGAAGAGTCGTCCTCGCGAGAGCGTCACGACGTTCGGTTTTGGAGCGTCGACCGTCTTCTCGACCCGTTTGAACGCCTGCACGAGCTCTTGGAAGGCTCGCTTATCACCTCCTCGATCTGTGTGAAGCTCTCGCGCCTTCAGGCGGTAGATCGCTTTCACCTCTTCGAAGGGTGTTCCTGGGCTTACCCCGAGAAGGGCGTAGGCCCCAAGAAGCTGCTCAAGCGCTTCTGCTTGTTGTTTTCGGCGCATCAACACCTCCTTTCTGGGCGATGCCCGTTCCCGAATCTACTCGATTTTGTGGCTTTTGTCAAGACAGACAGACACCTGCTTCAACATCGCTTTTTTCGCGAAGATAAGCCTCACAAGAAGATGAAAACGCGATACGTCTCGTTCTACGTGAGGCGAACGCATCCATCCAAGTGTATGGACCGTCTCACCCTTCGCATTCTTCCATCGTAGAACGCCGAGCCATGGGAAGAGGCGATACCTCTTCCATTCCATAGATGCCAGCTCATGTGCGGACGCCTCGCACACACGCACACGACCAAACCATCCACGCCGCACCCCGATGAGACGTTTTGAGGTGATCACGACGAGCGATGAACTCCACACGTCGAGTGCGTACCAAAACCCGAGGATTCCCACGACCCATGAAAGAGCGACCGCTATCCACGCGATGCCCGTCAGATCAAACACGAAAAACCACGGAAGTACGAGACAAAGAAAGGGCACGCTGAGCAGGAGCGGCAAACGAGACCCATGTGAACGATAGATCATCTCCACGGGCTCTTCTGCTGGAAGGCGTACGAGCGTAAAAAGATCAATCATAGAAGAGCACGGATGGCGTTCTCAAGAGTGGCGCGTTCGTTCCACGGAAGTTTTTCGCCATTCGCGACACAGATCCATGTTTCTGCGCCTTTGCCCGTACACAGCACCACATCGTTTGGCTCTGCGAGCGCAACGGCTTTTGCGATGGCTTCGGCACGATCATCTATCAAGAAGAGATTCTTTCCTTCCTGCTTTCCTCCCTCTTTTGCTCCTTGCGCAACTTGTTCGATAATCAAACGCGGGTCATCATCATACGGATCCTCATTCGTCACGATTACGATATCCGCTTCTTCGGAGGCCATGCGCCCCAAAAGAGGACGACGCGCGACATCTCGACCACCCCCACACGAGCCAAGCACATGAATCAATCGAGCGCGCGGCGACAAACGAAGTGCTTCGTAGAACTTCCGTAGCGATTCCGGTTCAGGAGCATAATCTACAATCGCGCGAAACGCTTGACCAAGTAGCACCTCTTCAAAACGACCCGGCACGAACGGCACCGCACAGATTCCTCCAAGAGCAGCCCCCATCGAAAGACCAAGCGCCTTCACCGTCGTAAGAGCCGCAAGTGCATTCTCCACATTATACGCTCCAGGAAGCGCGAGGTGCCCGTACATCCCCTCAATCACGACATCCGTCCCTTTCTCTGTGAGATGTTCCTCCTCTGGATGTACATCCGTGAGTGGAGAACGTCCATACCACAGGACGCGAGCGCCCCTTCCCGCTTCTGCATAAAATACTGCATACGGGCTTTCTGCATTCAAAATAAGGGTAGGTTCCACCGCGTTTCGAGCCATCGGTTTCGGCTGGCGTTTCGCTACATGTTCAAACAAAAGCGTTTTCGCTTGCTGATACGCCTCAAAACTGCCGTGCGCCTCGATATGCTCTGGAGTGAGGTTCGTAAACACAGCAATATCATACGAAATACCCACGTGTCGCGATTGTATCAACCCTTGCGAAGACGTTTCTATCACCGCGTACGAACATCCAGCCGTCACCATCTGACGTAGGCACTTCTGGAGGAAAAATCGTCCAGGCATGGTCATTTTCGTGGTATTTATCCACTCCTGATCAGCCACCTTCATCACCGCCGTACTCGAAAGCCCCACCTTCTCCCCCGTCGCTTCAAGCGCTTTCGCTATCAAGTACGCAGTCGTGGTTTTGCCGTTCGTACCCGTCACGCCAATCACGATAAGCTCTTCTGATGGATACCGATAGATGAAAGCCGCGAGTCTCGCCAAAAAAAAGTGATAGACAGAAAAGACGCTTTCAGGAAGGAACCGACGAAGAAGGGAAAAAATCATGGCTTAAAAACTATACGTAAGAAACGAGATAAAAGCGAAGAGGAACGAAAGCAGGAAGAGGGCAAGCGCCACCGTAACGAGAGCGGGCATAAGGAGAAGCTGCGATACAAGGAGAGCAACGATTGCGCACACCTGCAAGAACATCTTCGTTTTGCCGAACGTGTTCGCCGAGCTTATTTTGCCACGATACCGCCGATAAAGCACGCCCACGATCACAAGAAGCTCCATACACAGCACCCCTGCCGCAAGCCATGGACCGACCACACGCGCCACAAAGATGAGAGAAACACTCCCAATCAGCAGCTTGTCCGCGATAGGATCAGCGATCGTTCCCCAGACAGTGATCTGTTTCCGCAAACGCGCGAGCGAACCGTCGAGCACATCAGTAAACGCCGTCAACAAGAAGAGAATAAGCGTGAAGAGCCACTGCTCTTGCCACAACACCACGAGCACGAACGGCGTAAGAAGAAACCGCAAAACAGTGAGATGGTTCGGCCGCACCCATCGTGGAATCCACCATCCAAACAACACACGAATAAGATGATCATGCGGATAGAATCGTACATTTGCGTTCGTCATGAGCATGAGGCGCATGGTAGCACCGCGAGCCGTGCTACACTATCCTCATGTTCCGCTTTCCCTCGTTTTCCGAGCGTTGGCTCGTATTGCCACTCGTCGCTCTTCTCGCACTCGATCTTTGGATGCCGCTTGGGGCGTTTGCGATGGGAGCGCGACTGACGCTCTTTGGATTACTCGCTTGGATCATGGGACAGGTGTGTGCATCAACACGTACGCGTGTCGAACAACTCGTTATGGGCGGACTTGGCGTGAGCGCGATGCTCGCACTCACCCTGACGTGCGCCTACTACGCGAATGCGCTCCTGACACCCTCATTGTTTGTAGGCGTAGAAGCGGGAGTCTCGCTCGTAGTGCTCTTGCTCTCCGCATTCCTCCCACCCCCCTCCCTCATACCCCCCCATCTCCCTTGTCCGCCTTTGGCGGATTACGAACTCGCCAAAGGCGAGCATGGGAGAGGGGCAGGGGTGAGGTATGTATTCCTCGTCCTCATCGCGCTCGCTACGACGCGCGTCTTCCTCCTCACTGCTTCTTCGCACGCAACAAACGTGAGTATTCGCACACCATGGCCCCTCTTGCCGAACGGAACGTTTCTCCTCTTCGGCGTGCTCCTCGCGTGCGCCTACACGCTTGCCCTTCTTCGAACACGCTCAAGCTTTGCGACGCTCGTGCACGCCCTTCCCGCGTTTGCGCTCGCGAGCCTGCCGATTCTGCTCTATCCGCTCGGGTATGGCTTCGATGGATTTATTCATCGCGCGAGCCAAGAGGTGCTCCTGCAAACAGGTACACTCACTCCAAAACCGCTGTATTATATCGGACAATACGTGTGGACGATGTGGCTTGAGCAAGCCAGCGATCTTCCTCTCAAAACGCTTGATCTGTGGCTCGTGCCCCTCTTACTCGCGATAGTTTTTTGGATCAGCGCTTCGTGGAAGCATGCGCGAACACCATTTTTTGCTCCCCTCCTTCTTCTCCTCCTTCCCCTTGGATCGCTCCTCATCACCACCCCTCAAACGACGTCGTATCTTCTTGGATTTCTCGCGCTTCTCCTGTCATTTTGGACAGAAAAAACGCCACGCGCGTGGATCATTCCTCTCCTCCTTTCGCTATGGGCAGTCGCGGCGCATCCGCTCGGAGGTCTTCCGTTTGCCTGCGTGATTGGCGCGCGCTTCATCGCGAGCTTCCTTCCAAAACTCTGGCAGAAACGTCTCATGCAAGCTCTTGGTCTTGTGGGAGCGCTCGCGAGCATTCCTCTCGCATTTGCGGCGCAGAGTTGGCAAAATTCCCTCCCTATCGCGTGGTCATGGTCGTGGCTTGCGCGTCTTGATGGAAACACGTTCCTCAACATGCTCGTATTCCCTCGACAAACGCTCGTACTCTGGATTGATGCGACGGGTTGGATCGAACTTCTCCTTCGTGGCGCGATGCTCGCAGGAGGTCTATGGCTTCTCCTACGACCAAAACATCAGGGCGATCGCTTGCTCGCGGGAGCAGGTGTGGGGTTCTGGCTTGTACAAATGCTCCTTGAACAGTCCGCGGTGTTTTCGTTTCTCATTGAGTACGAACGTCAAAACTACACGTATCGTCTCGGTGTGCTCAGCCTCCTCTTTCTCGCTATTCCGCTTGCGCGTTGGATGAGCGATCGCCTTGAAACGCTCGCGAAACGTTCTGGCGCGCTCTTCGCGATGGTGCTTCTCGCCCTCATTGGAGCAACATGCGTGCACTTCTATAACGCGCTTCCACGCCATGATGCAGGACAAGCAAGCAGCGGCTGGAGCGTGGGGAAAGCGGACCTCGAAGCGGTGCGCTGGATCCACGAACAAGGCGCTGACACAACGTACACCGTTCTTGCGAACCAATCGGTCAGTGCCGTCGCTCTCGAACAGTTTAGCTTCTTTCGTTATGCGAAAAATGACGTATTCTATTACCCTCTTCCCACGAGCGGGCCGCTCTATCGTCTCTTTTTGAAAACCGCGACCACCCAAGCGAAGCTCGAAGATATTCGTGCCGCCGCACTCCTCACCGAAAGCAAGCGCGTGTACGTCGTCTTGAATGCCTATTGGTGGGAGGCGGAACACGTTCGCGAACATCTCTCACGTCTCGCGAATCGAACGACCACTTTTCAAGAACGTGTGTGGGTATTCGAATTTGATCTTGCAGACGTAAAAACAGCTTCCCAATAAGCTGGATCATACGCAAGTTCCTTCGCCCGTAAAAGCACCTTTTCTCGCCACGAAGCTTCGTGATCGAGAAAGCGATCGCACGCCTTCATCCATTCTTCTACGCGCTCTTTTGAGCAAAGCATACCCGCGCTACCAAGCGTTTCTGGCACACCTCCCACAGCACTCGCGATAACGGGCAAACCGCACGCAAACGCTTCGAGCAGGACGTTCGGTTGATTTTCTTGCACCTGTGAGGGCATCAAGAGCGCGCGACTTTTTTGCATCCATGCATGAACGAGCTCGGGTGGTTGCTCGCCGAGGAGCTGGAGATTGGGAATCATGCCGAGGTCAGATCGCGCCTCACCATCACCAATCACCAGACACGTCTCATGAGGACGTTCTCGCATAAGATCACGCAGGAGATACGCCCCTTTCTCGATGGAAAGTCGGCCGACAAAGAGCCAAGGAGAGTCTGCCGTCTGACCTCCCCCTGATAAGGGGGAATGAGGGGGTTTTGGCAGCGGATTCGCTAGCACCTGCGTTTTCTCTTGCAAAAACCATCCTCTTCGACGATGTGCGTCGAGAAGCCATTGCGTAGGCGACACCACCACATCTGGATGCCTAAACCACGCTTGACGATAGGTCGACCACGCGCGTTGCCAAGACGTGAGAACATCTTCTCGTAGCAAACCCGACGGTTCAAAGAGCTGCACATCGTGGAGGATATGCACCCACGGAAAACGCTGTCGCTGCAACCATCGCCCAACCGAAAGCAGGCCGCATCCCGTGAGATTATGCGTGATGACCACATCTGGATGCCACGCGAGAAGTGCTTGCGTACAACGCGGCAAGCGGTATTCATACAAAAGATGTCCGAACAAACGCACACACATATTCTTGTGTAGCCACGCAGCATATTCGGTAAAAACGCGTACTTCATGCCCCGCTGCCTGCCATCGCCCTGCAAGCTCGTGTGCAACCTGCCCCGCTCCCCCTTTCGCGTTCGGCGGATACGCATTCGTGACTATCGCGAGGCGCATACGTTTTGATACATTTTTTCTAGTTCGTCTATAACGCGCGTTTCCGTATATCGTTCGAGCACACGAAGTCGCGCGTGTGTTCCTGCTTCGAGCAACTGTTCTGGATGAGCAAGCAGGGCTAGGAGCTTTTCACGAAGAGCCTTCGTCGAGTTTGGTTCCATGAGCCAGCCCGTTTTCCCTTCTTCGATCAGCGTTCGTACCCCTGAAAGGTTTGACGCGAGCACGGGTGTTCCACAGGCCTGCGCTTCAAGAGAGACAAGTCCAAATGCTTCCGCGCGCGAAACTGAGGGAAATACCAAAAGATCCGCTTGCTGATAGGAACGGATCAGTTCCTCTTCGTCCTGTCGTCCGCAAAAATGAACGCGTTCGCTCAAACCGAGTCGTAGCACGGAAGCTTCGTATGAAGCGCGCGTATCGCCATCGCCCACAACGTAAAGATCCACGTTCGGCACATCGTGCAACACCTCAAGAAGAAGCGACAGCCCCTTGAAATCATGCGCGCGATCAAGCGCCCCCACAAAAAGAAGTCGCGGCCGTGATCGAGGCGTGCGTTCAGCTGGTTGATAACGTTCTGTGTTCACAAAAAACGGTAGCTCAACCACCTTTTGCGGATACGCAAGAAGAAATGACGCAAGCGACGAATGCTTCGCGTAGTCGAGTGATGACACGATTACACGATCGCTATTTTTCAAAAGACGAGGCTGGAGAAAACGTCGATGGGCGTCAAAAATCCATCCACGCCAGTCGTTCGCGACGGCATCCATATGAAAATGCAGCACAACAGGGCAGGACAGCTGCTTCCAAAGCAACGGCTCAACCGTTCCGTAAAACGGATAGTGCACGTGAAGCACATCCACGTTCTGCGTAAGTGTGTGTACATCGCGTAACACCGCGGCATTCCCCCAAGCGTAGCGAACCGGCCACGCGCGCACGAGCGCAGAAACACCTTGCCTATCAGGATGTTCCGGCACAACCAGTTCCGCCGTATGCCCGCGACGAGCGAGTGCTTCGACCCACGAAAGTGCCGCTTTCCCAATCCCCCCAAGCCGCGGCGGGGCGATGCATGCCACATGGCGAATGATCATAGGTCTCGTCGAAATTTCTCAAGCGCGTCATGCTCTACCAGCTTCGTGATCGCTCGTTCGAGACGATCCACCGCAAGCGCAAGCGAGAAAAACCCAAACGTGAGCAACATCACCGCGACATACACGATAAAATCCGCTCCACGCCCAATCCCAAAGACGTTCGCCACGAACGTCGTCACCTCTGGACGCCAGAGGACAACAAGCGCTCCAATCCACACACTTATCCACAGAATTCCTTCAAATAACCCGAGCGCTCCTTGCCTCGTACGTCGCCACGTGAGCAACAGCGCAAGCGCTAAACATCCAGAAAACACGATTTGAAAGATCATAGACTAGGCTCGATGAAGCATCCCTAAAAAAATCTGCCACGCAACGGTGAACGCATCGCCGGTTTTTTGTCCTTTTTTGAGCGTATCAGGAGAATAACGTACGTAAATCGGCAGTTCTCTCCATCGCCATGAAGAGCGCGTAATCAGCCGCAAGATCTCTGAGGCGTGCGCCATACGATCTTGATGAAACACGAGGAGGCGCGCGACATCGGCAGAAAGCACGCGAAAACCCGACTGCGGATCGGTGAGCGTAGACGGAATGCCGAGCACCCAGCGATTAAACTGACGAATGCCGCTATGCAGCACGCGTCGCATGAACGGAATCCCTTCTGGCTTGAGCGTAAGAAAGCGCGATCCAAGAACGATATCCACCTCGCCGCGGAGAATAGGCTCGGCGAAAGCACGAATTGGCGTAGGATCGTGTTGCCCATCCGCATCAAGATGCACGATCACATCCGCTCCAAGCGCAAGTGCCGCTTTCGTGCCCGTGCGAAGGCTCGCCCCTTGCCCACGGTTCATCGCATGACGGAGCACCCACACGCGATCACGTTTGACCATGGTAGATATCTCGTCAGATGAACCATCATCTACCACCACCACGCCATCTACATACGAAAGAAGCGCGTCAAGCACGCTCGGGAGGCGAGACGCCTCTTGAAAGGCAGGAACTACCGCAAAAACAGGCATAATCTAAGCCTAACGGGTTTGAGGGGGTACGGGAAGAGGTGGATTTCCTACACAAACGCCTTGAACGAGATGAGGTGGCGGTTCGCCATCGTGTACGAAATCGTTTCTTTAAGGCCGTTTTCGAGGGTGGTGAGCGGAACCCATCCGAGACGTTCTTTCGCTTTTGTGAGGTCAGGCAGTCCAAGTTGCGTCAAAAAGAGGAGGGGTGGCTTAAATGCGAGACTTGAGGCGCCGCCCGTCATCTGCAAAATACGTTTCGCGACATCCACCATCTTCAAATCCGCATCGCTCCCGATATTCACCGCGCCAATATCTTTTGGCGCATGCATCAGCTTTACGAGGCCATCTACCACGTCCGCCACATACACGAGCGACGTCGTAAACGTTTCATCGCCATAGATTTCGAGTGGCTTGCCATCGAGCGCATTCGTGATAAAATCAGGGATCAATTGCCCATCATAGAGAGGCATGCGCGGACCATACGTACGAAAAATGCGAGCAATCTTCACTTCAAGATCGTGCACTTGCCCGTACGTCACGCACACTGCTTCTCCAAAACGCTTTCCCTCATCATAACAAGCGCGTGGCGAGAGCGCGTCCACTGACCCCCATTCCTCCTCCGAAAAAGCCTTGTTATTTGCTGGACGATTTCCATACACCACACAGCTCGACGCAAATACCGCCTTCGCCTTGTAGCGCACGGCCACATCAAGCGCATGTCGTGTGCCTGCGCCATTCGTGAGCAACGTTTGCAAGCGATATTGTTCAAACTTCTTCGGACTGGTTGGACACGCAAGGTGATACACTTCTTGAACGCCCTGCACCTTGATCTGAAAACGCGCAAGCTCGGGAAACGCGTCAAGATCAAGCGGAAGCGTCATATCATGACGAATAAACTCGAAGTTCGGATTCTTGAGCAAATGATCGATATTCGCCTCTTGGCTGGTGATAAACGTATCAAGACAAATCACACGTCCTTCGCGCAGCAGTTCTTCGCACAGGTGTGAGCCGATAAAACCAGCGCCGCCCGTTACGAGAATGTTTTTTTGTTCAATGACAGAAGATACAGGCATAGAGAAGAGTTTAGAGAGAGAACGCGTCCACCTCGTGTTCTTTGGAGCGCGTATAATCGATAAGTTTTTGTAAGCCGTCATCAAGACGTGTAAGTGGCAACCAATGGAGAAGTTGCCGCGCTTTGTCGAGATTCGGTATGGAAGACACGCGCGTTTCTCCTTGTGAAGTGAAGCGGATGCGCGCCGTTGAGTGCGTAAGTTCGAGAATACGCGCAACCACCATGCCGAGACGTAGCTCTTGATCAGAACCAATGTTCATGACGCGAAAGTCGAGATCGTGTGCCATCGTTCGCAAAAGCCCTTCGACGACGTCATGTACGTAGCACAGGCTCAAACGCGCATCTTCTGAATACGGAAGCTCGAGATCACGATGCGCGAGCGCGGCTTGGATGATTTCCGGGAGAAGATACCCCTCATTCAAACGCATACGCGGACCATACGTGCGAAACAAACGAATGATCTTCGCTGGAAAATGATACACCTCGGCATACGTATGGAGAAGCGTTTCTTCGAAGCGTTTGCTCTCATCGTACGCAGCATACGGCCCAAGATGATCGCTCGCACACGCATCATCCTCCGCAAGAAACGGCTGGTTTTGATCAGCATAAAGAGCGCTTGTCGAAACAAGAAGCACCTTCGCCTCATGCGCACGCGCAAGCTCGAAGATATGAAAAGCCCCCACAGACGCGGTACGCATCGTTGCGAGTTTTTGCTCTTGAAACGATGTTTTCGCGACAGGCGAAGCAAGATGATACACCTCTTGAATGCCGTGAATACGCACCTGAAAACGATCAAGCTCGTGATGCGAGGCCAGATCAAGCGGCTCGTTCATATCATGACGAATCAGCTCAAAACGCGGATGCTGCAAAAGCGGTTGAATGTTCGCGGGCGTTCCCGTTGAAAAATTATCTATACATACAACGTTCGTCTTCGCGACAAGCGCTTCGCATAAGTGCGAGCCGAGGAATCCGGCACCTCCAACAACAAGAACGGTCTTCATAAATGAACTATGTTCGCAGTATAGCACAGATGAAAAAGAGATACCTTTACGTCGAATTTGCCACTTGAGAGACGTCCAAGTAACCTGTCTTTTGTTATGAGACACTATTTTTTAGTGCTTGGCTATGGTATTCCGAAGAACATCTTAGAAGATGGAAATTATCATTTTTATCTCAAGTCCGTTTTTAATAAAGTCTTTGACTGGTGCGCCACGCATGACCAATGGGATCCGATAATCATCTTTTCTGGAGGAAAAACAGATATGTTCAAACCGTATCGACGAACAGAGGCTCGAGAAATGATCAGGCTTTTCATCACTCTCACCAAACGAACGACGGTAAAGGCACGCGTGAAAAGATGGTCGCTCGTTCCTGAAATGAAATCCTTCTCAACTCTGGACAATCTACTATACACAGCGGACATTTGTCGCTCTCAACAACCGGGCGCAGCAAAAATAACCCTATTCGGAGAACAAACTCGCCATAAACGGATCCTATCATTGGCACGAAAGATTTTTGACGAAGTACACGTGATACCGATTGATTTTGATCAATCTGCGAATCGATACCTAGATCCAGCATTTATCAAACACAAGGAATCAGAAGTGATGAAATTCAATGCATGGGCATTAGAAAATTCACATAATCTGAAAGAACATCGTGCGCTCTTTAAGAGAAAAATTGCCTTTCTACGCAAAGCGGGTCCGACAAAACACGTTGATGCGGTAAAACACTGGTGGGAGCAAGAACTTCGTGCATTAAAAAGAAAAAACTCGGCATAAGCCGAGTCTTTTTCTTTGTTTAACGCTTTGACCACCGCGTGGAGTGCGCGTCTAACGTTTACTCCATTGTGGTGCCCTTCGTGCACGACGAAGACCAGGCTTCTTGCGTTCCTTCGCACGAGGGTCGCGCGTCAGAAAACCCAACTTTTTTAAAACAGTACGAAAGTCTGGTTGTTCGATGATGAGCGCGCGCGCCACACCAAGCCGCACCGCTTCCGCTTGAGAATGAATACCCCCTCCTTGTGCGAGTACACTCATGTCAAACACCTGTTCCATGCTCACAGCGCGAAGCGGTTCAAGCACGAGACGTTGCAATTCGAACGTGGGAAAATACGTTTTAAACGGTTTTTTGTTGACCTCAATCGCTCCAGACCCCCCACGAACGAGTTTGACGCGCGCGATCGCCGTCTTCCGACGACCGATCGTCGCAATCGTGTTCTCTTTCGTGGATGGAAGGATGCTCTTCGTTATTTCGACGGGTGCTTCCACCTTCACTTTTTTCACACGAGGTGTTGCCACTTTCGTTGTCGCTTTTTTCTTTGGTTCTTTTGCCTCTGTTTTTGGTTCAGTAGCCATATTATGCTTCGATCATGAGACGCTTAAGTCGTTCGTTTTGCGTGCGATTCTTCGGAAGCATATATTTGACCGCATGACGAAGAATCTCTCCTGGCTGATCTTCCTGAAGTTTTCGCACCGCAACACGCTTGATACCACTTGGGCGGTTCGATGAACGAAAGAACACCTTTTGATCCATCTTCTTTCCAGAATAGATGAGCTTTGAGGCGTTAATCACCTTGATAAAAACACCCGTATCGATGTGCGGAATATAGGTAGGCTGATCTTTTCCCATCAACTGCTTCACGATTTGCGTCGCTAAACGACCCACGATTTTATCCGTGGCGTCAATGACGACCGTAGCGCGTTTCAGGCTAGCTGTTGCTGCCGTTGGTTTTTTCTTCCAGGCCATACTTATTTCACGAGTTGGATTTGGGCCATGTCGGCGCCATCTCCTTTACGTGGACTGAGTTTGATTATACGCGTGTAGCCTCCCGGACGTGTTGCATACCGAGGGCCAAGCTCTTCCAACACTTTATTCACCGCTTTTTCTGTAAAAATCGTTTTCATAAGTTCACGGCGCGCATGCAGTGACTTATGCTTCCCTTTTGTGATGAGACGTTCGACAAGCGGACGCATCGCTTTCGCTTTTGCGAGAGTCGTATTGACCTGCTCATGCACGATGAGCGATGTCGCAAGGTTCCGCAAAAGCGCTCGGCGGGGAGCCGGCTTTCGATCGAGGGTCGTGCCTGTTCGACGATGTCGCATAATTAGTCGGTATAGCTCAAGTCTTTGAGCGTGTTTACATGATCTTGCATGATCTGCATAGCCTGATTTGTCGCATCCACCGGATCCACAGAACCGTCCGTTTCCACACGAAGCGTGAGTTTATCAAAGTTGATTTTGTCACCCACACGTGTTTCTTCCACCTTGTATGACACATTCAGGACGGGGCTGTAAAGGGCATCAATCGTCATCACCCCAAGCTCCGCTTTTGCGTCTTTGCCGCGCGCTTCAAGTGAGCGGTAGCCGCGCCCAGCGCCAATCCACGCTTCCATTTCGAAATGAGCGGAGGAATCGGTTAAGGTAGCGATGGTTTGTTCAGGATTGACGACCTCAACAAGGGCATCTTTCGCGAAATCTTGTGCCGTAACGATGCGTTCGCCTTTCACCACCAGACGAAGACGGACAGGCTCTTCAGAAAAGAGCTTGAAACGAAGCGCTTTGACATTGAGGATAATCTCGAGCACATCTTCTTTCACATGGTTCAAGGTGGTGAACTCATGATCTACTCCCTTGATTTTGACCGCCGTGACCGCCGCACCCGGAAGTGACGAGAGTAAAATACGTCGAAGGGCATTGCCGACGGTCGTACCGAACCCTTGAGCAAACGGCTCAACGGTAAGAACTCCTTCGTTGGGGCGTTCGCCGCGCGTAAACCGGATTTTTGATGGAAGCATGATAGGCTCCATAGGGCAAAACCTCGCAGGTTGTTAAGGGTTAGCGGGAGTAAAATTCGATGATCAGCTTCGGATCAAAGGGCTGCTTCAGCTCGGCGCCAGATGGCACGGAGGTGATTTTAGCAGATGTGTCGGCGGTTTGTAGAGAGATCCACGAAGGCACCTCTTTTTTCGAGAGCTGTTCGGCGATATTTTGCCAGAGACCCTTGCCCTGTTTTGTCGTACGAAGCGCGATGATATCTCCAGGACGTACGCGATACGAAGGGATGTTCACCTTCTTGCCATTGACGTTGAAGTGCGCGTGTCCGACCGCTTGGCGAGCAGCAGCGCGCGTTTTCGCGAATCCTGCTCGATAGACGGCGTTATCAAGACGCGTTTCAAGAAACTGGACGAGCGCTTCTTCCGTATCTCCTTTACGTTTTGACGCTTCGAGAAACAAGTTGTAAAATTGTCGTTCCGCAAGCCCGTAGAGGCGTTTTGCCTTCTGTTTTTCGCGGAGCTGCTTTCCGTAGTCCGTCATGCGTCCGTAGCCTTTCACGGGGCCATGCACTCCTGGGGGAAAGGGTCTGCGTGCAAGCGCTCGAGCGTGCGAGGCTTTATCTGTGAGCGCTATTCCTTCGCGTCGCGAGTGTTTCGCGGTAATTTTCATTCTCATAGGAAGATATTACACACGACGAGGACGCGGCGCGCGACATCCGTTGTGAGGGATAGGCGTCACATCTTTGATGGATAAAACATTGAGACCGTTCGTGTTCAAAGCGCGAATGGCTCCTTCACGACCCTGTCCAACACCAGAAACGTACACGTTCACATCTTTCAAGCTACTTTCTTTCGTGCGTTCGATCGCTTCTTTCACAATGATAGACGCGGCGTACGGGGTCGCTTTTTTCGGACCCTTGAACCCAACTACCCCAGCGGAACACCATCCAAGCACGTTGCCGTTCATGTCGGTAACCGACACAATCGTATTGTTGAAGGTCGCTTGAATGAACACTTTTCCTTGGGTGATCGGGGCACGAGCGGCTTTCTTTTTGCCGCGAGCGCGCGAGACGATCGGTTTAGCCGCCATCTTCTTTTCAGAAGAGGCAGCGCCAGATTTGGCTGCTTTCTTTTCGCTCATAGGAGGAAATATTAGGTCTTTTCAAGTTTACGTTTACCAGAACCCATCGTGCGACGAACGTTGCCGCGTACGGTACGCGAGTTCGTCTTGGTGCGTTGTCCGCGAACGGGAAGCCCTTTCACATGACGCGATCCACGATACGAACCGATCTCTTTTAAACGTTTGATGTGGGCGAGCGTCTCACGACGAAGCTCTCCTTCGACTTTGTGCTGCTTTTCGACCTCTTCACGCAGCTTATTCGCTTGCGCTTCGGTGAGGTCTTTCACACGAGTTTCAGGAGGGATACCCGTTTTGACGATGATTTTTTTCGCCGTCGTCGTTCCAATGCCGAAGATGTAGGTAAGCGCGATATCTGTGCGCTTTTGTTGAGGGAGGCTGACGCCTGCAATACGTGCCATAGATTATCCTTGACGTTGTTTATGTTTAGGACTCTTCGGACAAATGACGACAACGCGTCCTTTGCGGCGGATGACTTGGCAATCACGACAGATCGCCTTGACAGAGGATCGAACTTTCATAAGGCCTATAATCTATAGGTGATCCGGCCTTTTGTCAAATCGTACGGGCTCAGCTCAACTTGCACCTCGTCCCCCGGAGTGAGACGGATACGATTCATACGCATCTTGCCAGAAAGATGGCATAAAATCTCTTGCCCATTTTCGAGCGTCACCTTGAAACTCGTCGCGGGCAAGTTTTCGACGACTTTTCCTTTCAAAACGATAAAATCTTTATTCTGCGAACTACCGGCCATAGGCAAAAAATATCATAGAGTGGTGGAACCTTAGCGAAAAAGAACAAGAGCGTCAAACGGAAAAACACAGAGGCCGTGCGTATACGTCCAAACGAAAACTCCCCGGCAGGATGCTCGACACTCAGTTGAGTGGAACATCCTAACCGGGGAGTCAGGCCGTGTTTTTCGAGAGGGCAACGGCTTCCTCTATCTTCGTGTTCTCGCGACGACTACGAGCAGGTGTAGCCGCGCCCGATGCAGTCGGGGCTCACGGGGAACACCGCCTTGATGCGACCGCGCGAATCGGTGCGCATCGTCGAGCTGCCGAGCGTATCGGTCAGTCGCGCGTCGCGTCCCGTGACACCCGCGAGATCGAACATCTCGCTGGTCGGCCGTCCCGAATTGGACGAGTTGCTGAAGTAGTTGTCCTCCAGGAACTGCCCGTTGGTCGCGAGCGTGCCGACCACACACTCGCTGTAGCCGCACTGGTTTCCGTCGAGCGACGCGCTGAGCGTAGCGCCCGTCGAGGTCCACGCCCCGCTCGCGCCCCAGCACCTCACGAGGAGGTTCGCGTTGCGCGCGCGCACCGTGAAGGTGCCGCCGCCGCATCCACCGCCACTGCCGCCGCCCGAGCACACGGTGCCGCTGTTCTGCGCGCACGAGCCCCACGCGTTGTTCGCGCAGGTTTGCGTGCCCGGAGCGCTTCCACCGTTGGTGCACGACGCGGTGCACGACTGGGTTGCCCCGGCCGTGCAGACGATCGTCACCCCACCCACGCAGACCGCGCCTGCGTTGTTGACGCAGCCGCTCCACGCCGACCCTGCGCTGTTGCAGGTGTCGGTGCCCGCCATCGATCCCCCGTTCCCACACGCGTTCGCGCAGGCGCGAGACATGTTGGCGGTGCAGATCGGGACAGGGTTTCCACCCACGCAGGTCGCTCCGGGGTTCTGGAGACACCCCGACCACGTGTTGTTCACGCAGGTCTGCGTCCCCGCGGTGTTGCCACCATTGGGACACGGAATCTGACACGACTGGGTTGCCCCTGCCGTGCAGACGACCGACGCGCCCGTCGGCACGCACTGGCACGGCTCGTAGCCGTTGCCGTCCGCCCGACACATCTGCTGAGCGCGGAAGTTCGCGGAGCACACGGCGCACGCGTTATACGTGACCGAGCTCCCCACGCACACCGTCCCGCCCATCGCGCGCTGAACGCAGCGACACGATGCCCATTGCTCGGACACGCACGTCTCATGGGCGGTGAAGCCCATCGGGCACACCGCGCAGCTGGAGTCGCCGCGGGTCGCCCCGTTTGCGCAGACGCCGCGAGGCGGCGGCTGCCCGTTACCGGACGGGAAGCACCCGCAGGGGCTGTAAGCGTACCCGTCGGGGAGACACTGCGTCCCCGGAACGAATCCCGCCTCGCACCTGTCGGTGCACGTGGCGGAAGCCTGGAATCGACCGGGGATGCAGCGCGTACGAGGCTTGCTTGTACCGCTGTCGGTTTCGGTACCCCCGCCGCCGGCACCGCTGTCGGCCACGGCTCCGGCACCGCTGTCGCCGCCCCCCGTGATGATGAAGGCGCTGTCACCGCACCCACCGAGAACGAGGGCCGCGAAAACCGCGAGGCAAACGAACATCAAGGCATTTCCGAACTTCATTTTCGTCTCTCCTGTACCCTCCCGCCATGGAAGGGGTTTTGTTGATGGAACGAACGGAACGAGCTTGAAAGGTGAAACATTCACCTTCCTTCAAACGACGATTGTGAGATCATCATTTCGAGGAAGGCGCGGGACCATCAATCATGCAGACGCATGAGAGGTCCCGGCCAGAATCGTAGGGGCGCGATTCATCGCGTCCCGTCAAATGTCAGAAGTTGTAGCCCAAGGCGAACCCTCCCTGACCGGAGAATCCGCTTACGTCGAGGAACCGATTGGGGACATCGGTGCCGACGAGAGCCTTGCCCCACCCAGCGGAGCCCCACGCCATAACGCCAAATCCTCGGTAGAGGTCGACGCCGAACGTGAGCTGTCCACCGTAGGACGCACCGAGAAAGTCGCCGAAGCGCCCGGCCTGCTCCACGTTCTCGCCACGGCGAACGCCCGTATCGTTGTACATGCGGGCCATGAAGCCCACATCGATCGTGGCGGGCTGTCCCAAGATGCGGAGGCGGAAGCCAAGCCCCGCTCCGCCCAGCCAGCCAAGGCTGGACTCGATCTGTCGAGAGGCGAACCTGCCTCCCAGCACTCCGATCGTGAGATGGATGTCTACGACGTTCGAGAGAGAGATGCGTCCTTGCGCACCTCCTACGAACCCCGTCGTGGTTACCATCCCCGCGAGGCGTCCGATCTCCATCCCCGCGAACGGTCGCAGGCGGAACGTCGGCGCCGCACCACCCACCGTGTTGCCGCTGGTGGCGCGAAGGGAGACCACGTCGCTCTGCAACACACCGATCTCCGCGGTGTGCCGCTCCACGGTCGCCTCCAGCCGAGCGAGCCGCTCGCCAAGCGCTGTGAGGTCGGTCCGGAACGTCGCGAAGTCGGGCGTCTCACCCGCCGCGGCACCCGCGTTTAGGCCTGCGAGGCGGTCGCGCAGGCGATCGCAGTTGATACGCCGGACGGCCTGACCTTCCACGCTCGCGAGCTCGACATCGCAGATGGCTGCCCATCGAGCGTTGTTGTCCGTCATCTCATTTTCGAGATCCGTGAGTCGCTGCTCGACGTTGTTAGGCGTCGTAGCGATTGCACGGCCCCCGATCCGCACGAAGCAGACATACCCTCTCGCGAGGATTGCTCCCGTGTTCGTACGACCTCGTCCGACGAGATCGGCGCGCGAACCTTCCGGACACGCGCACCACGCCGCGGTGAGCGACGCCCGCGCGCTCCGACAAGCCGCTCCCGCGAGGATTACTCTCTCGCGAGTGGAGCAGTGGAGGCCGACGCCCTCTCCTTCGTCGATGCAAGCCGGGAGAGCGATCTGCCCTCCCGATCCAGGCGTTCGACGCGCCGGAGGGTTGCGACAAGCTTCGAGCGCCGCGTTGACGCGGGTGAGCTCGGTGCTCATGCGTCCGCACGCCGTTGCGGCGTGTCCAGAGGCCGTCGTCGCTCGTTGTGCCGCCAGCGAACACACGTTCGCGTTGTTGGCGACGGCTGCGACCGCACCAAGGCAGGTCGCGAGTCCGGTCCATTCCGAACAGGTCGGATGGGCCGCGTCGACGGCCGCGATGGCCGCGCACTCCGTCCCGCGAATGCGGGTGAAGTCCTGCGCTCCCGCGATTTGCGGGAACACCACGGCCACGAACAGAACTACCAAGGCCATTACCATCTTCATTTGATTCTTCCTTTGTTTCTCCCCTCGTTGAGGGGGTTTCTTGGTCGACCGGCAGGGTGCAGAAGATTATGTACCCAACATGGGCACAGAAAGATCCTCGAGCCGTCCCATCAATCACGCCTGTCGACAGACGCGGTGGACGGAACGGCTCGAGAAACATTCACACTCGTGGAAAAAACAATGCCCTATTGTATACAAAATCGAGGGTTTCGTCAAGCCCTCGACGTGTTCTGCTCTTTTTTGTGTACCTCCTCTTTACGATTTTGACCGTGGCATCATCGAAAAAACGCTTATAAGAGCCAAAAAGAAGCCTATCATGGCCCCATACACCGTATTCATAAGGATATCCGGCTTTGAAAACCATCTCGAAGGAAGAGGCGTGTCAATAATACGCGCCTGCGCGTTGTAGCCGAAGTTTGGTGCCTGTTCGATGACCTGTTTTGCCACCCCCTGAACAAGCACATGCGCCTGATCGCGATTCGGATGATACGCCGTAACCGAGAGAATGCCCGTTCCTGGGGTGAGCGTTACCTCAACTGCCTCACGCCACTCCTTGCGACGAGCACGTTCGTTCGCCGAGAAAAAGCCCGCGTCAAAATCCTTCACCTCAAGAAGTACGCGGTTCGCGACGAGCGATGTATAGACGAGCTCACGAACACTTCCTGCGATTTGCTCGGTAGATTTGAGTGCGGTGTAAGGATCAAGCCCTGCCACATTCGCCTGAACGACCAATAATCGCATGGTTGAGCTGTAGGATTTTGGCAAAGCGAACGATACAAGAGCACAAAACATCGCTCCTATCGCAACGCCCCACACAAGACGTGGCCATTGTTTTTCAAGATGTTCAAGGAAAAGAAGGATCATAGCGACTCACTTACCACTCGTTCCCCTAATCGTACCTCAACGGAAAACGGTTTACCATCACGAACCCCGCTCATCTGAACGGTTGCCCCTGGGGTATACGCGAACAGCTGCTCGGCAAGCGACCATGATTCATCGAGGACATCACGTTCGATACGCTCAAGAAGATCTCCCTCACGAAGAAGGCGTTGCGTGGAACTCGTCATCTTCGCAAGAAGCGCGCCGCGCTCTGGAAGGGCGTTTGGCGCGAGAGAAAAGGTGTCCGTCACATCTACATACCGCCACCCAAGCGATGGTCGAAGAATTTTCCCCTGTTCCAACAAGCTTGTGAGCGCGGTGCGTATCGCTTCTGCGGGAAGAGCGTACCCCGCTTGCTTTCCGTCGAGGAGGCCAACGAGCCTGCCGCGAGCATCCCAGACCGCGCCCATGGTGTGTTCTCGATCAAGGAGAAGGTATTTGTTCCACGTATCACTTGAGCGAACCGTCATCGCGGACCCCTGATAGGCCGTCATAAGCGCGTGCGCGGGCATGTAGGCACCACGTGTCGACTCGATCCATAACGGAAGACCACGCTCAAATTCCGCTTTTGGAACAAGCGCCGCCGCAGGAAGATTACTGTCCGATACCTGAAGGAAGAGCAGGTCTGTTGACCTATCACGAACACCGCGTGTCGGCGAAAGAAGCTTTCCTTTCCATCCGATACGGAGGTCTGTGAGCTTACGCCCCTCGCTGAGGGCGCGAGCCGGTAACACGAGCCACCCATCTGATGTGAGAGCGATCGCGAAACTATCCGCTTGCATGAGCGCCTCTCGCTCCCCCTCTCCCAACGTACGCTCACGAAAAAAGACGGGCAGCCACGGAGACGCACGGCCCGCTCGCAAGGCGGCTGGAAGCCCCTCCTGCTGAGGTGAGAGCGTTGGTACAACGTCTTCTACAAGTGTTTTTTGCGTAGACGAAGCGCTCGTCCATTCAAGAAACGTGAGGCGCTCATTGATGGAACGCAGCGCTTGCGTAAACGTCGTATGGGAAAGCACAAGAAACGTAAACAGTACGGCACCAAACACGAGCCCTCCCCACACACGAAGCGACAGAGGCATGAAGGTATTTTAGCCTACGCCCAACGCGAAAGCAAAAGAAGCATCGCAAGAAGCACAAAAAAGAGCGCTCCTTCTATATATTGCGTGGCAAGCGAAGGACGTGGATGCACCGCATAACGACGAAAGCGAAGCGGCAGCACGAGAAAAAGCGCGGCAATCAGTGCTTGTGCGGGAAGCGCGAGAGGAAGGAACAGGAGGAGAAACCCTAGAAAAAGCCCCGCTGTAGCCCCGAACACCGTCCACGCATGTTTCTGCCAAACCGTTTCTTCGCTATAGGTAATCACTCCAAACAACAGCGCATTCATAAAACAAAACACCAGTGGAATGACCCAGCTTGGCGTCGTCGCTTTCGCGAAGACACGCACCCCAATCGCTCCCCATCCAAGAAACGCATTCGCACACGGCACAATCGCGAGCTGAAGATAGGTGAGGCCGTGCACCGGATAGCGCGAAGGATGGTACAGGAGCAAAAACAACAGCTCGAGCATCATATAGATCATCACGCTCACGAGGAACGTGAGACCGATCTGCACATCCGTACGTTCGACTAAAACAGCCGCAGCACCTCCTGAAAAAATCAAAAGAAGACCTGGAACACCGTACCATCGAAGAGCGAAACGATCGGCGTGCGTGCGCGTCATGTGCCACAAAAGAATGGCATAGAGAAGCCCCACTCCCACGATCGGCCACGGATACAACTTTGGCTCACGCCACTGCCAGGAAAAACCGAGATACGTCCCGAGACCAACGAGAAGAGGAGCGAACCGTAGAAACACGATGCCCATAGTCTAGGCATCTCCCATTTGAGCACGAAACGCGCGCCATTCCACAAGAACCACGGACAGAGCAACCGCAACAGGAATAGAGACGATCGCACCGATCACTCCAAAAAGCTTTGCACCGATTAAAAAGGCGAGAATGCTCACAATAGGATTGAGACCGACCGTTTTTTGCATGATTTTTGGCACGATAAGATTGTTTTCAAGCTGCTGAATCACGACAAGAGCGATGATGGTGGCGAATCCAAGCGCGGGAGAAACGGTAAAAGCGAGAAACACCGCCGGAATCGCGGAGAGAATAGGCCCGATATACGGAATGAACTCGAAGAGACCCGCAAGAACCGCAAGAAGAAGCGCGTACGGAACACCGAGCACCGTGAACACGATTCCATCAAGCAGCCCAATAATCAAACAGAGAAGCAGCTGTCCTCGCATCCAACCACCGAGTTTTTCCATGACAAGTCCCACAAGACGAGAAGCGAACTCTTGATACGATTTTGGTATCCATTGATGAAAGATTTTCTTGATCGCGGAATCTTCAATCACCATGTACAGCGCGAGAACGAGCACGATCACAAATCCCGCGATTCCTCCAAATATAGCCCCTACCACAGAAAACGCATTGCCAAAGAGCGCTTGCGCTTGAGAAGAAAGCCCTCCAAAACCCGACTTGATATCAAAGCCGGCGCTTTCGATGCGCGTGAGGAGATTCAACTCACGAATAGATTGCGTGAGATTTCCTAAATAATCCCCATACACTTCCACAAGAGCTTTTGATTGATCGATAAGAGCCGGAACGAGAAGCGTGATAATAAGCACCAGAAGGCCTAAAAGGCCTGCGTACACCACAAGAACGCTCACGATTTTCGGAATACGATACCGAAGCCCCCAATTCGCGAGAGGATAAATCACCCCTGCAAGCAAAAGAGCGATGAAGCAGTAGAGAAGAATATCGCTGATCTGCCACAAAATCCACACACCGGCGAGCACGGCAAGTACACGAAAAAGACTCGTAAACGAAAGATCGTAGGAAAGCGAAGGGCGAAGAGGGCGCGGCATGAAGTGATGATAGCATATGTCGAGCATTGTTCGCCAAATACAAAGATTTGTCGTATGCTTTCCTCATGATTGAGAATCGCAAAGCTCGCTATGAATACGACATCTTCGAAACCTGCGAGGCAGGTTTAGCGCTCACGGGCGATGAAGTGAAAAGTGCGAAACAAGGCGGTATGCGTCTTGATGGGAGTTATGTTCGCCCCATGAAAGGCGGTCTTTGGCTCATCGGCGGCTCTATTTCTCGCTACGGAAAACAGGGCCATAACGAATCGCACGACCCAGAAAGAAGCCGACAACTCCTCGTTCACGCGAAAGAACTCCGCTATTTTACGGGAAAACTACAGGAAAAAGGCTTGACACTCGTGCCGCTTCGCGTGTATTCTTCCGGACGACGTTTAAAGCTCCTCTTTGGACTCGCTCGTGGAAAACGCCTGTTTGACAAGCGTGCTGCCGTAAAAGAACGAGATCTCAAACGAGAAGTAGGACGCTCCCTTCGAGGTGATCTCGATTGAATCATGGGGATGACGAGTTTCGACGGGAGTATTCCTCCATTTCTGCAAGCCGGGTGTGTCGGTGCGTCCGTAATCCCCACCGATAATCGACACGTGCAAACGTCGTCACTCGCGCCAAGGATGCGCTCGCGCAAGCGTTCCGCGTTCCTGTCGCTGTTCCCGCCTTCGCCTAAAAACGAACTGCCGGAACCGATCGTTCGATGCCCCGCCTCTGGGTGTCTCTCGGTCGCCAACCCTTAGAGGCTTGATACCCACGTCTGTTCGGACGTGACGTACGACTCCTTCAGAACTTGATGCACACTTCTTGTCGATTCCTCGACGTGTACATGACCCCCTTGAATCGACCAAGCTTGTTCATGAAGAAACGAGGCGTGCTTTCCGGATGGGGGTGCGACTCCCCCCATCTCCACCAATAACGATGCGCATACACCATCGCCGCCGCGGCGGCCAATATAAGAAGAAGGAAGAGGGCTTGCAGTTTCGTGCAAACGAACAGATTCTCGCTCTTCTCGTACGAGTCATCGACGACACGGGGGAAACGCTGGGTGAACTTGCCACGAGCAAGGCACTCGCGCTCGCCCAAGAACGTGGCTTCGATCTCGTCGAGGTATCGCCAAAAGCGACGCCTCCCGTCTGTCGCTTCCTGAATTACGGCCAGTTTAAATACCAAAAAGATAAAGAGGCTCGCGTACAAAAAGCCCACGCGCGCAAAGTCGATGTGAAGGGCGTGCGACTATCCGTTAAAATGGGACAACATGACATCGACATCAGACGTGATCAATCCAAGCAATTCTTGCAAGATGGTCACAAGATCAAAATCGAAATCATGCTTCGTGGACGTGAGAAAGAACACGGCGAGATCGCGACGCAGCGCATCAACGAGTTTATCAAAGCGCTTGGAGAACACTACCAGCTCTCCATCGAACAAGCCGTCACGCGAAGCGGCGGGAACGTCTCGGCGATTATCGGACGCAAATCTTAATACCCTCCTATGAAACTCAAAACACACAAGACCGTCTCGAAACGCATTCAGGTCACAGCCACAGGAAAACTCCTCAAACGGAAGGGCGGCCAAGACCACTTCAACAGCCGCGAATCTGGTACCGTTACGCGCAACAAACGCCGTGACATCAGCGTCTCCAAACGCTATACCCGCAACATTTTGTCTCTCATGCCTCACGCCTAACCTCCTATGCCTCGCGTCAAACGTGGTACCCACCACATCAAACGTCGGAAAAATATCCTCGCCCGCACCAAAGGAATGATGTGGGGACGAAAGAGTAAGCTCACACTCGCAAAAACAGCCGCAACAAAAGCGGGCGCCAATGCCTACCGCGATCGCAAGCTCAAGAAACGCGACAACCGCGCTTTGCAACAAATTCGCATCAATGCAGGAGCTCGCTTGCTTGGAACCACGTATTCGAAATTGATGAGCGGCCTCAAGAAAAAAGGGATCATGCTTGATCGCAAAATTCTTTCGCAACTTGCGGGAGGATATCCAGAAACGTTCGCCGCACTCGTAAAAGAAGTCTAGAAAAATACCTCGCACGTGCGAGGTATTTGCATTTAAAAAAATATGGTATACTGCTTTTTGTAATCTTATTTCTATGCCCTTTGAAACCCAATACTCACGTAAATCACGACCCGAAAAGAATCCGAATGTTTCTGTTCCTCTCCCAGATACTCGTGGATATTGGAAGGATGCTCCGGGTATACAAGCGAATGCTGACGAAAAATATAATCAGCAACGCGAGTTTCATGCGTGGGCTCGTAAAGAAGAAGTGAAAAAGTCTTCCAACGAAGTCGCTGAACAAGCTCATCGTGAGTATGTGCATAAGCTTGAAAAGCGTCCGGGAAGTGTGACACCAGAACATGGTGCACGAAAGCATCTTGCAGACTCGCTTCGTGCGTATTCTCATGACGACCAAGTGTTTCATGATTTTTCCGTAAAAGAACGTTATAGCGCGGAAGATCGTGCACGCGATGACGCAGCTATACGGGAAATCAATGCAAATCTTGACCGCTTGGAAGCAGACTCTCCAAAACTCCCCTACGGCAAAGAAGTAGAGCTTGATGCAGCCACGTTTGATCTCCCGCGTTATTCCTTAGAAGCTCGCGCTCGCGACAACGCAATGATTCGTGATATGGGCAGAGGCCTTGACCGTTTCGAAGGAAAAACGAAGCCTCCTCAAGAATACCGTATGCCTACACGAGGCGGCGTCGAATCCGTGCGAGAAGGTGCTTGGGCAAAAAGAGAAGGAACACCTCTTCCTGTAAACGGACATCATTACGAAGATCCGAAAGTCGTGAACCTCCTTGCGAATAAGCAGGCGCTTCTGGAAGACATAGGGTACACTGTTGACCCAGGCATCGAAGCCTCCGAAGCAAAACTTAAGGACATTGAAAATGATTTTAGTGAGTTGTTTGGTCTTACTTTTCAAGATTATCAAGACGGTCGTGGCGGATTAGGAACACGTGTCATGCTAGGTCTCGAAAATGCCCTGAGTTTCTTCACAAAACTCATAGACAAGACCATTGTTACACCCGGTGATATCGTTGAGAAACACAAAGCTCAACAGGAAATTGTTTCTAAGCAAATCGAAGACAAGGAGAGAATTTTGGAGAGGGCGCAGAAAATGCAACAAGACATAGACGAAATCCGCGACCCTTCGTTGAAAGAAGCGCGTCTAGAGGAAACTCGCATGAAGGCGCACGATCTCAAGATGACACGCCTTGGAGCGATGGGGTCTCCCTCAAGACGCTCTGCAGGCCTATATTCCTACATAGATGGCGGACGTGGCGAAGCTTCTCCTGAAACACGTGCAAAAGATATGAACGTGGAAAGAATGGCTGACAGCTACGCAGCTTCTGATAATTATGATGCGCGCTTCAAAGAGGTAAAGCGTGAGTGGCAAAAGATGTACCCAGAGATGTCAGAAGCGGATGTTCATAAGTTCGCCAAGCAAAATACAAAGGATCTTATACAAGAAGATGCATCGAATCTCGCCGTAGAAACCCGGGACGACGCATGGGCTCGCGAAGGGGATGGTAAAGACATGTTCCCATCCGCTTCCGATGAGGCCCTTGCCTCTAAAGGAGCCTATATTCAACCTCTCACAGAAAACCGTCGTGATCGTAAAACAGCGAATGATGTCCGCCGACTTGATCCGCTTCAACGAGCCGCACCCATGACGTCCGCCGAACGTGCGCTTTTCCACGATGAACAAACAAAGCCCGTTGAACGCAAGCTCAATAGAACCGAGTTTGATAAGCTCATCAGTGAACTCGATCCGTTTCAACGCGTGAAGCACCTAGACAAGGAAGAAAAAGCGTTTCTTGGAGAAAAACCAAAACCTATCGCTCCAGAACGCGCTCCATGGAAACAAGAAGTGCCTATGAAGCTAGATGAAGAAAATACCCTTGTAGAAAGTATCTCTCGCACGTTTACGTCTGGCATGGA
>CAYSAI010000002.1:0-12226 GCA_964428975.1 uncultured Gammaproteobacteria bacterium | reverse complement strand
TCTGGCATGGAAGCGACAGAAGAACTCATGCATATTCTAAAAACAAGCGAGAAAGAAACGGGTTTTAGCCGTGCAGATGACATGCGTGCAATGGCGCGCTATAAGAACTTGTTCTCTCTGTTGCAAACAGGCTTTGGAGAGAAAGGGTTTCAAAGTGTCTGGAGTCTCTACGACGAACCGGGAGGAGCAGCTTACGAGCTCTTCGAGGAGCATCTTGATGCGGCTATGGAAAAAATGCGGCAAGACCCAAAACTTGCGCACGAAGTTCCACCAAAGGGTATACGAGGCACGAACGCTGTCTCAGCTATTCGCGGCGTCTTCTACGATGCGATCCAAGCCCTGCACAATGTCGCCCAAGCAGAAAAAAAGGAAGCGGCGGCGGCAAGAAAAACAAGGGGGAAAGGAAACTATCGTCTAGCGTAACAAAAGAGCCTCTCTACGAGGCTCTTTTCTGTTCTAAGTAAGACTTGCATGTAAGCCCTACTCGTGTAATCGCTCCCAAAGCCATGAGGCTTCGTGCGTTTCACACGAGAACGTGGCTGTTCTTCGTGGGGCAATCAGCGCCTTCACGCGTCGTACGAACCGCCATGGAAGGGTTTTTATCCCGAACCATCCATGCGCATACACCCGCTCAAACCATTCCGCCTCTTCCAAAAAACTCGCCTTCCCTTCTTCGCGCCATACATGCATCGCTTCGAGTGTTTGAACGGACTCTTCTGGAGCATGCACACGAATACACGCATCTAAAAGAAGCGCCTCAAGCGAGAGAAAAGGCACCGTAAACGCTTTTTGCTCAAGCGCTCGATGCAGAATATCTGCTCGAAATGCCATGCATTCACCCGGAGGAGTGAGCCATGCCCCTGCTTCTTTTTGTGTTTGCAATACACAGCCGCGTGTCAAAGAAAGACCGCGAGAGAGCACATGTTCCGTTTTCTCTGCTTCATATTCCTCCAGATCTTCCGTGTGACGATGATAGGACTTGAACACGGTTGGTCCAAGAATAAGACTTGATGCAGACCCTCGTATCTCTGTTTCGAGCACCTCAAGCGCCCGCTCATCAAACACAAGATCGGTACGCGCGCACACAACCCACGTATGAAGACGTTCATGCTCTGGAACGCGCTGAAGCGCACTTTGTACCCCCTTTTTCCACGCATGCGCCATATACGGCACCTGAAACAATCGCAACAGAGACACGCGTGGGTGATTATGCTGCACCCACTCCATAATTCCCTCATGCGAGGCTGCGTCCACAAGAATCATCTCGTCCGCAAGACGTGTTTGTTGCTCAAGAGATCGAAGACACCCCTCAAGCGAGGCGCGTCGAACAGAGGCGACCATAACAATCATGAAACGAAGCGCTTTTTCCATGTAGGTACATTATACCTGCCGCTTCGGTGAAACATGAAATCCAAGACGGTACTTTCCCCCGAGCATGAGCCGCGTGATCGCTTCCGTCGCGGGAAATGAGCCAAAAAAGGTGTACGTAAGCGGAAGAAGCGCCCATTGCAGGATCATCGTAAGATAGGCGTACGGCTTCGACACGTGCTTCGGCGGAGGCGGAAGCAGCGTAAGCGAGAGACCCGCGCTAAAGAACAGCCCCACCATCGAAAGACGCATAAGCCATTGAAGGGTGAACGGCGTATTTTGAAAGATCGCAAACGCCTGATAAGTTTCCGGAGCGGCGAAAAAAGGCAGATACCCAAGAATAAAGATGAGGAGTGGCGCGGTTGACCACATAACCCCACCCTCAAACTGTTTGAACATCCACACAAGCTTTCGCCAACGCGGAAACGCCGGATCGCGCCAGAGCGTTTCCATCATATACGGAAAATTCTCCATCCCCCACGCCCATCGACGCAGCTGTTTATAGAGTGCTGGCAAGGCCTTCCAGTACTCGCCCGTCATCACCGTATCCATCGAAACAGGCACATAGAGGGGCGTTACGCGATAATGCCCGCTATAGCGCACAAGCCCTTGCAGAAAAATACGCGAATCCTCTGAAACAATATCTTTTTGCCAAAAACCCACGTCTATTAACATGCGCAAGCTCATCGAATGCGAGGAAAAGGTCATCATCCCCTCTGGACGCGCCAGTTCTTGCATAAGCCAAAACGTCGTCCCAAACATCGCGATACGCACAACCGCAGGAGATTCCCACAAATTATTATTGTAGAATACCATCGGTTGATAGGAGCTGCGCGTGGGTTCAGGAACCGTGAGGTACGCGTGCGTAAGCGCAGAAAAATACTGCGGATGAACCAGCGTATCAATATCAAACGAAGAGACGATCGTGGTATCTGCATCCAAATGAAACTCTCCCATTTTTTTGAGAAGTTCGTGCCCTGCATGATGCAAGTTCGACCCTTTTCCCGGAATCTCCCCTTCAAGCCCCTGCGGATGCGCTGTAAGAAGCATTCCTCCAAAACGCCCCGCAAACAGAGGCATCACACGCTCACGAACCTCTTGAAGCACCTCACCGTAGCGCTCCTCGCCCGCAAGCACAATCACGAGACGATCGGCTGGGTACGTAACCTTTGTGAGATTTTCGAGGGTTTCGCGCACGATTTCCGCCGACTCTCGTGAAAATGGAAGAAACACGACATGACGAATATCCTCGTACCCTAACAACGCTTCCGCATCTGTCTGCCAATCGCGTTTGATAGCTGCACGGTAGCGCATCCAAGAAAGAAGAATGAACGGCGTGAAGTAAAACACCCGAAAAAGCCAGTAAAGATCAAACAGAATGATAAAATACATCATCCAAATCGGCTGTACAAACGAAAGAACCACGGAACCGATCAGCAACGTCCAAATCGTCGCTCCCGGAAGAATTTCCCACACGCGTCGACGAGAAGAAGGGGTCATAAAGCGGGCGTCGTGATATTTGGTTCTCTATCATACACCGGCACCACGAAGTGTGTCGCCTGTTTTTTTCCTTCGCGGATATTTTTCTCAAGAAACGCTCGTGCTTCTGGTGTTTCCATCTCTTCTCGTGTGATCGCATAGAGAGGAACACGTACCCATCGAGCGAGAAGATGCGCGTAGACAATCCCCACACGAAGAGCGCTAAAACGTCCGGGACCTGCCACGATCGCGATGCCGTCTAAGCGCGAAAGCTCCGTTCGATGCTCGTGAATACCACGAAGCACGTGCTGCACATCCCCTTTTGCCTGCCAGCACGTCTCACACCGTTCCTCGACCATCCATGCACGCGCCTCACCTCGCACACAGGTATCTAGTACAAGAAGGGGCATACGCTACGTTCGTTCGTTTAAACGGTCGACGACGACGTTCTTCGGCGCCTCGAGAATCGCGTAGAGAAACTTGTCCGTCATCTCTTTTCGATAGCGAAACTCTTCAAGCGTCATGAGACTAAAGTTAATCTCCGTTCCAAGATCGTGTTCCATCTCGCTGAGCGCGGCTTTGAGCTTTTTGATATCAAACGTATCCGCTACGAGAAAAATCTCTACGGGAGCCTTTGGTTTACCGATAAACATCCCCAAAAACGCGAGATACTTGACCTCGCCGAAGGTTTGAATTTGCTCATCAAGATGCTTTTCGAGCATGAGTTGCGCCTTCACAATGAGCGACGTGATTTCTTGCAAGAGCGGAAAATGTGGGTTCGTCATGTAATATCTTCGTTTGATACCAAACGTTTTCTTTGTGCCAAGCTCTTCCGGATCTGCCTCTTCATTCGATTCCACCTCCGTAATCAACCCCAATTTATGCAAATTCGCTAGTTCTCGCCGTACGGCGTTAATCTGCGTGTCTATTTTTCGCGTTAATTCACGCACAAACATCGGATCGCGTGGATACCGAAGAAATAGACTTAACAGCTTCACGCGGGTTCTTGAACCAAATAACTGCTCAAGCATATCCACAAGGGTGCATGAAACGACACCCTCTGACAAGCTGGACGGAGAGCATCCATATGAGTACCCTTGATTCAACATGCCTTCCGAAGAGATTTCCTTCCGCATTGCCGAGATACGCGTTCATGAAGACGCCTCGAATGAGCGCCTTATTGAGTTCTTCCACCTAGAACATGAACGCAAGGGACAAAAACCCTTTCATGTACTCGCCCTCGTGGAAATCACCTCTTCCCTCTACGTGTACGAACGCTTGTTGGACGTTCTCCATACCTCTCTCAATCAAGCGAAAGCGCTCGCAAGCGGCATAACGGTTGACCCCATGGCACGCTTCGAGAAGATCGTCCAACGGGTAAACGAGGCGCTCGCGCTCTTTAGCGAGGAAGAGGGAGCGGCGCTTGTGTGGTCGCGCGTGAACCTCTACGTGTTTCAGCTGGCAGATGAGCATATCTGTTTTTCTGGAACGGGCCATCTCACCAACATTTTTTTTCAACGACAACCCGATAATACGCTTCGCGCGTTTGATTTATTAGGTTCATTAGAACAACCAGAGCTCCCCAATCCGGCGAAACCGCTGAGCGCTATTGTCTGCGGAGCGATGCAGCTCGGCGACATGCTGTTTCTTGGAACGCAGAACATCCAGCGCGTACGTGACACGCTTGAACTCACCCACCTCTGCAAAACGCTCCCACCGGTATCTGCCGCCACAGAAATCACGCAGCGTTTAGAAGCTCTTCATCATACGGAACGATTTTTTGGTGTTCTTTTGAGCGTAAGCTCTCTCAAACGTGTGGCTGTTCTAGAAGATAAACCCGCGCCTCCAGAAGATTCCCCCATTTCTCCTGACGCGCACGAGTCCGTTCAAGCCTTTTACGATACTGAGCAAGAAACCGAACGCGTGCTGAACGAACGCGCGTCGCCAACGTCTCGTTCGAATGCGTTTTTGGAAAGCGTACGTGGATTTTTGACCCCTCGCTTTACGCACATTCAACGCCTTATTCCTCGCGCTCCTTGGAAGAGAGTGTTTTCGCTCCTTCCCGGTGATCGTGTGCCTATGATCGCGGGTTTCTTTCTGCTCTTTCTCATGATTGGCGCAGGGTGGTTTATTCAATACACGCGCATGCAACGAGCAGAACAAAAGGCTTGGACAACCACGTATGATCGCGCCGTGGATGCGAAAAACAAGGCTGAATCAGCTCTCGTATTCGTCGACGAAGCGCGTGCGCGCGTGCAACTCACCCAAGCCCTGCAAGCGTTTGCTGCTCTCGATACAAAAACGGAAGAGCGTGCGCGCACGAAAACAGCTCTTGAAAAAGAGTTGGATGACCTTCGTAGCCGACTTCGTCGAGAGCGCGTGATCGCGAAGCCGACGCTCATCGCGGATTTTTCCGAGCAAGGCGGTCGTGCGTCTGGGCTGGTTGTTCAAAATGGGTTCGCGTATACCGTGGACACCTCCACAAATGCGATACAGCGCATCAACTTGCAAGATCGCTCTCTCACAAGCGTAAGTGCTCCAGCAGGAACGACGCTTACGCTCATGGGAAACGGCCCTCAAACGCCGATGCTTCTTGATGATAAGGGACGTTTTTATACCGTTCAAGGCACAACGCTTACACGCCTTCAGACGAGCGCAACGAAGGCGAGCTCAACCGTTGCAGTCACGAGCTATGGTAAGCGCGTCTACACACTCGATCCGATCCGTGAGATGATTTGGCGTTGGACCAGCTCACCCGGAGCGCTCGCAAGCGAAACGGCCTATCTTCCTTCTTCTGTGCCTGAGCTGTCTCGCGCCGTGAGTATCGCGATTGATTCGAGTATTTACGTGGGCACACAAGAAGGCATCGTAAAAAAATACCTTGCGGGAAAAGAAGAGCCGTGGTCGCTCGCGAGTATTGAGCCAACGCTTTCCTCAATCGGAGCGCTTTGGACAGATGCTGATACAAACGTGCTTGCGATAAGCCATCCAAAAGAACAACGTATCGTGCTCTTTCAAAAGAACGGAGCGCTTCTTGCACAGTTCATTTCGCCTGCGTTTCGTGAGCCTACCGCTCTTTGGGGAGATGCCGCGAAAAACACGTTGTACGTACTTGATACAGGAAAACTCTATCAGCTGGATATTCCAAAGGAGTGAAGAGACCTTTGACAAAAAAGCGTTTTTTCGCTAAGAATCACTCGCGTGTTTCACAAAAAGGAGACGAACATGCCGCTCATTATTTGGCCCGATCCTCGAATGGACGACAAGCTTCTCATCAGAACCGTATACGAGACAAGCGGTGCAGATATCGAACACCCAACCTTCAACGAGATGTGTCACTACGTCGCCCATCCTTCGTCCATGCTACAGGAAGATCATGGCGGCTTGCTCTGTGTGATTCGCGATTCCTACTTCGTGCCCATGCCCGAACGCCCAACGCTCCCTCTCTCGCTGGGACAGCAGCTCCTTTTGCAAGAGGACCATGGTGGCACGGAGGCCGGACCACTCCTCATTCGACTGCTGTTCGATCGATACCCGTCGATTTCTGTCCTCTTCATGACGCATCGACAAGAGCTCGCCTCTGACATGCGCATCGTGCCGAGTTTTCTCTCGCATGCGCTTGAAATCATCGTGTTAAGAACGTTTCCTCTTGAGAAAGAGAGCATCGAGTTTGATGAGATCGTGCAAACGATCTGCAAGAACCTCGCGAGACAAGCGAAACGGTGAATACGAAAAGGCGGACATACACGTCCGCCTCTACCCTCGCTCCACGAGGGTGTTTTTTTGGGACACACGTGTTTGGATGAGATGCGACGGGCTGGAGGGCAGAAAACCGCAGACGTACTGACGAGTACGTTGAGGACGTTTCTGACCGAAGCCCTAGCAGATCGCCAAACACGGGCGTCCTAGCGAATTTCGTAGGTGACGGTGACGAACATCTGCACATCCTGCGTTCCGGGTTCGATCGAAGGCGCAGGCGCCGCTTCCGCACGTCCCATCATCGAATCATACATCGGCATGATCGGCCCTCCGCCACCCGTATTTTCTGTGAAAGAAACCACGCGCACCATTTCCACACCCAGCACCTTCGCAAGCGCATTCGCTTTTTTCTTCGCGTCTTCAAGCGCTTTTTCACGAGCTTGTTCACGCAGCTGTGATGGATCATCGATCGTGAATTGAACACTGTTCACCTGATTAATCCCCAATGCCACGCCACGTTCAAGTACCGTTCCCACCTTGCTGAAATCACGAATCTTGATAGAGAGCTGCTGCGAAACACTATAGTTCACGATCTTTGGTGGATTTTGACTATAATCGTATCCAGGAAAAAGACTGTAGCCCGAAGTCGCAAGATCCTCCTCTTTGATACCAAGCTCTTTCATCGCACGATGCACTTCATTCATTTTGCTCGTGTTATCTGTTTGCGCTTTGAGAGGGGTGCTTGCTTGTGAAACCACACCAAACTGCACGAGCGCAAGTGTTGGTTTCGCCGTAACCTTTCCCTCTCCAGAAATCGAAATCGTATCACGAATCGATTCTGGCTTCCCGATATATTTTTGCTCAATACGGGCATTCCACGTACGAATCATCACATAACCCGTCAATACCACGAGAAATACACACACGAGCACGTACGCTGCGCGTTGATCTTTGTAGGTAAGCATACATTTTGTTAGCGAATAAGATATTCAAGCATCGCCCCGCCTCCTGTGGAAACGAATGAGATACGCTCCATGACACCCGCTTGTGTTAAAATCGGGATCGTATCGCCTCCCCCAACGATCGTTGTGGCGTGTGTGCCCACATAGCCAAGATAGCGCGCAAGCCCACGTGAACCCGCCGAAAAAGCGGAAATCTCCCCAAGACCCATCGGTCCGTTCCATAAACACATCTTCGCTTCACGAATGGCGTTTGCCCACATCGCGAGCGTTCTTGGCCCCACATCCACCACGTACTCATGCGGTTTGATGTCGTCTCCATCAGCATAGCGAAGTGTCGCATTTTGTGTAAGAGCTGGAGCCACGACGTAATCAAGCGGCAAAATCACTCGTTTACTCGCAAGAAGCTGTTTGATTCCTCGCTCCTGCTTTTCTTCCACAAACGATTTTCCCACCTCACGACCACGCGCTTTCTCGCACACGACGGCGAGCGCTCCTCCAAGAAAAACACTCTCTACACACTTCGTGAGCGCGAGAATGGCGGGCAGTTTTGTCGAAATCTTCTTTCCTCCAAAAAACGCGATTCCTCCTACGAGCTTTTTTGACGTACCCACAAACGGAGCGAGTGCGGCGCATTCTTCTAGAAATGCAGGTCCTGCAAAACTTGGAAGAAACTTCGTGATACCAACAACGCTCGCATGCATCCGATGCGACACGGCAAACGCATCCATCACGAACACGTCTCCTACACTCGCGAGTTTTTTCGCAAACGCGGCAGTATTCTTCTCCTCTCCCGGAAAAAAACGCATGTTTTCAAGAAGATGCACGGAGCCTTCACGCGCCTGCTCTCCTATAGAGAGCTCTGCATGATACGCTACACGTACCCCCTGTTTTTTGAGCAACGGCACGAGGTGTTTCGTGGAGAATGTCTCGTCAACACCCGCCGGACGTCCCACGTGCGTCAGAATAATCACGATCGCACCAACTTCTTGTAAGGCATAGATAAGCGGAAGTGAACGCGTAATGCGTAGGCTGTTTTCCGCATCGAGTGTTCCATCAAGCGGCACATTCCAATCGACACGCACAAGCACGCGTTTCCCTCGCCACGCATCAAGTTTTTTTGGAAGGAGTTTCAAATCCTTCATACGGTTTGCGATTTTTGTCCCAAGAGGATCGCGAGCTCGACGAGACGATGGGCATATCCCCATTCGTTGTCATACCACGCGACGACTTTCACAAGATCGCCGTCCACGACGCGCGTGAGCGCAAGATCTACGATCGCCGAAGCTGAATTTCCGATAAAATCAGAGGAAACAAGCGGTTCTTGCGTAGCAGAGATGAGTCCGTTCCAACGATCTGCGTGGCTCGCCTCGAGAAAAAGCGTAGTGATTTCTTCGACGCTCGTTGTGCGTTTCATCAGCATCGTACAATCACACAAAGAAACCACAGGCGTCGGCACGCGCACGCTTAATCCATCAAATCTCCCGTTCATCGAGGGAAGTACCTTCGCGACGGCCTTCGCCGCCCCTGTGGAGGTTGGCACGATGTTTTCCGCTGCTGCGCGCGCCTCACGAAGGTCTTTCGCAGGACTATCCTGCAACACTTGCGAGGCAGTATACGAATGAATCGTCGTCATGAGAGACTTTTGAATACCAATCGCCTCGTCGAGAAGAGCCATCACAGGCGCAAGACAGTTCGTCGTACAGCTCGCGTTGCTCACGATATCCTCTTTTCCCGTGATCGCCACTTCGTTTACGCCAAGCACAAACGTAGGTACGTCTTCGCTTTTCGTGGGAGCAGAAATCACGACATGCTTCGCCCCTGCTTTGAGGTGTGCACTTGCTCCTTCACGATCCGTAAAACGCCCCGTACATTCGAGCACCACGTCTACATGAAGATCATGCCATGGGAGTTTTGACGGGTCTTTTTCCGCATAAACGGGAATAGAGACGCCCTCGATCACGAGCGTTTTCTCTGTAGAAGCCACGCTTTTCGCGTATGTTCGATAGACAGTATCATGCCGCAAAAGGTGCGCGAGCGTCGCGGGTTCGGTAAGATCATTCACCGCGACAAGACGTACGTTCGGAATATCCTGCAAAAGCTTTATCGCATGACGACCAATTCGACCACATCCGTTTATAGCAATGTTGAGCATATGGGGGTAGTATACCAGAGTATCAAAACATATGTTTTCACTATCAGAATCAGAACAAAAAGAGTGGAAGATGATAGTTATTTCAATCATCGTGACGGTCTGTATACTTCTTCTTTTTATCTTTCCTTTGCGTCAGATGGTTGGAGAGCTGTTTGAATGGGTTTGGAAACCAGCTTTATTCGATCATACGAAAAAATCATTCCTCTTCAAGTTGTTTGAGAGTGGTCGTGTATCAGGTCATACGGGTTTGGAAGGCATTGCATATGTATTACATATGCTTATTCAAGGATTCGCGCTCCTATGTCTAGGCGTACTTTTTTGGTTTTGTTACAAGATCCAATGGCCTCTTCTTCATACGCGCTATGGCAAGTGGATCGTCTTGGCAGAATTCATCCTTCTCGTACAAACAACCCTCATACTCGCTTCCCCTCCCATTCGTGATTCCTATTGGAATAATTGTTTCAATATTTACAACATCAGTGGCGAAATAAGTCGTTTTGAATACGACAAGATTCTTGAATGTGAAATGAAACGTTTAAATGGGTCATTCCGTTTTCCGGATAATAGGTCTGGGATGAACGAGTCGTTCTTTTTCCCCCCTCTTTATCATTATGGCGCCGAAGTGCCCATGCTGGATGCAAAAAAGGAAGCTGATCTGTTCTTACCTCTTTTATCCAATCCATCCGTCTCAACAACGTATCCAATCCCTCTTTCTCCAGTTACCTATAGACTCTACCAACGTACCAAAGAGTCGAGATATATCGAAGTCCATATGCGCGTACGTGACACGATTCTTGCTAATCCTAAACGATTCTGTGACACGTCCTTTAGCTGTTTGAGAGATCCACCCCTCTATAATTCCGCGGGATACTGTGCTGAATTATTCGGGGATAGTTGCAAAGCATATTTAGAAGGAAAGATCGCTGCCCCCATTCCTGTCCAATACTAACATAAAACCACCCGATTGGGTGGTTTTGACGATGGTGCACGCACGTGGATTCGAACCACGGACCTTCACAATGTCAATGTGACGCTCTAACCAACTGAGCTATGCGTGCAAGCAGGCAAAATCGTACGTGTTTTGTGATGCTTTCGTCAAATAAAATACTCCGGTGTACACCGGAGCAGCCCCTACCCATTCACCGGCAGACGCTTCACGCGCTGCGCGTCAGCAAGGACAAGAAGCGTGACTATCCCGCTCACGATTCGTTCGTCATCCGCATCAGAAACTTGCACAGAACTCACGATGTCTGCACGAAGCACATGTTTTTCATGCAACTCGCCTGCAACCGTGAGAACGCCCGCTCGATAGGAGTCGGTATAGAGACCGCGTCCTTGCATGATACGAATCATGAGACCGAGACGATCAAGCGTCTCTCGTGCATGCGCTTTTGGATCGTGTACCGCTATACCAAACATGATTTCGTTTACAGAACGAAGCGGTAGAGATCCACGATGGTCGCACAAATGATCCATCTCATTGAGGAACGAATTCAACGAGGAAGTAGTGCGCGACACACATACGCGCACATCGCTCGAAAGATACGTCTGCAATCGATCGGTGAGCCACTCATTCTTACGAAAACGAGCATCCGTGGGCGTATACGGATCTAAATCCCCTCGTCCATCGATCATCAATACCTTGATTGGAGCTTCTTGGCTAAGCACGGTCTTGCGCGCGATCATGGGACACCTCCTTTGGCAAAGGAGATCGTATCAAAAGTCTCTATTCTGTCAACAAAAAACACCCGTAAAACGGGGTTTTTGCTTCTGACAACAGAAGAGTGACCGCAAGAAATGTCTATCTGCAATTCGTTTACGTGTTCTAACGAGTAGAATCGTATAAACAAAAGTTTTTCCAACACACCTTCAATAAAGAAGGTTATCGACCATCGGTTTCGATGTCTGTCAATGACAGAACATCAATACTCCCTAGAAAGGAGGTGATCCATCCACAGCTTCCGCTACGGATGCCTTGTTACGACTTCGTCCCTATTATCGACTCCGCCTTCGTCCCCTCATCGGGGCCTTCGGGCGTTTCCGACTCTCTTGACGTGACGGGCAGTGAGTACAAGACCCGAGAACGTATTCACCGTGACGAGGCTGATTCACGGTTACTAGCAAATCCGACTTCATGGGGGCGAATTGCAGCCCCCAATCCGAACTGAGGCAGATTTTGTTGGGATTAGCTCCGCCTTGCGGCTTGGCAACCCTTTGTTCTCTGCCATTGTAGCACGTGTGTAGCCCTAGATGTAAGAGCCATGCTGATTTGACGTCATCCCCACCTTCCTCCCCGTTATCCGAGGCGGTCTCCCATGAAGATTTAACATGGGACGGGGGTTGCGCTCGTTACCCGACTTAACGGTACATCTCACGACACGAGCTGACGGCAACCATGCAGCACCTGTGTAGCACCCTCGAAGGCGGCCACCGTTTCCGGCGGCTTGCAGCTACATGTCAAACCTAGGTAAGGTTCCTCGCGTATCATCGAATTAAACCACATGCTCCGCTGCTTGTGCGGGTCCCCGTCTATTCCTTTGAGTTTTAGTCTTGCGACCGTACTCCC
>CAYSAI010000001.1:279831-298050 GCA_964428975.1 uncultured Gammaproteobacteria bacterium | reverse complement strand
TGGTGGGTCGAGCAGGGATCGAACCTGCGACCAGACGTGTATAAGACGCCCGCTCTACCAACTGAGCTATCGACCCAATAGCGAGGAACGTAGTACATAACACATACATCCTGCGCAGAAACTATCTTAGGTGATCGCTCCTCAAAAAGAAAGCTGTATAAAAGGAGGACTTAGCCCTCAAAAGAAAACCCTCGAAGGATCACTTCGAGGGAAGGACGGGCGCGGGAAGCGGGATCGATGCTGGATGCAAGAGATCTATGCTCCGCAGAACAAGCGGATGGTTCTCAAGATCGAGGAGCCCGAGCAGGTCTTGATACACCGTTATCTGGTCTCGCAACTTGTGTTCATCTCTGCCAGAAGAAGGCTTCTGTTGAAACTGCTGACACAGAGCGTACAGCTTAGAAAGACACGCTGCACGAAACACATCGTCTTGATGCAGCACGCGTGCTTGCGGATGCGCTCGGCTTACCTCAACGAGAGCGTAGTACGCTTCCGCTTGCTTCATACCATCACCGTGAAAACCCCCATCAATCCTCTGCAAAACCGCCTCGCTTCCCAACACGAGCGTTTTTGTTGTGCTTGTACCATCTCTCTTATTCGCGCGCACGAAACTCTCTCGCTCAAGAGGAAGTGGATCTTCGAGAAACTCTGTTGGAAGACGTACCGCCTCTTGCTTTAAGAAGTGTCTGCCGCGATCATGAAGGAACGCCAGCAGCGCGGGAAGCATAGAAGCGTGGAAGCTGTTTGAGAGCTGCACGGACCCATGCTGCTTCGCAAGCAGCACCGTTGCGTCATCTTGGGCGAGCGCATCGGATTCGAACACGAAGAAACTCCATACATGAAGATACGACTGCTCGATATACGAGCCCATGACTCCCTTTCTCCCAGAACCACACACCGTGCGTTTCTCCACAGAAGTGAGCACAAGCCCCATCTGCCCGACGAATGGCTCGAAATACGCTTTCCATTCCTGCTTATCCATAGGATGCACCTCCAAAAAAACCCTAACAAAAATAGCCCTCAAAAGCAAAAACCCCAGTGGTTACTGGGGAATTTTTCTTGTATTAAGCGGCTCTACGAAAAGGAGCGTGTACAAAGCCCTCATTATCTCTCTCTACGTCAGGCACATCAGGTACATCTTCCACGAGGGCTGTAAGATCTTCTAAACTCTTCATGAACAGCGGATCTTTGGCTTGCGCAAGAAACTCTTCCAATTCAAGCGCGACACGCTTCGCTTCACGAATTTTTTCCCCATAACGAGCAAGAAACTTTTTTAAATGCTGCGCTTCTTCGTATTGATCGTTCGCGAATTCTGGAAACGGAGGCAGGCGACGCTCTCGAAGAACAGGACGTTCTGGAACGCGGGGAATGACGCGCGTAGCTTCTCGATCTTCATCAAACCGAGGATTTGGAACCGTTCTCATAACGCGCGTCGCCTCCCTCTCATCATCTAAAGGCACGCCTTCGTTCTTGGCATATGTATGATGTATCGTTTTTGCATACATATTCTGATCTCCCGCTTTCAGCCGATCATAGAGCGTCACAAGATCGAGACGCCGTGTATCCTCTCCAAGCGCACGGGACTCTTCCTGAGCTGCCGCCGTTCTTCTCAGCGCATCTATTCTGTGCTCACGAGTGGTCTCGTGATGATCGTCCGGCGTGTGACTCTTGCGTACGCCAGATTCGTGATCTCTACGCACCGGTGGTATCCCACGAGAAAACGCTTCTGCTTTTGGAATGTTCATGTTCATAGGCTTAAGGAAGAACATTACTCACCCATGTAACGGATGAAACAAGATCAGATGGACGAATGGCCGCCGCATTCTCGATCGGCATACCTATCACATAGTTCGTATAGAACGTGACAGGTACGTCATCTACCTGTTGATTCCACGAAGAACCGTAGATCGCACGCGCGTCCGCTTCCGTTCGCACCCATCGCAAGCGACGTCCTCCTTCGACCACGTACACTTTCTCTTCGCTCTCAATCTTCACAAGACGCGTTCCTGGACGATACGTGGCGTTCGCGCCAAGAGGAATTTGCGCAAGATCGCCTCCACTCACGATACGCACTCCAGAAAAGTCTTGATACCATGTGAAGTAGACTTTTTGATTCGGAAAGAAGTGTCTTCGACCATCAGCCCCCACGTAATAGACGGTCGTGTCGTGCTGCGTATTCGTATCGCCATCATCTTGGAGCTTCACAAGATCGTGAACACGCACGTTCATGCGAGAAAGAACATCTATACGTGCTCGCGTTGGGGCATCTTCGCTGTTGGGCACGGAGATACTTCCCACAGCACCACCTCCGCCGCCACTTCCACCACCGCCCCCTTGCTGGCCAGATGACGAACCACCCGAAGATGCTTGAGTCACGGTCGCGGCACGAACCTGAAGAATTCGACTCGCGCGCACCGTATCGTTGCGCGCATCCGTGAGTGTGATCACAAAGTTGAATGTTCCTGCGCGAGATGGCGTTCCTTCAATCGCTCCAATCGCATTGAGAGAGAGTCCGTCCGGCAGAGAACCTGACGTGAGCGCGTAGCGATACGGAGCTGTTCCTCCCGTCACATCAAACGGACGAGCATTGTAGTAAACGGCGATCGTTGCCTCTGGATACGTGCCAACGTCGTTGAAGGCGACAGGTGTTATGGTTGTCGTTGCGGTTGTCCCAACCGTTGTTTGCGCGGTACCCGAACCTGTGCCTGTTGTGGTTCCTGTGCCCGTTGAGGCAGTTCCACCTGTGGTAGCTCCTGTCCCTGCAGTCGTTCCTGTACCCGCAGCGGTTCCTGTGCCCGTTGTGGTGGTTCCAGATACTTTTGGATCTGTGGTCGTACCGGAACCGGATACAGGTGCGGTACCCTGCGCATCGAGAAGTGCTTGCTTGCGAGCTTCATCTTCTGCCGATGTATCTCCAACAGCGACTGTTCCCTCTGGCGCTTTTTTCTCACTTGTCGTGCCTGTTGCAGAACCTGTATTCATCGCGACGACCTGTTGAATATTCACCACTACGATAGATTGTTGTGCAAGACCCGATCCGCGATCTTCCGTTCGTACAAGAAACTCCTGTACCCCTTCACGCGGATTCCTGTTTTTAAGCCATCCGTCTTCGGAAAGCGTCCAACCCGTAGGCACGTTCGTGTTCGCGAACTTCCAGCGATAGGAACCCGTTCCTCCCGTTGCTTGAAGCACTTCGTTATACGGAACCCCAACCTCTCCTTCTGGAAGTGCCTTATTCGTAAGAGCGATCACGGTAAGCGGTTGCGAGACCACGAGCGTATACACCTGCGAGAGAGCATCTGCTCCTTTTTCAGCCTGCAACGTCATAGATGCGGTGCCCGTCTGTGTAGGCCGTCCGCTGAGCACGCGCGTATCTGGATCAAATTGCATGCCCGCAGGAACGTTCGAGAGCGACCAGTTCCATGAACCATTCCATGGGTCAACGATCGAAAAAGGGACGGAGTAGTCTTCTCCCACGGACGCATCTGGAAGAAGATAGTTACTTGGCAAGAACGAGAGCGCTCGTCCAGGTTCCGGAACCTCCGAAGTTCCCGTGTTCGAACTCGTGCCTAGTTTCTCGTTTTGAATCGGCAGACGTCTCGCGGGCATGTTTACTGGCCCATCACCAGCAACCGTCACACGCACTTCTTGCGCGTAAGAATACCCTGCACTGACATGTTCAGGCGTCCAATACGAAACACCGAAGACAAACGTTCCCGCTTCAAGCGGCGTACCATACAGCGTACCGTGTTCGAACTTCATTCCTGGAGGAGGGCTTCCAACGGGGACGCTCCATTTAAGACGAGACGGTTCTACGCCGTTTACCGCCATTCGAAGTTCGTAGTAGATATTTCGTGGAAGACGAATATCAGACACAGGTGTCACGAATTCAAGAGGATTCACCGCAAACCCTCCATAAGAGCCTGCGGCCATTTCCGTTGGAAGAACATTCCCTGATGCCGCGTCTCCCTGCACAACCGCGACGTTTCCTTCTTCAATAAAAATCTCTACGTTCGCAATCACGCGAACAGCACTCCGTTGGTCTGTGATTGGGCGTATGTAGAGAGCCGCAAAACGATACGGTCCGGCAAGGGAAGGCGTTCCAGAAAGCAGTCCCGCAGGATCAATCTCCAATCCCGCAGGAAGCGCGCTCTTGTACACGCTCCACGTACCTCCTGCCTCGTATTCATATCCATTGACGGCAAACCGTTGACGATAGGCCTGTCCGCGGCGACCTTGCGGAAGCGTACGAAGCGCGCCACTTTCAGAAAAATAGGTTGTGGAAGTACCAGCCGCAGGACAGGTATCGATACAGCTATTAACGGTCACTTGGCAGGTTGCTTGATCAGCTGCCTGAACATAGGTACCGCATGGCACACCGCCGTGCAGTTCGCACGTGGTCACACATGAACGACGAATCTGATCTTGTGAGTAGGTTCTACTCAAGAATCCATCTGTTTGGAGCTGCTGTTCGGCGAGCGTACCCACGGCATACGCCGCGATACCGGCCGCGACGACCGTGATCATCGTCAGCACCTTCGCCTTTGTCGCGGAACGAGTAGTGGTAGGAGTTGTCATAAAAAGAAAGATCGAAAAAATGGATCGCAAGAAGTATATCACATCAGAAGATGTGCTACACTCCTGTCAAGCCTATGCCTTTTTCTCAAAAAACCATTCAAGCCTTTCTTGTTCTTATCGCTCTCATCGCGATCGGTGTGTATGTGTATTTACGCGATACGAAAGAGTCGCGTACAAGCGGATCTGACGAAGACCTCACGACCGACTTCACGAAGCTCGCTCGTGAGAACAAACTTCCTCTTGTCGTGGGCATGGATGAAGTTGTCGAGCGTCTGATTCATGTGATCGCTCGTAAATCAAAGAATAATCCGCTCTTAATTGGTGAGCCTGGGGTAGGAAAAACCGCCGCCATCGAAGGTCTCGCCCAACGGATTGTGAAAGGCGACGTGCCGGAAAGCTTCAAAAACAAGCGTATTCTCGCCCTGAATATGAACGTGTTATTAGCTGGTACAAAATATCGTGGTGAGCTTGAAGGTCGGTTGCAACGTTTGCTCACTTCACTTGAACAAGGCTCGCGACAAACCATCTTGTTTATCGACGAGATTCACATGATTCAACAAGCGCGTGGGTCAGAAGGCGCGCTCGACATAGCCGATATTTTGAAACCCGCTCTTTCGCGTGGAGATATTATGGTTGTGGGCGCGACCACGTGGCGTGAATACGAACAATATCTTAAACCAGATGGCGCGATCGACCGACGGTTTCAAATCGTCCTTGTAGAAGAGCCTTCACGCGAAAGCGCCATTCAAATTTTGACCGGCGCGAAACCCTCGTATGAAGCGTTTCATGGTGTATGCATTCCTCACGCGTCCATCGAAAAAGCAGTCGATACATCGATGCAGTTCGTCCACGATCGTTTTCTTCCAGATAAAGCGTTTGATATTATCGACGAAGCGTGCGCGAAGGTCGCAATCGACCACGGCTCACCCCATCACGCGGCTGCGCTTGGTCTTCTTCATGAAGCGTCTCGGTATGCGGCTGAATGTGGAGGCGCCTCGCCCATTGTCACCGAACAAGACGTGGAAGAAGTCGCGAAGCAATGGCATGCCCATCGGACGAAGCCACGGTAGTGTGTTGCGTGCCAAAGACCCCCCTGCTACGCTTGAGGCACTATGATGTGTTCATCTTCTTGTCGGGAGTGGTGCGCTAAATACGGCATGTCGACAGGTTTGCTTATTCTTCGCGTGTTTGTTGGGGTGATTTTTATCTACGCGGGCTGGACGAAGCTGAATGGTGGCATTCCGATGGTAACGAACATGGTCGATAATATCGGATTTCCGATGCCAACGTTCTTTGCCTGGGTGCTCGCACTTACAGAGTTTCTCGGTGGAATTGCGCTCGTGCTCGGCGTCGCGACAAGAGTTGCGGGTGGATTGCTTGCCTTCGCGATGATCGTTGCTTTCTTTGGAGCCCATAGCGGAAGCTTTGCCGCAGGAGGAAACACCGTATTCATTCTCATCGGTGCCACGCTCGCCCTCGCGTTCATGGGCGGTGGAGCATGGAGTCTTGGGTGTTATCTCTGCAAAGGGAAAAAGATGGGGATGTCTGAAGGGTGCTGCCAACACAAGCACTAACTCAAGATTGGTTCTCACACATAAAAGCCAGCTCAGCTGGCTTTTATCGTCGTACGAGGAGCTTGTAGAGCCACGAACGTATCGGTCTATCAAATGTTCCTGCATCTGTATGACGTATCGCCCCCCAACGCTCTTTAAAACGCGTAATTCCTTCCCACGAAGGACGATCATCGAACGCGTCTTCCGTTTCAGAATTGCCACCACCAAAATCATACCAACGATACCCATCTTGCAAAGCGCTGAACATCGCTGACCACTGGAGCGCATACGGCGCCATCTTCTCACGATCTTCCGAAGACGAGGCTCCATACAAATACATCACCGTATCGCCACAGAGCACCTCGAAGTTCATGGCGAGTGGCTTTCCTAAGCATTCAGCCACGCGCAAACGTCCATAACCCGATGCGTGAAGCGTACGCATAACCGTTTCAAGATACTGCTCATCATGTCCGATGAACGCATCACGATCGCTCGTCTCACGAAGAAGTCGCAAAAACGTGGGAAGGTCTTCCATGCGTCCGCCGCGCACAATCACCGCATGCCGCTCCGCAAGACGAATGTTATAGCGTGTTTTTTTATGACAGCGTTCGAAGAGCTCTGTTGGCGACCCATTGAGAGGAACAAGGAGACTGGTCGTAGGATTGAGAGAACGAACGCGCGTTCCTACGATCGATGTGCTAGGTGGAGCCGGAAGAACCTCCATTTTCATCGTTCGTCGTCGAGGTTCTACGCGCAAAAAACACGTGCCGAAGGTGGCAAGCTGTGCGCGGGAATGTTCGAAAAAAAGTTCGAGGTCAGCGGCGGATACCCCTTCCGTATACACAGGCCCCTGTGGACAAAACCAATAGGTGAACGGACCTCGCCGCTCCTCAACCCACTGGGCGAGAATACACTGCCCACCCTTTCCCCACGAAAGTCGTCTCACCCGCTTTCCCAAGGCACGCTGAACCTCTCCCCACGTGGAAAGCTGCGTAAACGGAGGATACGAAACACTCGTGAGAAGCGCATCCCACGCAGATGCATCCATGCAGTCACGAACGTCCATAGGAGGAGAGCTGTTTGAGCGCGCCGCGCAAGCGATCTGCTACAGAGAGCCCATCGTTTCCTACCTGTTTCAAGGCGTGTTTCGCATCTTGAAGAGAGTATCCGAGCGACTGGAGTGCAGCGATCACCTCACTATCCTCGCCAACCGCCGTATCATCATCATCCACAAGCTTGCCGCGCAATTCGAGAATGATTTTTTGTGCGGTCTTTTTTCCCACTCCAGGAACGGACGTCAAAAGATCCACATCGCTCGCAAGCAACGCTTTGCGAATAGAGGCGGTGGTTCCTATGGAAAGAATCGTGTTCGCCACCTTCGGCCCAACTCCTGACACGCTCAAAAGCTGTAAAAACAAGTCGAGATCTTCTTGCGCGAGAAATCCATACAGGTCGTGCGCATCTTCGCGAATCACCTCGTGGATATGAAGAAAAAGCGTCTCTCCCGTCTTCGTAAGCGCGAGAACTCCCGGCGTTACACCGATACGATAGCCAACACCAGCAATCTCAAGAAGAAGCGACTGCGCGCCGCGTGCGATCACCGTACCACGAAGAGAGCCGAGCATAGGTGATTAAGCGAGTTCGCGTTCTCGTACATCACGCAAAAGCCGCTTTCCTAAAACGGCTGTACACACCTCCAAATCATAACGCGACTGGAGATGCATCCAAAAGGCCGCAGATGTACCGAAATACCGTTCAAACCGAAGCGCAGTATCAGCGCTTATTCCACGTAGGCCGTGGACGATCTCATTAATACGTCGCGGCGGTACGCCAATATCAAGCGCTAAACGATATTGCGTCAGGTCGAGAGGAGCTAAAAACTCTTCGTTGAGTATTTCACCTGGATGGATGGGCTTGTGTTTTTTCATAGAGTATTTAGTGATAATCGGTTATTTCTACCTCGTGCACGTGCCCCTCTTGCCATCGAAAACAGATGCGCCATTGATCATTGATACGAATACTATACTGCCCGCGACGCTTCTTTGTCAGTTTCTCAAGATGATTCGCAGGAGGAATAGTGAGGTCGAGCAAACACGTTGCTGCATCAAGCATCACGAGTTTTCGAAGCGCCGTTCGTTGAATATCAAGCGGAAAACGACGTGAGACGTCTCGAACGAATAACTTGCGCGTTTCCTCATCGCGAAACGAGACAATCATACATGTATTCAATTATGAACGCGATACGTTATTATGTCAAAAAAGAAGAAGCGACTGCGCGCCGCGTGCGATCACCGTACCACGAAGATCGCCAAACACGTAAGTCCTGACCCTACACAAACGCGACGGAGCTCACCCGATCCCCTACCTCCTTAAAGCGCATGAGTCGTACGCCTTGCGTGTCGCGTCCAAGCGAAGGGACGGATTTAAAGGGGGTACGGATCACAATCCCGTTTTTCGAGATCATCACAAGATCGCGCTCGTCATCGGTATTCGAGATGAACGCACCCACAACGCTTCCTGTTTTCTCGCTCACTTTCGCCGTATGAATTCCGGAACCACCGCGTCCTTGGGTTTTATATTCTTGTAAATTGGTGCATTTTCCCATGCCGTTAGCCGTAATCACGAATAGTTCAAGCAGGCCTTTCTCTGCAAGCGCGACGTTCACAATATCCATACCAATCACTTCATCGCTCTGTCCAAGCTTAATTCCACGCACGCCTCCCGCGAGCCGTCCCATCGCGCGCACATCACTTTCGTTAAAGCGAATCGCTTGTCCCTTGCGCGTCACAAGAGAAATATCGTCGTGTCCGCTCGACGGTTTCACCCACGTAAGTTCGTCCCCATCATCAAGCGTGATCGCAATCAAACCGCTGCGACGCACGTTTTCGAATTGATCGAGCGCAGACTTTTTGATCGTGCCTCGACTCGTCACCATCACAAGATGTTTCGCGCCATCAATATCATCCATAGGAAGCGTAACCGTCACCTTTTCTCCGGGAGCAAGCTGCAGGAAGTTCACAATCGCTTGCCCTTTTGAGGTACGACTTCCTTGTGGAAGTTCATATGCCTTCAAACGAAACGCTCGTCCACGACTGGTGAAAAACAAGATCTCTGTGTGGGTACTCGTCATAAACATCTGGCTCACGTTGTCTTCCTCTTTCGTCGCGAGCCCAACAACACCCTTGCCGCCACGAGCTTGCGCGCGAAACGTATCAGGTGGAAGTCGCTTGATATATCCATCTTCCGTCAGCATGACGATCGTTTCTTCTTGCGGAATGAGGTCTTCCATCGAAAATTCCCCCACAGGATGGTTCACGATTTCCGTTCGACGATCATCTCCATAGGCTTCGCGAAGCTCCAGTACTTCATTCTTGATAATGGTCAGCATTCTCTTTTCTGAAGCAAGAATACTCGTGAGATCTTCAATCAGCTTCTTCTTTTCATCATGTTCTTGCTCGATCTTGAGACGTTCGAGGTTCGCGAGTTGTTGCAAACGCATCTCAAGAATAGCGAGCGTTTGCCGTTCAGACAGCTTGAAGCGCGCCATTAAGTTGATTTTTGCTTCATCGCGATCTTTAGATTTCTTAATAATCGCGATCACTTCATCGATATGCGCAAGCGCGATCATGAACCCCTCCAAAATATGCATGCGCTCCTCAGCGCGCGTAAGATCGTATTGCGTACGACGACGCACCACCACTTTTCGATGGGCGAGATACTCGTCAAGAATCGTGCGCAACGTCAGAACGCGCGGCTGAATCCCATTCTCCACCAAACACAGCATGTTGAGATGGAACGTTTCTTGCAACTGCGTCATCTTGAAGAGCTGGTTCAGCACCTTTTTTGGATACGCATCCTTTTTGAGATCGATCACCACACGAATTTCCCCTTTGCTCGACTCATCACGCAAATCGCGAATACCCTCGATCTTTTTCTCCTGCACGAGATCCGCCATTTTTTCAATCAAAAACGATTTATTCACCTGATACGGCAGCTCGCTCACGATAATCTGGAAAAACCCGGACTTTTCCTCAACGATTTCCGTTTTTGCGCGCATCACAATCCCGCCACGACCCGTCGCGTACGCCTGACGCATGGCGGCACGATCATAAATAATGCCTCCCGTAGGAAAATCAGGGCCCGGCACGTGATGGGTCAGCTCTTCTGCGGTAATCTCTGGCGTTTCGATGAGAGCGATCACTGCATCACACACCTCACGTAGGTTATGCGTAGGAATACTCGTTGCCATACCAACGGCGATGCCGATCGTGCCGTTCAAGAGCAGGTTCGGAAGTTTTCCTGGTAGAACGCGCGGTTCTTCTTCTGATCCATCGTAGTTTGGACGAAAATCCACCGTGTCTTTATCTAAATCATGTAAAAGCTGCTCTGCGACATGCGAGAGCTTCGCTTCGGTATAACGCATGGCCGCCGCACCATCACCATCAACCGATCCGAAGTTTCCTTGTCCACGCACAAGCATGTAGCGCATGCTGAAATCCTGCGCCATACGCACCATCGAATCGTAGACAGCCGTGTCACCGTGTGGATGATACTTTCCAAGCACTTCTCCAACGATACGCGCACTCTTCTTAAAACTCGTGTTCGCACGAAGCCCCATTTTCCACATGGTATACAAAATACGACGATGGACGGGTTTAAGGCCGTCGCGTGCATCTGGAAGCGCACGATCGACGATCACGCTCATGGCGTAATCCAAAAACGAGGTTTGGATTTCCTCAACGAGAGCACGTGGTTCGAGGCGACCCGTCAGGGCATTTTGTGGAAGAAGCTCACTCATAGCGAGAGGAATACTACCCGCTCCCCACCGTTTCGGGAAGGGGTTTGTCAACCCTCTCTAGGGTGTTTCAGGAAAGGGTGAGAGCGCATCTAGGCGTCGCGCTTCTTGCTGTACCTGTTCGCGCAACGACGGCCCTGTCGTAAAATGAAGCTTCTCACGTATCTGCGTGCCGACCGTAAACCACCATCCAAACGCGATCACGAAACACGATACAACCACTCCCACCATCGATAACCAATGGTGATGGTGCGGAACACGTCTCGCATGACGCGCTTCGACATGGGCGTGAATGAGCTTATGTTTGTGATGCGGTTCGATAATTCCTTCTTGAAACGCCTCCTCAACCTTCGTCGCGAGATGATCGATCGTTGGAATCACAAGCGTGCGCGCCACACGCTTCGGCGCCGCTTTACGAACAGGCGCTTTTCGAGGCGCGCGCGAAGAACTCGCACGAGGAGAGAAAGAACGAGGCATAGATATTCCTAGTATACCACACCTACACCTTCTCCAACACCGTGATCACCATTTCCTCCGCAGGAAGATCTTTCTTCTGTATCTTGAGCTTCGTCACATCGTTACGTTTACACACGCCCATCACTTGGCAGAACTGATCGACGTGCGCGCGATCTTCCGCAAGACCATCGAGCGCGTGCCCAAGCGGGATTACGAGACGTGGTTCAATGCGCGTGATCGTTTCCATTGCTTGTTGCGGCGTGAGATGCCCACCACCGCCCACAGGAAGCGCGAGAATATCAATCGCCTCAAGAAGGGCGATTTCTTGATCGGTAGGTACGCGTTCAAGCCCGCCTAAAAATCCGATATTGATACCCTCGATTGTAAAACGATAGATCACGCCATGCGGATGCGTTTTATCAGGGTTTTCCACCGGCACACCAAACACAAAAATCCCTTTCACCTCGTACTCTCCTGGATCTTGAATCAAAAACGGGTCATTCTCGAACATAGAAAGGTCAAACTTCTTTTTTTCTTGATGCGACAACACCACGACGTCAGGCGTAAGTGTTTTTGGAAACTTCACACCCGCTTTTTCACTCGAAAAAGGGTCAGTAATGAGAGACACTGGTCCAATACGCGTTTCCGCCTCGATACGAAGGGACGTGAGTCCGTGCCAAAAAAGTTGCATACGTGAGAGAGTGTAGCGGAGCTGATTCTACCTGTACAGGATATCTTACGCGTTCCTTAGTTCTGCGGAAACGGCTCGAAAGCGAGCAAACGCCGAGCAGTATTTTGATCGAGAACACGCTGTTCAAGAAGTTGTTCAACCAGAGCAGAGAACTTTGTATTCCCTTTTCGAGCAAGCATCACGAGATCCGCGCGCAAATCCGCCACTTTATCATCAAAGTGGTCCTTTGTGACCATTGAGGAGCTCACCCGAATCATATCTTTCTTCATAACAGACATATCTGTCTTAAGAACGGACGTATCTTGTTCCACACGATCTAATCGCACATCCATGTGAGTCGCAAGATCTTGGATCATCTCTCCGATATTCTGTTCGAAGTGCTCAAATCGTTCATCCAATCCTTTCAACATCTTCATGACATCACGCATCGTGGGTTCTTTTGCCATAGGTTCTTTGGTGAGAGAGCGGCTCATAAGAAAAGAGTAGCACCTCCTCCCACCCCGTTCCATACAAAAGCATATGTCGTCAAGACCCTCGCAAAACGACTGTTCTACAGCGTATTTTTCGCTTTACTTAGCCAAATTTCTATAGTTTGTATAGGCATACTTGACAAACATAGGGGTTTTATGGCATACTGTTCAGGTAAGCAAGACACGCCATCGACGCCCATCGACAATGTCTGTTTGAGGAAATAAGCCAGCTGGTTCACCCTAGGCTTATTTTTTGAGACAGAGTGTTCTGTAAACTGTATCCGTACACTCACAATATTGTGAGAGCGGAAACAGAGCAGGACGCTTGCAGAAGGAGCCGTGGGACTGAAAACCCCGCGGAAAGACCATGAACAAGACGCAGAAGACCACCGAGACCGTCGCCCGCACCTCCACCCCCACCACCCCCGCGAGCCAGCTCGCCAGCGGGCGGGTGTGGAAGAGCTGCCGCTGCAGCTTCAAGTTCCTGGGCGCGCCCGAGCACAAGCTCTGCCCCGGCTGCCACCGCTTGGAGCGGCAGACGGCAGCGACCGCCAAGGCGAAGGCCGAGGCGAGCGCGCGGGCAGTGGCCGAAGCGAAGGTCTCGAAGGAGCTCGTGATGAACGCGCTCCGAGAGACCTACCTCGCAGGGGAGAAGCTTCCCCCCTCGGCGAGGGTTACCGTCAGTGGAAAGCAGGTGGTGATCGTCTGGATGGGGCGATCAACCACGTTCTGTAAAAAGAACTAGTCAGCCATCTCACGCTCCGCGACGTCCCTTACGAGGGCGAATCAACGAGCGTGTTCGACAGAGGCCTCTCAAGCCTTTCTGCATCTCGTGGGGCGGCACACACCGTCCAATGCGAGTGCAGAACAAGAAGAGACGGCCGCGTTCTGACGGTCGATGCCTGGGGTAACACTCGGGAAGAAGAACAAACGCGGCTCCGACGTATCGGGCTATGCGACCAAAAAACGGGGTGAGAGTTACCGGTTCTCTCACGCGTCGCCCCATCTCCCCAAAAGGAGAAAAACCATGCGCTTCACGAAGTGTCCCCCCGCCCCTCGCGAGGAGAACTGCCTCTTCTGGGCCGAGCAGCCCAGGGAGGAAGCCTCCCCCACCCTCGAGGGGTGGCGAGAACGGTCGTTCGAGACCGGGCTCGAGGCGGGCGCCTACGGCCACAAGCGTAGGAAGGAGCTCCGCTTCGGATGAAGCGGACGGAGATAGTACCTCTCCGAGAACAAAAGTACGGCTGGTCGTCGGCAACCCTTGCTGACGACACCTCGCCTCTACGCTTCATCTCACGATGGAACGCATAGGCGAGGGAAGTAGGTGCTCCGCTTGCGGAATACTGAAAACCTTTCAAGTTGCTCGAGGGATGGAACGGAGTATGGATCGGGAAAAAGGGCGTACAGGTGTAAACGGCGGCAGAAACCCGCCACCTGACATCGTGGATGAGTTCCACGCGGCCCGAGATAGCCCGACTCAGAAACGGAAGGATCATGTGATCCATCCTCTCTCGCTAACGCGGGAGAACGAGGTGCAAGTCCTCGTCGAGCGTTTACCCAAGGGAGGCGATACACCCTCGGAACAGGCGGCTCGTGCATTGGAACATGTACGCGTTGCCTCTAGGCGGCGGGATAGCTAAAAACCCGTGGGGACATGCCGAATGGAGGCTAGTCCCCGTTCCTCCGAACGCAAAAGGAGAGAACGAATTCTTGTATGTGAGATGCTGTGCTAAGTAGCCCACCGAGTAGCCCTAGCAAGGTGAAGTACTGCGGGCGAACAGTTTGGCCTCATGCAAGAAAGTCCTTGCGAAAGCATGGACGATTCCGAGCGCCGTTCCTCCGAGCGCGCGAAGAATCAGTCTCGCTCTGCCTCGTCCTGTGCCATCGCTGGCGCGGATGACAGCATCGAGACACCATTCCCGCCGGGGGCTCTCCCCCGGCTGGACCCCTGACGATGAGCCTCTGCTCATCGCCCGATAGGTTCTCTCAAACACGTTTTGAGAGCAGCTATCGGGAAACCGAATGCCGTTGTTCCACAAAAAAAGAGCGAGCGCTCTCCCCGCAAGGGTGGTGGAAAACACAGGTGCAACTCCTGGCAATGGCACCGATGCTCGTCCGCACGCGCTGCTGGACGGGCTCGTCGTTCCCTATAGTGGGGACAACGCAGCGGACGTATTCCGCGAATGGTCGGTTGGGGCACATCAACGCAAGCCCTGATCGATGGCACTCGAATTGCCGTCGCATGAGCGGCAGGAAAGTGGTGAGCCGATGGGTTGAAACTCATCGTTTGCGACAAAAAAAACGTCGTCATCACGCTCGTCCCACAGAAGAGGCGGTGGGAACGCGAGCAAGAAGCCTCGAGAAAAAGACAGAAGGGAGAGCAACGTGCACTGGCCCCCATTCTGAATTCTTGCAACGTACGGCGTCTGAACGATGCCCGTGCGTGATGACATACCATCGTTCCGGGGAAGCATGTTCCTCGTTAGGGTCGCGCCAAACAGTGCAACGAGTCACCTGCGTAGTGGTGAGCCATGGAGAAGCAGAGCTCCACCTGAGCCCCCGTCGACGCGTCAAAACGTCGGCGGGGGCAAAGCTATTTCAAGCAATCAACCCTCATCCCACCCCTGCATCTCGTATGAAGGCGTGAGATGAGGCTTGTGATGCATCTTTGTTCGATCCAAAGGAGGAATCCTGAGGACGAACGAAGAAGAAACAACTCTCATGAGCCATCGTCGCTGAGAAAGCGCGGTGGATGAAGATACATGGAAATCCAGATCGATCGCGGCCTCGTCGTCGGTTTCGAGACCCTCCCCCGAAAGAGCCTCGCGCTCGACGGGTACTGTCAGGGGCCGAACATCGACGTGGAGGGCGAGCGTTTCTCGTTCGACCACCACGACAACTGCTTGCGTCTCGTGACGCGGGCGACGTGCCAGCAAGTGATGGACGCGCTGCTCCTCGGATTCAACACCGAGGGGTACACGGTATTCATCAACGACATCGACGGCGACACCGCGCTCGCGGTGTGGCTCCTGCGGAATCCGTCGAGGATCGCAGAGCCCCGCGTGCGGATGCTCGTCGAGACGGTGGGCGCGATCGACGCGCACGGGCCGGCCTACCCCGCGCTCGATTCCGCACTCGGGGACGCCTTCTACCAAGGCGCAATGAAGCCCGAGAGCGACCTCCGCCGCGCGAAGACGTACGGCAAGGCCGACCTCGCGGCGCTGCTCGAAATCTGCGTCGCGAACATCGACGCGCTCGTGGCCGGTACCCTCGCGTGGAAGCCTCGCGCAGCGGTGGAGAAGGAGCGTTCCTTCGAGATCACCCACACCGGCAACGGCTGGGTGATGGCGAAGTCGGATGACTTCATCTTCGATCTGCTCTACGCGCAGGGGCGCATGAGGGCCATCGCGTACCAGGAGATGCCCGACGGATCGGTGGCCTACACCGTCGGCAAGAAGAGCGAGATCATCCCGCACTTCCACGTCGGCCCGCACACCAAGGCGGGCACCATCCTCCACGCGCTGCTCGAGCGCGAGGCGGGATGGGGCGGCGGGTCGACGATCGGCGGAGCCCCGCGGAACGAGGACGGCTCGCGGTCGCGCCTCACCCCCGACGAGGTGTTCGAGATCGTGAGCGCGATCGTCCCGTAGGGATGTGATTCATCACATCCGTCTCACGTTCATGGGCGTGAAACGAAGAACAATTCCATGGCTGAAGCTCGCTGTGCATCTGCATAGCGGGCTCCTCACCTTTGTTTTCTTCCGTTGTCATTCCTGCGCAGGCAGGAATCCATCCCAGATGGATACAGAAGAGCCTAAAGGTGAGGTGAACAACCATCGTGTGTACAACGGGTGGAATATCCCCAAGGCGCACGATGCAGTCCATCTCTCGCTGGAGGATACCATGTCCACGCACACGAAGCTGGTTGCGTTTTCGTCCGAGGTAGTGCGCGACGCTGTCATGGCGCGTTGCAAGTTGCACGACCCCGGCCACTGCGGCTATTGGGCAGAGAGCATCTGGGAAGCGTTGAAGACGCTCCCGAATGGCAGCTGGATCATCTGCTGGCCCTGTTGCGGGGTGAAGGAGAACAAGACGGGATTCTTTCCGGATCGTTACGTTTCGAATAGCGAGAGCAGGCACGGTATCGATAACGAGCGTGTCTTCGTTTGGACGGAGGGCGGCGGTCCGTACCATCCCCCCACCGCCTTTCAGGTAACGCAGTATACCGAGAACCGCACGCAGTTCGTGCGTGGCACCAAGCAGTTGATCGAGGTGCCGTTCTTCCCGGATGATTAGCTTTCTTCGCGCTCCCCCATGGCGCTACACATCTTTCTCATGGGGACGCTTTCTTTCGTCAAAACACGCGTTTTGAAGAGAGAAAACGTTAACGATAGATGTCCTTTCGATGAGCCACTTTCAATAAAACAATCGCCTCTTCTTGAAGAGCGAAGAACACGATGCTTACCTGCTTTCATATCCCGTAATGATGCGTTCAGTGAACGAAGGAACTCCGGTTTAAAATCACGTACATCATCGTTTTCGATGATGTGTTTCTGTTTTTTCGCTTTCTTGAGCGGTTTTTTTGCTCTAAGAGCCTTCGTTCGCTCAACGTGAACACGGCACGCAAGAAGCTCTTTGTACTCTTTTTTAGAGATCGTAACGGTTGTGGAAGGCATATGCCTAGATTCTAGCAAAAATCGCTCGTGTTCGCCAAGCAGCTTATTTGTAAGCCGCGGCTTGACAAAAGAGAGGCTTTTTGGTACCATAGCGCATCGTTTGCCGTAATTTCGCGGTAACGAATATTCACGAGCTGGAAATGGCTCACGGAGAACGCACCATGTGCGAGCAAACGGATGGGGGCGCCTTGAGGCTGCGGGCTCGCGACATGAACCGGACCGCCGGCATGAAGCGGGTGCCGTCGCGGTGGAAGCCGCGGCAGGAGGATGCGGGCGAAGATCTCGCCACGTTCCTACGAGAGAACCCGATCCCCCTCCACGTACTCTACGGAGAGGAGTGCGTACCGGATCGCGAGATGGAAGAGGAGGATCCGTGGGATGAGATCCCCACCGTCAGCGAGGGGGTGCTGAACATCCTCTGGCAGGTGCACGACGGGTTCGCCTACCTCGCGGGCCTCCCCGAGTGCGAGCTCGACGGCGAGATCAATCGGTTGAAGAAACTCCTGCGGGGTATCCTCCCCCACGCAGGAACGCAGGCGGAAAAGGTCGAGGCGTGGATGAGCACGCTCACCTCGTGGGAGGGATTGGCGAGACTCCTCGCCATGCGCGAGAACTGGAAGCGGAACGCACGCCCCTTGCGTGTACTGATCCGTGAACGGTTCGGGCTCTAAGGCCCACTGCCTGACGATTCTCGTCGGGCATCACTCCTTGCTGATACGAACGTCGCCCATGCGTCGAAACGTGTCGGTAGAGAGTGGGTGGTTCCACACCTTGAATGTGTAATGCTCGTGAAATTGATGCGCTTCTCCTGATCCTCTGGGCTGGGTTCCCGCCTTCGCGGGAATGACGGATCAAGATGCAAGAGAAACAGTTTCATGAGCAATACCGCTCAGGGTAAGGTCTTCTGCGCCCCTACGCAGAACGTCACTTCGGGGAACGTTATCCCCCGGAATCACCCCAACTACGACGGCGCGCTCTTCATCGACGCGCCGCACACGGA
>CAYSAI010000001.1:0-279731 GCA_964428975.1 uncultured Gammaproteobacteria bacterium | reverse complement strand
ACATCCTCTTCGAGAGGCTCGCGAAGATGAGCGACGACGCGCGATCGAGAGCGGTCGGTCGCATCGCGAGTGCGGTGCTGGACCACATCGGGGGGATCGCCTGCCCCGCCGAGAAGCACGAGGAGCTGGAGAGGCTCTTGCGTGGCTGGGTGACGGTGTCAGTATGGTGGTCGCGTGCTGATCATCCCTTCGGGGCTCTGATCGGCATTCTCGTGGATGAGCGGCGCGCTCTCCGCAAGGACCCTTCGGTGATGTTGGAGGTCCGCAAGGCCGCCGACGCCGAACGGGCGACAAAGGCTTGGTGGGCAGAAGCTTTCGCGCAAGCGACGGCTGAAGCCAAAGCGGAGTATCGCGACAACGCGAATACCTCCCACCAGGCGAGTGCGCCATGAACCGCGGGGGACGTTCGTCCCTTGTATCTGGCACGTCTTTCGAAGACGTGTCTCCATCTTTCTTCTTCAAGTGATGACATGAGAACGTAGACGTTTGGATGAGATGCGACGGGCTGGAGGGCAGAAAACCGCAAACGTACTGCATGGTACGTTGAGGACGTTTCTGACCGAAGCCCGAGCAGATCGCCAAACGGAACGTTCTTTGAAGAATAGAGGTGGGGATGGTTCATCCCTGGAGATCGTGCTTACGTGTCGTCATGGTGACGCGCGGAAGCATTGCTCGTCAGTAGGTCGATTTCATCAAGGAGGCGAGACGGTGAAAAACCGGCTCGCGCAAGATCAATGTCGAACGAAAAGTCTGTTCAGGTTTCGGCGTCGGTCAACGTTCTCTCGACGCCCTTCGCGGCGGCGGGAGACAAGGTCGTTCAGCTCACGTGGCTCCTCGCCTTCAGGGCGGGGATCGTGGCGGCGCTGAAGAAGCTGTTCGCCATCGCGGACGGCAAGGCGCCGATCGAGCCCGAGGTGCGGGCGGCCTTTCCGGAGGGGGTGAACGTCATGCCCCTGATGATGTTCGTGCGTGAGAAGACGATCACGAAGGCGAAGGCGGACGTCATGTCCTACTACGCCCAGAACGTGGGGTCGATCATGAACGTTCGTCACCCCAAGTCGGGGATGAGCGTCGAGACGGCGCGGCACTGCCTGCGCGCGTGCGAAGGGATCGTGAACGCCGGGCTCGAGAAGCTCGCGTACGTGTTCCCGAACGGACCGCGCGTCGACGCGCTCACGAGCGCCATCAAGAACGCGCTCACCGAGCACAAGGCGGCAGGGATCACGCCTCTCGGAGACGTGCCCTGCGTGACCGTGGACTCAGACGACACCGCGTTCGGACTCGCCGACACGTGGATCGCTCAGAACACGGGCGCGGCCGTCGAACGACGCATCCGACGAGGCAAGGCCATCGCGGCCTGCAACGTCGTACGGAGCGACTACAGGCTCGCGAGGCTCGAAGTCCCGTTCACCCATGTGGTGGGCGACGGCGAGACCAGGCTCGAGCTGCCGATGGTTCCCCCCGAGGACGTCTCGGAGGAGAACCTTTCGGAGTTCGAGGCGGGAGTCGGCTGCGCGGCCGACATGCTGCCGTCCTACAAGGCGGCGGCCGAGCAGGAACGCGAGCAGGCGCTCGAGAGCGCGCGTCAGGCGTACGGAGACACACTCCGGAACGGCGACACGAGACTCGAGCTGATCGAGACGGTACTCGGGCGCACGCTAGAGCTTCTCGGTGACGAGAAGAACGACGGGATGCACGTGGTGCACTCGGTCGTGAATCTCGAACTGCCGAGCATGGATGCGGCGCTCGCCGTGTCCATGACCTACCCCGACGGAGACAAGCAGAGGGGGGACACGCGGCGTCACCTCTTCCACCTCTACGGCGGAAAGGCGATGCGACGCGGTGACGTCCGGTGGACGGTCACGAAGCTGCACGAGCAGTGCGGCTACCTGCGCAAGCAGGCCGAGAAGCGCGGCACGATCGACGGGGCACACAACCTCGTTCGACTCGAGGCCATGCGCTCGAAGGTCCTCGTCTGCAACGCCGAGTGGCTGAACGCAGGCGCCCACCCGCTGCTCGCGATCGACGTGGACACGGAAGTGTTCGCCATCGATCCGAGCGACACGAGGGCGGTCCAGGAGTATGCCAAGACTCTCGAAGAGCGAGAGGACTTCCGCGACCGGATCGTGAGCGTGATCTTCCACGCAACGAAGCGGAACGCCTTCCACCTCGTGGAACAGCTCGGCTACGTCGTGAAGGACGAAGACGGGACGGAGCGCCTCGCGGACGTCGCGGGGATCATCGAGCGGCTTCCGGAGATCGAGCGCGAGCTCGGCCTCAAGACGCCGGGTACGGAGATCGTCATCGCGAACCCGCAGGTGAACGACCCGCGTCGGCCGGCGACGCAGGAGGACGTCAACCGCGCGCGGGTGCAGAAGCTCAACGAGCGACTGCGTCCGGGCGAGGACCCCGCCCTTCCCGGCAACGGCTGGGCGATCACCGGGAAAAACGGGACGGAATTCTCGATTCGGCCGCCGTCGGGTGACGTGTTCACCTTCCACGGCCCGAAGGTCGAGAAGCCCTCCCGGGGCGAGACGCGGCGCCAGAAGCGCGTCGAAGACCGGAAGAGCTCCTCCAAGGAGGGTGAGCGCGGTGGCAAGCCCAAGGGCAGCACCCAGCTCTCCAAGGAGGAGCGAGCGGCGCTGAGGCACGGAGACATCTCCGCCCTCGAGCCCACCGCAGCAGAAATCCAGGCCGTCGAGCCCTCGGAGGTGTCCCCCACCTCCCCCGACGCGCCTCTGAACTGACCCAACACACGTGTTGGGGACCCGGCCTGATCCGTCATCTCATCCTGAGATAGACGTTGATCGGCCGGGTCTTCTTATTTCATCGCAGGATGCTTCGCCGCATACACTCCCACAATCGCCATCGCAAGCGCGTCTGCCGCATCATCCGGCTTCGGAATTTCCTCAAGATGCAATGTTTTTTGTACCATCATTTGAACGGCTTTTTTCTCTGCCCCACCCCATCCTGCAAGTCCTTGTTTGATCTGATTCGGTGTGAGTTCAATACAACGAACGTGCGCATCCGTAATCGCAAGCAAAATAACTCCTCGTGCCATGCTTACCTGCATGGCTGTTTTTACGTTCGTTTGAAAAAAAAGCTTTTCTACCACCACAACATCTGGATGAAAATGCGTGAGCGTTTTCGCGACGGCGTCTCGTACTTGCTGGAGGCGCGACACGAATTCAGCTCGTTTATCCGTTTGTAAACAGCCGTGATACACCCACGTAAGTTTCCCCTTCGCTTCATCCACGACACCAAAACCCACACGATCAAACCCAGGATCAATACCAAGGAGGCGCATACACAAAGCTATGCCTGACGAGAAGGGAGGCAAAACAGCACATACGGAGCATCGCAAGGCATATCTAACGCCGGCACGTGCTGCATTCCGAGATATATGTCCTTTTCAAAAGATTCTTCCAAGAAAAAGATACCTGACGCAATAGGCTTCATACCAACAAGGCACGCTTTTTGTTCTAAGTGTACGTCATCGTGCTGCAAATACATCTGCGGACCTACTTCTGCCGGACAAAGCTCGAGACCAAGCTTCATCGCCTGCCTATACACGTCCTCATACGAATAATACTGATACTTCCTAGAAGAAGGAAGCGTATCTGTCGAAAGTCGTACGAGTTCCACCACCCTAGCATGTGTTTCTATAAAAAATTCGCTTGATTCCACAACATTTATTGCATCGGCACTACCAGTATATGCTAATTTATATGCTAATTCATCTATGAGCTGTTGTTTCGTTATTCCACCAATCTTGACCTGATGTCGATGAATTTCGTTATTCGGAAATACCTTCCTATCATGAGGGTCTTCAAGGAAGACGCGTTCGCATGATGCCAGTTCGTGAAACATATCGGGAAACGTCTGACCGATATATATCCTCGTCTGCTCACACACGTCTTCCTTTGTCCAAGCGATTTCTTCCAAGGTGCATCCAAACAAGATCGGCACATCTTCTAAAGGAGATCTCTTCCCTAACAGCTCGGCAAGGCGCGGATCCTTTCCATATCCAAATCCTTCGATAGGCGCCTCAATTTCATAAAGAAATCTCGTCTCCTCCTGTGTGAACGCTTCACCTTGTGCCTGTTTCCGCTCAAGAAGCGTGAGGCGCTTCATGTCTTTGATTTTTTTTCGATAGACGTCGGCTTCTTGACCAAAGTCTTGTAGTTTCTCATCCAGAACATCTTGCAATTGAGGTTCTAGCTCTTGGTTTGGGAGAATTCCGCGTATCTCGGCAAGTTGGTGATACTCCATACGAATCGCGATTCGTGGCTGCGTCGCTTCCTCATGCTGGTCAAGCGTGTAGTAGACATAGAAGTCACCACTCTCAATCTGCATTTCGGCCGTAGATTGGCCAGCGGTACACCAGCCCGTACCTTTTCCGTCGAGAGAATGAAAGAGCACGAGAGCATCATCTCCATTTCCCTGCTCATACCGTACCCATTCTCCACGAATCTCTTCTCCGCGCTCATGTGCGGCAGCAAGAGATTCTTGCATGAGTTCGGCATACAGTGATGGGAAGTGCTTGGAAACAGCTTCCCGTACCGCAACCTCCTGAAGATGCGGATGATTTGTCTTCGCTCGCTGATACAGATCGGCGATCTTGGCCAAGGCCTCTCGATGGATTTCGGGAAACGGAGCCACGGTGGAATGCGTGCGTCGCTTGAACTCTCCTCGCTCCTTGTCGAATTGAGAAAGTTTGATGATGTTGTTCCAGACAAAATACTTGAACCAAGGAGGATAGCCGGCGTCGTTTGAGATGAGGTAGTCCATCCATGCATCGAGAGAAACCTGCTGATCGCGAATGACCACGTTCATCATCTGCTGACGAATGTGCGGAGGGATCTCTTCAATAGCCTGTCCACGTTCTCGAGCTATGCGTTGCTGGAGCTTGAAATACGATTCAGGAAAGTTCTCTCGTTTCAGAAGAAGCTCGTCATAGACGCGAGAACGTACCATTTCGAGATACCGTTTGCGCTGCGTACGATCAGGATGGAGAAAGAGGCGCTCAAGACGCGTCATGTATGCCTCGATACGATCGTGCGGATCATTCGGTAGGCGTGCCTTGGTTTGATGTTCGTGGACACGTACCGCGCGTTCAACCTCGGGAGAGCGCTGGAGATGTGGGTATTTGACATGGAGCGGATGCTTGAGCATGAGTATCATCATACACCTTTTTCATGAAGCACACAGCGAACAAGAGACTACGCATTCTTGATCCCCGTGCGTTTCCAAGACTGCCATTGTATTTGTCGATTTCTACTAATACTCCACAATGAGCGGAGTAACGCGATCAGCTCAATCAGGGTAATTGAATAGAACATCAGCCAACCAATCGGGGCCAAAAGATAGACATTTTTCTGATTGAATTTGCTATCCAACGTGAAGCCCTGTAAGTAAAAGACAAGGGTCACGATCAGTAAAGCGGCGATAAAAGGCGAATAATCGTGCGTGATGAGTGCCGTAACGTAGAGAAAGAGAATGAATGGAATCTCGAAGAGCAGTTCCGCATCTCCCAAAACAGCAAACGGCAGAACGAGCCACGTAAGAAACTTATTATGCTTCCGCTTCCTGCTGAAGAACAGCGACCGATTCTCGACGAACGCGTCGATTCTTCCACGCTTCCAACGTAGTCGTTGCTTCAACAAGCCTCGAACATCGCTCGCACCCTCTGTATACACGATCGCATCTGCCGCATACACGATTTTTAAGCCAGCTTTTTGAATGCGAATCGTCAGCTCAATATCTTCCGTAATATTTCCCTCACTATAATACCCAATCTTTTCAAACACTTCCTTGCGGAAGGCTCCCGCTGCACCTCCGATAATGTAGATGGATCCTAGGACAGAATCTGCTCGTTTAAAATAAAACGAGAAGAGGAACTCCAAATATTGCAACGTAACGAGAAAGGAGGAGGCATGGGCGATTTTTACATTCCCAACCGCCGCCATGACATTCGGATCAATAAAGTGCGCGACAAAATGCTTAACAGCATCTTTCTCAACGATGCAGTCCGCATCAATCGTGAGAATAATCTCCCCAGTCGCGAGTTCAATCCCTTTATTGAGTGCACTTCCCTTCCCGCCATTCTCTTGAAAGAAATACTGGATCGTTTTACTTGTCTCATGCGGATATGATTCGCGATGTGCGATAAATGCTTGCATGATTTTGTCTGAATGATCGGTTGAACCATCGTTGATCACAATAATCTCAAGATTCTCGTACGAGCCTCTGAGAACACTTTTCACGGTCGAGACGAGGCCAATCTCTTCGTTCCACTCAGGAATAATGACAGAAACTTTTGGTCGGTATTCTTGTATACGCTTCTGATTCTTCGCTCTCCAGATTTCCCATTTTACATCATACCAAGGACTGATCATCGTGTAGACAAAGTATCTCGCTAAATAGATAAACGACATGATAATGATCACACGCTCCAACCAAGGGATGCCACGGATGGCTCGAGGCGGATACAAAACTGACGCAATAACGCCAAAACTCACTACATACAGACAGCAATACATCAAAGTGACGCGTATCAAACGCATGATAGAAGAACGCGTCATACGATTTTCTGGCACCTGATCAGGCGTAATTTGATTATGAGATAGATTTTTGCCAGCAAATTTGAATATATGACACAAAGAAAGAACATCGCTACGACGCCGAACGTACGGCTCCAACTCGAAGCGATGATCAACCCGATGAGAAACCCAAGCGCACCGGACAGAAGTCCGATCGATAGAACGAGGAGCGTTCTCCAAAGGAAGGCATGCATAGCTATCCTCCTTAGCATAGATTCGACGAATGACCTAATTTTGAGAAAAAAAGAGTGACCACAAGGCCACTCTTTTCTGTACGAAATCTTGAACAGGTTCTACGCGACAGGTTCTACGATTTCTTCGCTTTTTCGTGTTCGTCGGCAAGCTCTTGAAACTGGTTTCCTGTAAAGCCTGTTCCTGTTGGTGAGAGCCGTCCGATAATCACGTTTTCTTTCAAACCCTCAAGTTTATCGAGACGTCCCGTGAGCGAGGCATCGATAAGCACACGCGCCGTTTCCATGAACGAGGCCGCCGACAAAAAACTCTCCGTCGAAAGCGCCACTTTCGTGATACCGAGAAACAACTGCTGCACCACGGGCGGTGTACCTGTCCCATTCCGCTCGATACGCGCCATTTCTTCATCCACGCGCGTTTTCGCGATCACTTGCCCAGGAAGAAAGTCCGAATCTCCTGCTTCGCGCACATACATACGCGAGAACATCTGCCGAATCATGAGCTCGATATGTTTACTCGAAAGCTTCTGCCCCTGCGTCAAATACACGGCGAGCACTTCTTTCAATACATATCGCATAACAGCTGGTTGCCCCTTGAGACGGAAGAGATCGTGCAAATCCATCTGCCCTTCGGTGAGCGCATCACCCTCTTGGACCTCCTGCCCGTCTTTTACGATAAGGCGGTATCCCGTTGGAATCTCATGTTCCATCATGGTTTGCGCTTCAAAGCTGAGCACGACTTCTTTTTTCACGATGGCGATCGTTCCCTTGTGAGCGGCGACCGCTTCCTCACCATTCGCGTACACAATAAGTGTCTGTCCTTCTTTCACTTTCTGTCCATCTTCCACCTTCACACTGTCTCGTTTTAAAAACGGAAAGCATTTTTCCTGTTTTGCAATGTGCGCAATATATACCATCTTCGATCCGGACGTATCCACGATACGTTCTCCTGTAGTGGATTGAAGAATACGCTTTTCTGCATCCATGATTTTGATCGGTCCAGCCGCTTCTGCCACGAGCGCTTTATGCTTCGGCACGCGCGCTTCGAACAGCTCTTCCACGCGTGGAAGACCCATTGTGATATCGAATCCTGCCGTACCTCCCATGTGAAACGTACGCATCGTCAGCTGCGTTCCCGGTTCACCGATCGACTGAGCAGCCACAATTCCCACCGCTGTTCCCAGTTTCACCAGTTTATTGAACGCAAGATCGTAGCCATAGCACTTCTGACACAACCCTCGACGCATCTTACAGTTCAAGAGCGATCGCATCGTGACATTATCCAATTTCGCATTCTTGAGCGATTTCACATCATCTTCGCCAAGAAGCGTTCCTTTTTTGAACAACACCTTGCCCGTTTCCTGATCTTTCAGATCTTTCAAAAGATATCGCCCAAAAATACGTGCGAGCATCGGTTCACCCACTTCTTCACACTCTTTTTGCGTAAATACGGCACCCTCTTCATCTCCACAATCTTCCGATCCAACCACAATATCTTGCGCGACATCCACCAAACGGCGTGTGAGATACCCCGCATTCGCCGTTTTGAGAGCAGTGTCCGTAAGTCCCTTACGCGTACCGTGCGTCGAGATAAAGTATTCAAGCACATCGAGACCATCTCGATAGGACGACTTGATCGGCAGTTCGATCGTATCACCGGAAGGGTTCGCTTTCAGACCACACATACCCACGGCCTGCACGAGCTGTCCCGCCGAGCCACGCGCGCCGGAATTAATCATCGCATATACAGACCCTTTTTTCGGCAACGCTTCAACAGAAAGACGCTGGATACGCTCTTTCACATCTGACCACAGCGCGACGATACGCGAATGACGTTCTTTCTTCGTGAGTAATCCTTCTTTGTATTGCGTCTCAATGTCTTGAGATTTTTCTTCTCCTTCAGAGATAAGCTCCGTTTTCGAGAAGTTCGGAAGATCACCAAGGCCGTAGCTAAACCCTGATTTTGTCGCAAAGTGGAATCCAAGCACCTTCACCTCGTCCAAAAACTTCGCCGTGCGATCAAACCCACGAAGCTGAATAGTTGTGCGCACGATTGCCGCAAGCTCCTTCGTACCGATCGGTTCGTTGCGATAGCCAATCTCTTTCGGAAACAGTCTGTTCAGAATCACGCGACCAATCGTGGTTTCGATGATCGGCTCACCACTCTTGATACGTGTTTTGATTTTTTCACGTACATCCACATTACCCGATTGATAGGCATAGATCGCCTGATCTGCCGTTCCAAACGTTTTAATCACCCCATTCTCTGGATCTTGCATCGACGTGATGTAAAAACAGCCCCACGCGATATCTTTGTCCGGTTTTGCCACTGGTTCACCCGTCGCCGGTTTCAAGAGGTTGCGCGTCGAAAGCATGAGGTTTCTTGCCTCCCAACGAGCTTCTTCCGTGAGCGGAATATGTACGGCCATCTGGTCGCCGTCGAAGTCCGCATTAAACGCCGAACACACAAGCGGATGAATTTGAATGGCCTTTCCTTCGATCAGTTTTGGCTGGAAGCCTTGGATACCAAGACGGTGCAGCGTTGGCGCACGGTTGAGAAGCACCACCGCTTCAGAAGCGATCACCTCGAGAATGTCCCACACCTCTGGATGATCTCCCTCAATGTAGCGGTTTGCCGAACGAATGTTGTGTACGAGCTCACGCTTGATGAGCTGGGCAATGATAAACGGCTTGAACAGCTCAAGGGCCATCATTTTTGGCAATCCGCACTGATGCAATTCAAGATGCGGACCCACCACAATCACGCTGCGTCCGGAGTAGTCGATACGCTTTCCAAGCAAGTTTTGACGAAAACGTCCCTGTTTACCCTTCAAAAAGTCCGAAAGAGATTTGAGTTGACGCTTCTTTCCTGTCGCGGCAAGCACCGTTTTCGAATGACGCGCTCCGTTATCGATAAGCGAATCGACCGCTTCTTGCAACATGCGCTTTTCATTTCGGACAATCACTTCTGGAGCGTTGAGTTCCGCAAGACGTTTCAAACGATTATTGCGATTGATCACGCGACGATAGAGGTCGTTCAGGTCAGACGTGGCAAACCGTCCACCATCGAGCGCCACCATTGGACGCAGGTCAGGCGGAAGAATCGGCAGCGCTTTCAACACCATCCAATCAGGCGAAATTTTGTTGAGATCAAGCGCACGAAGTAGCTTGAGTCGTCGCATAAGACGATCGCGCTTCGCTTCGGATGCGTCCGTGAGCTCTGCATGAAGCATCGCGATGGTTTGCGGAAGATCGATACGACGTAGCAGCTCGTTGATCGCATCTGAACCGATTCTTGCTTCGAACAAATGTCCGAATTTCAACGAAAGATCATGATATTCAAGTTCGGAGATGATTTTCATCGGGCGCAAATCTTTCAGCTCTTTTTCTGCTTGGTCAAAATCCGCTTCAAGCTCTTCCACGCGACGCTCTTTGTTTTGTTGTGCTTTTTCGAGTTCTTTCGCGGTTTGCTCAGGTTTCCAGCTTTTTTCTGCCGCATTTTTGTTGATACGTTCATTATCGCGCTCGCATTCATGATCAATCTGCTTGCGTTTTGTTTTATATTCTAGACGCACCGCCTCAAGCGTTTGCACGCGCAAATCTTCGTTCACATCCGTAATAATGAACGACTGGAAATAGATCACTTTTTCGAGCGATTGCACCGACAAATCAAGAATGGACCCAATCTTTGAAGGAATACTGCGCAAAAACCAGATATGCGCGACGGGTGCTGCAAGCTCAATATGCCCCATACGTTCACGTCGCACGAGCGCGTAGGTCACTTCTACCCCACAACGATCACAAATGATGCCCTTGTAGCGAATTTTTTTGTATTTTCCGCAGTAGCACTCCCAATCTTTTGAGGGGCCAAAAATCTCTTCCGCAAACAACCCACCTTTTTCTGGACGTTGCGTGCGATAGTTGATCGTTTCCGGCTTCGTCACCTCTCCATACGACCACGAACGAATAACCTCCGGCGAGGCAAGACGTAAGCGGATGGCATCAAAATCGGTTGTTTTGATGTATTCTGTTTGATGATAGGCCATAGGGTAGGTTGGTTAGAAGTCGACAGGTCCCCATTCTTCTTCAGAAGAAGTCGAGGCCGCAGGACGATTCTTGAGATGTTCCGGACGAGGCGAGGCTTCTTCGATGCGTTTTCCATCTTTGAGAAGCTCAACGTCGAGCGCCAGCCCCTTCAATTCACGTGTGAGCACGTTGAACGATTCCGGCACGTTCACTTTTTTGATAGGTTCGCCTTTAATAATCGCTTCGTACGCTTTCGAACGTCCAGGAACGTCGTCCGATTTAATCGTGAGAATTTCTTGCAACATATGTGCGGCGCCGTACGCTTCAAGTGCCCACACTTCCATCTCTCCGAAGCGCTGCCCACCGAACTGCGCCTTTCCACCGAGCGGCTGCTGCGTAATGAGCGAGTAGGGTCCGATGGAACGTTGGTGTACCTTGTCGTCCACCATGTGGTTCAGCTTCAACATGTAGATATAGCCGACCGTTGGATCATTTTCGAAGCGTTCGCCCGTTCGCCCATCGAAAAGCGGGGCTTTTCCACTTGGATCGAAGCCTGCTTTTTCCAGTTCTTGATGGATCGTTTTTTCTGGCACCCCATCAAACACCGGCGTGGCGACCGTATACCCAAGCGCATTCGCCGCGAGTCCAAGATGCGTTTCGAAAATCTGCCCAAGGTTCATACGCGAAACGACCCCGAGTGGTGTCAGAATAATGTCGATCGGCGTACCATCGGGCAGAAACGGCATATCCTCGACAGGCACAATTTTCGAGATAACACCCTTATTTCCGTGACGACCGGCGAGCTTATCACCTGCCTGAATTTTGCGAAGATCCGCAACGGACACCACAATCTGACGCAGAACGCCTGGTTGTAGCTTATCTCCTGCTTCTCGTGTAAAGATCTTTACATCCACCACTTTTCCGCGCTCACCGTGCTCAAGATACAGCGATGAATCGCGCACATCGCGAGCTTTTTCTCCAAAAATCGCGCGCAAAAGCTTTTCTTCCGCAGAAAGATCCGTTTCTCCTTTTGGCGTAATCTTTCCCACAAGAATGTCGCCTGATCGTACCTCAGCTCCGACACGCACAATGCCTTGCTCATCGAGGTTACGGAATTTTTCTTCTGATACGTTCGGAATATCCGACGTAATCACCTCTGGTCCAAGCTTCGTATCACGCACGTCAATCGTGTGATGCTCAAGATGGATCGAAGTGAACCGATCGGTATGCACGAGGCGTTCGCTTAGAATAATGGCGTCGTCGTAATTGTAGCCTTCCCAAGACATAAACGCGACGAGCAAGTTTTGCCCAAGCGCCATCTCTCCATTTTGACAGGAGGTTCCATCAATAAGCACCTCGCCGGCGTACATTTTTTGCCCACGATTCACCACCGGACGCTGGTTCAAACAGGTCGAATTATTCGTGCGTTGAAATTTCACGAGATCGTAACGATGAAGATGTCCTTCTTTCGTTTGAAACTCCACATGCTTTCCAGAAACGGACACCACAACCCCATCATCCGAAGCGATAATTGTGTGTCCAGAATCGATCGCCGCGCGACGTTCCACGCCCGTTCCCACGATCGGCGCATCCGGCTTAATACAGGGCACCGCTTGACGTTGCATGTTCGTTCCCATGAGAGCGCGATGGCCGTCGTCATGCTCCACAAACGGAATCATGGACGTTCCAATCGAGAGAATTTCTTTCGAAGACACGTCTACATAATCAATTTCATACGCTTCCACGACTTGCGGCTCACCATTACGGCGCGCGCTCATGCGTTCCACGAGAAAGTTTCCCTGCTTATCGATAGGTGTCGTCGCAGGGGCGATCGTTCCACGCTCTTCGACGAACGCGTTCAAATAGACAATCTCTTCTGTAACGATTGGCGTGACGGGCAACTTGTCGACGAACACTTTTGTGAGTTTTTCCGCGATTTTTTTATCAACCACCGTTCCTGCTTTTTCGACGAGTTTCCCCATACCATCACGCACATCCACACGAAGCGTTTCCCCAATAGCGTCTGTTCCATCGTTTTTCACCCAGCTTTTGACGCGACGATACGGCGTTTCGATAAACCCGTACTCATTGATACGCGCATACGACGCCATGTGACCGATCAGCCCAATGTTCGGCCCTTCCGGAGAGGTAATCGGACAGATACGCCCGTAGTGCGAGCGGTGCACGTCACGCACGTCGAAGCCAGCACGTTCGCGCGTAAGACCTCCAGGCCCCATCGCGGAAAGACGACGCTTGTGCTCGAGCTCGGAGAGCGGATTGATCTGATCCATGAATTGCGACAGCTGCGAACTCATGAAAAACTCACGCACCGCACCAATCACCGGACGCGCGTTGATGAGTTTTGCCGGCACGAGCGCGTCAATATCCATCGTCGACATGCGATCCTTCACGATACGTTCCATGCGCGCAAGACCGATGCGAAAACGCCCCTGTACCAGCTCGCCCACCGCACGTACGCGTCGATTTCCCAAATGGTCGATGTCGTCTGGTGCCGCCTGCGTGTTGTTCAAACGAATAATTTCCTTGAGAATATTCACCACGTCTTCTTTTGTGAGAATGCGGTTTTCCTCTTTCTGACACGCTTCGGTGGTGGTCGGCAAACCGAACCGTTGGTTGAACTTATACCGTCCCACAGGCGCGAGGTCGTACCGATCAAAATTGAAGAACATCGCTTGCACGAGCGACTTCGCGTTTTCTGCCGTCGCCAAATCTCCCGGACGAATACGCTTATAGATTTCGATAAACCCGTCGTCTTCCGTTTGCGCCGCATCTTTGCCAAGCGTTGCTTCGATGTATTTCATCGTTGGATGCGTGTCTATATCCACGAACGCTTCGCGAAGTTTTTCATCAGACGCAATGCCGAACGCGCGCAAAAGAGCGGTTGCCGCGACCTTACGCTTGCGATCAATCTTCACCCAAATCACGCCGTTGCCATCTGTTTCAAATTCAAGCCACGCCCCACGGTTTGGAATAATTTTCGCGCCATAAAAACGACGACCGCGCAACATCTCGGCGGTGAAGAACGCTCCTGCCGAACGTACGAGCTGACTCACAATCACGCGCTCAATCCCATTGATAATGAACGTGCCGCGTTCCGTCATGACGGGAATATCGCCCAAATACACCTCTTGTTCGCGTTCGAGGTTCGTGCGCTTGTTGAAGAGACGTAGTTTTACACGGAGCGGCGCTTCGTAGTTCACGTTCTTTCCTTTTGACGTTTTCTCATCGAACTTTGGTTCATCTAAAAGATAGTCCACGAAGGAAAGCTCGAGATCACGATTGTTGAAATCGCGAATCGGCGAGATTTCGTGGAACAGCTCGCGCATGCCGGTTTCAAGAAACCAGCGATACGAGGCGCGTTGCACCTCGATAAGGTCGGGGAGCGCCATGGCGTCTCGCGCGGCCGTAAAATAGCGGCGGTCAGGATCGGTAGGAGCCTTCCGTCGGAACTGAAGCGTAGGCATCGGAGCAAAGGCTTTCGCCGTTATGAAGCAAACAAGGACGTTCTCAAGAGGAACGGTCAGCCGGGGAGAGCACGTGTCTTGTTTAGCAACCCTCTACAAAAGAAAGAATACTCACACGAAAACGGCTTTTTTCCGCTTCTCTTCAAAAGAAGCTTGAAAGCTGACGTTCCGTGAAAGACTCGGCGAGTATACCCAAAGCCCCTTTTCCTGTCAATAGAGCCAAAAAGTGGCTGTCAAGCCCTAGATATGTAAACAGTATCTTGACAAAACGAGGAAAAGTCTGCTATACTACGCGTGATCTTTCTGACCCTTCCACGGATGGTCTTGAGTGGTTTGGTGGGGCCTCTCGTCCCGCTTGTGGTGGCGAGAACATAACGTATAGCCCATTTTCCCTCTGGCTTCGGCTGGACGGATGTTTGAGCTCGCGTTTTTGCGCATCGGGCTTCGGCCCGCGCTACGCTTTTCTCCCTCCAAACTCCTCAAGATACATTCCAACACCATACATCGTCCCGCAAAGGACGATTTTATGGACGTACAGCGGAAACGACGCACGCCGCTTCCCTCTCTCGAAGCGGGAGCCGTTCGTCTTTCGTTGACCGCGGTTTCGACTGTGCTCGATCGTCTGATGAACGCGCTTGTGCCGGCTGTTGTTTACTCAACGTGCTCTCGCCGTCGTCGTTCCCGCTGTACGCCTGTAAGAGGATGCCCGTGTTTGGCGATCTGCCAAACGCGTGCGTCCTAGCGATTCCTAGAGAAACGCTCTCCGTTTGTCCTGTCTTTTTGAAAAGACGGGCGTAACGGGGATAGATTCGCTTTTCGCGAACACCTCGAGAAAGAGAAGACGAACCATGGGATCGAGCGTCTCGGCCTTCACGCTTCGGATCGCAAACCTCAATCCTCTCACCGGCCTCATCAGACAGGAAGAGGAGGCGCGGAGAACGCTCCGCAACGTGCGCAAGATCGAGAAGAAAGCGCGCACGGAGGCGCCGGCGCGGCTCGTATTTCAGATGAGCGCGCTCGCGCTTGCCGCACCCATCGAGAAGAGGAAGGCGGTGGCGACGCGGTGCATTGGATCGGTCAAAACCGCTCCCGGACCTTTCACAAAGGCCTCTCGAGAGTGGCGCGCGGCGTTCAAGCTGGGCCGCTGGGCGAATCCTCCTTCCATCCGAGGGAGTGGTGGAATCGCGACCCACCGCGGGAAGGTTCTGGCGGACGTCAACCGCCGGCTCGCGCGCTGCACCGCCGAGGCTCAGCGTCTCGCGCTCTTCGCGGAGGTGGTGTGATGGAGACACTCGTGCACCTCATGGAGCGCGAGATCCGCCGCTTTCAGGCCGAAGAGGCGATGTGCGGCTGGTTCGACCACACATGTGGGGCGACCATCGTCGACGGCGAGCTTTCGTTCGTGGAGCCGCTGAAGGGAGAAGCGCTCCACCTCTTCAATCGCTCAACAAGCGAAGAGATGGACAGGCGGCTCGCGGAAGCGCAGCGCCTCACCGACCTCGCCATCGCTGAGGCGCTGGGGTCGGGAGAGAGCGACTTCGAAGACGGCTTCTCGGAAGCGCACTGGCGCGCCATCGATCCTGCCGCGTGGCGTGACTAAATAACCTGGCCGAAGTTCCGTCGCAAGACGTGAGCTTCGGCCGCCTACCAATACCGTTCTCCCGAGAGAACGCGATTGGTGGGGACATGCTCGCTTTTCGCGAACGCCTCAAGAAAGAGAGGAATCGTGTTGCTCATCTGGCAGCAGTGGCTCGAATGGACGTGCGGCGACTACCCCGAGGAAGAGGGGTACTGTGAAGAGGTGGAGCCGACTGACGAGGAACTCGTCGGGGTAGGCGTCTTCACTTCGAACATCGACCCGATCCGGAAGCCGTGGGACTACGAGGACGAGGTCCGCGTCTGGAACAGAATGTGCCCCTTCAAGGAGCGCACACCGAAGGGCGCGCGATTCTCTCACACCGAGCGCCGGCGTGGACGGTGCACCGCCGAGCGAGTGCGCCTCGCGCTCCTCGCGGGGGTGGCGTGATGGAGCTGTTCTCCATGGAAGGCTTTCAGAGCCTCTTGGAAGAGAAAGAATGTCGTCGCGTCGTCAACGAGGATCTGCTTCGAATCGCTCGCAAAGCCCTAGCGAATGCGCGGCGGGCAGACGCCCCGATCTTGCAAGAAGCCGCACAGGCTTGGGATGCAGCAGCTGAAGAGATAGACGCGATGACGCGGTGGTTCTACCCCGAGTCAGGAGAGGAGGTGGTCATGGGATTCTGTGAAGAGATCCTCGCCTTCGCCGAAGAGATCGGCGCGGAGATGGAGTCGACGCTCCTCGAGTTCGATCGGCTCGACGCTCCCATCGTGGCCGAAGCGTTGGCCACATGGGAGGAGGACGGCCTCTTCCTCGAGGACCGGTTCGCCGTCCACACGAGGACGCCTAGCGCTCTCAATAACTCGGTCTGAAACTTCTCAGACCCCCTACTAGGCCGAGGCTCCCCCGATACATCGGGGTCGAGCTTCGGCCGCCTACCACTACCGTTCTCCCGAGAGAACGCGAGTGGTGGGTACAAGCTCCGTTCTCACGCCGTGGGAGCGCCTTCCCTCCCACACCCCCGTCTCACGACGGGGTTTGTGTTTAAAACAAAAACACGCCTCTCTGGAAGCACTAAAAAGAGTGCTGAAATCCCTTTAATACGTCTCCCCAATTCTCTCAATTGCAAACCGCATCGCCTCTTCCATAGGAATTTCTTTTCTCGCGACACGATCGATGAGCTCAATGATCGCCTGTTCCATCGCGCGAGGATCACGCCCCTGATACCACGTCGAAGCGGTCAACACTTGCGAGGCAAACACGCCAATTTCCTCATGACGAAGCTGCTCGGAAAGCACATCACGCCTTGGAGAAGGACGTTTAATCGTATCAGAAATTTTTTCCTGTTGCGTACGTTCTGCGAGCGAATTCACGAAATTCCAGGCATGCGGCGATTCTTTTGTTTTTTTCGATACGGTCCAGAACCAGTAGTTCGCGACCGACATGGGCGCACGTCCCGTCACATACGGAAGTTTTGTGAGACCAAGATTGAGTTGTGGAGCACGCGCTTTGATCACATCTTGTTGATACGCATACCCAAAGAAGAACGCTGTTTTGCCTTGGATAAACGCTTCAAGCGAGTTTTCTTGTTCAGCGTTCCATGTGTAGACGCGCTTCGAAGGGTCGGCGAACTCCGTATAAAAACGAAGCGCTCCGAAGGCCGGTGGCTCTTGCGACTCGCTATCGCTCGCTGGAATCTCGTGAAACGTGGGCGATCCATCCTCATCTGACATGATAGCGCCGTTTTGTCTCATGAGCGCAGCGATCAGATCAGGACTTCGTTCGATATTCGCTCCAAGGCCAATCGCTGCTCCTGATTGAACGAGCTTTTGCGGATCGCGCGCGTCGCGTCGCGTAAGACGTTGCACCTGCGCTTGAAAATCATCCCATGTTTCTGGTGGAAGCGGAATGCCCGCTACATTGAGAAGCGCGCGATTGTAATAGAGCGCAAGCGTGTCGATAAACGTTGGCACACCTACGATACGTTCGCGAAAATCACTCGTATTCGCCTCTTTCGAAACATTCACCATACGAATTGCATCGCGCGCAACGGTATCTACGAACACATCGCGAAACTCGCGGTTCGTCATAAGTGAAACGTCGGCTGAACTCCACACCACCTCTTTTTTGACGGTGCCTTGCACAGTTTTCTGCGCGACACGCACCGAAGCAGGCATCGAACTCATTTTCGTGAGATACTTATTCGTCCAATCATGATGTATGAGAAAAATATCCGGTCCACGATCTTCAGCAAGACCATTCAAAAGCTCGTTCTCGTAATCTTCTAAACGCAAACGACGAAAGTTAATCGTCACGTTCGCGTATTTTTTTTGATACTCATTAATCGCACTTGCGTAGGCGTTAGAATCATCAATCACGCCCCACATATTGAGCGTGACGGGCTTCGAAAGCCCTTTTGTCTCATCATCTATACCCTTCGTACAGCCTGCTCCCGTGAGGGACAGCATAAGGAGACCTCCGACAAAAGAACGAAAGAAACGTTTCATATCCTGCAGTCTACCATTAGACGATCAAGTTCATCAATCTTCCTTTCACAAAGACTATTTTCTGTACCGGTTTTCCTTCGAGCCATTTCTCGACACCTGCATCGTTCATCGCGACCACACGCGCCTCTTCTTCTGAAATATCGCGCGCGACACGCACCTTTCCGCGCATTTTTCCATTCACTTGTACGATAAGATCGTACTCATCAAGTTCAAGCGCGTTCACATCATACGAAGGCCACATCGCGAGATGGATCGTGTTTTCATATCCATCAAGCTTCCACAGTTCTTCCGCAAGATGTGGCGCGAATGGCGCGAGAATTTTCAATACCCCCTCGCGATGTGTTTTTGGAATGCCGCCAAGCTCCTTGTACGCATTCAACAAGATCATCATGTGCGAAACACAGGTATTAAACGCAAGCGCATCGATACCGTTCGTGAGTTTTTTGATCGTTTGATGATAGAGCGTGCGTGTTGCGGGCGTTTCCTCTGGACGCACACCGTTTACGAACAGTGTCCACACACGATCGAGAAATTTTCGCACGCCCTCGATGCCGTTTTGGTCCCATGGTACGGCTTGATCATACGGCCCCATGAATAATGTGTACGTACGCACAACATCCGCACCATACTCTTGCACGAACGCGTCTGGACTCACGACGTTCCCCTTTGATTTCGACATTTTTGATCCATCCGGCGCGAGAATCAGCCCTTGCGAACGACGCTTTGCATACGGCTCGTTCCCACATTCCTCTGGAATACACCCAATATCGAACAAAAACTTATACCAAAAACGCGAGTAGAGCAGATGCAATGTCGTATGTTCCATACCGCCATTGTAGAGATCCACCGGCAACCATCGCTTCAGTGTTTCAGTACTCGCGAATGTCTCTTCATTTTTTGGATCGAGATAGCGCAAGAAATACCAGCTTGAACCTGCCCAGTTGGGCATGGTGTCCGTTTCGCGCTGCGCTTTCCCTCCACACGTAGGACAGGGTACCTCGACCCAATCGCGCATCTTCGCAAGAGGTGATTCACCTGTATCCGTGGGCTCATAAGCTTCTACCGTGGGCAAGAGCACGGGCAATTGATCGTCCGGAACAGGAACCCATCCGCACGCTGGGCACTGAACCATCGGAATAGGCTCACCCCAATATCGTTGACGCGAAAACACCCAATCACGCAGCTTATACGTCGTCGCGCGCGCGCCGTGGCCGTGTTCTTCAAGCCATGAAGCAATGTCTTCCTTCGCCTTCCACGTAGGGAGGCCAGAGAATTCGCCGGAATTTACGGTACGATCATCTACGATCACCTCCCGTATCGGCAAACCAAATATCTTCGCAAATGCGTAGTCTCGTTCATCATGCGCAGGAACAGCCATGATCGCGCCGGTGCCGTAGCCGCCCAGCACGTAATCCGCGATCCACACAGGAATGTGTTCGTTGTTCGCAGGATTGATCGCTGAAAGACCCGTACACACCCCCGTTTTTTCTTTTTGCTCGTTTATTCGCGCATCATCGGGGCGTTTGAGCGCCTGCTCAATATAGGCGCGCACCTCATCAGACGCGTTCCATCCAATCGCAAGCCAGGTCTTCGCAAGTTCTGGCGATACCACAAGAAACGTCGCTCCAAAAAGCGTGTCGGGACGTGTCGTGAATACCTTCACCTTATGTGCTCCATCTTGCTGTCCAGAGATGCCAACGAGCGCAAATTCAATGTGTGCGCCCTCGCTCTTTCCAATCCAGTTGCGTTGTTGCGCTTTCACTTGATCGAGATAGTCGACCGTGTCGAGATCGGCGAGAAGTTTGTCTGCATACTTCGTGATCGCAATCATCCACTGCGATTTTTCGCGTTTTTCGACGGGATTACCACACCGTTCGCACACGCCCCCTTGCGCTTCTTCATTCGCAAGACCGATTTTACACGTTGGACACCAGTTAATGATTGATATCGCTTTATACGCGAGACCGTGCTTCACAAATTGTAAAAACTGCCACTGCGTCCATCGTACATACGCGTCATCTGTTGTATTGATTTCTCTCGACCAATCAAATGCCAGTCCAAGGGCTTTCATCTGCCTCGTAAAGTTCGCGATATTCGTACGCGTCGCTTCTTGCGGCGAAACTTTATGTTTAATCGCATAGTTTTCGGTTGGTAATCCGAACGCATCCCATCCCATCGGATACAACACATCTTTTCCAAGCATACGCTGTTTTCGCGTGTACGCATCTATCGCGACATACGAGCGCAGATGCCCCATATGAAGCCCGTCACCCGATGGAAATGGAAACTCTACAAGCCCATAAAACGGTTCAGCATCAGGTCGTAGACCGGCACAATAGATACTATCTAGTTCCCATTGCGCTTGATGACGCGCTTCCATCTCGTGTAGAGGACGTGAAGACATATGCGATGAGGTATATCAAAAAACCTCGTGAGCAACAAGATTTCCTGCTACGATACGGTCGTATGTCTGAAAACGCTTTTGATGCACGCACTCTCACGCAACGGTATGCTATTCCTCACGATCCAGAGGAACAGGCGGCGTGTATTCTTGAACAAGACTCTCCTTTGCTCGCCATTGCGCAGCGTTTTGCGAACATCGTGCAAACGCTTGAACCTCTGCACGAAGGAGCGCCCACTCCACGCGTGCTGATTGTGGGAGGTTTTGTGCGCGACGCGCTTCTCGGTTTGCATCCAAAAGATCTTGATCTTGAAGTGTATGGCCTTTCCGCAGAGGCGCTCGAAGCGCTTCTTCAGAAGATTTTCCCCAAACAATTGAATCTCGTCGGACGTTCGTTTGGCGTGATCAAGCTGCATATTGGAGACGGGCTTGATTTGGATATTTCCCTCCCGCGACGCGAATCAAAAAGCGGAAAAGGGCATAAAGCCTTTCATGTGACGGGCGATCCGTTCATGAGTATAGAGGAAGCGGCAAGACGTCGTGATTTTACGATGAATGCGCTGGCCGCAGACCCCGTATCTGGTGAAGTGTACGATTATTTTGATGGGATGAATCATCTTCGTCGAGGAGAGCTGTGCATAACAGACGCAGAACGTTTTCAAGATGATCCGCTCCGCGTGTATCGCGCGATGCAGTTTTGTGGGCGGATGCATCTTTGGCCGAACGAAAAAAGCTTATCACTCTTGAAAGAAATGGTCGCATGGGGCGATCTGAATGATCTTGCCCCCGAACGCATAACCGAAGAATGGCAAAAACTACTTTTGAAATCGTCGAAGCCTTCCGTTGGTCTAGAGCTTTTGCGAGAAATCGGCGCAATCGAGACGCAGTATCCGGAACTCCATGCGCTGATTGATTGCCCACAAGAACCAGAATGGCATCCGGAAGGCGATGTGTGGATTCACACGATGATGGTGCTTGATGCGGCAGCGAACATCGTCCGTCGACCAGAAGGGAACTTCAGCGAAGAGGAGCGGCTCGCCGCGTGTTTGGGGGCGATCTGTCATGATTTTGGCAAACCTTCAACTACGAAGCTCGAAGAAGGGCGCGTGCGATCAAGAGGACACGAAGAAGCGGGCGTTGAACCCACCGAGGCATTTTTTGAGCGGCTCGCGTTTAGCGAACATCTCCAACGCACTGCCGTTTGTATTGCGAAAGACCATCTCAAACCGGACGCGCTGTTTCGTGATTTGCAAAAAGGCCTATTAAGCCCCGTACAATATCGCAATCTCGTGCGACGCCTCTTAAAACGTCTTGGAACCGTTCCTTGGCGCGTATTTCTTGCCGGTTCAGAAGCGGATTTTCGTGGACGCACTCTTCCAAACGTAGACACAAAACCGTATGTGCCTGGCGATGTTTTCGCGAACGCTATTGTAGAATACGGCATCGATAAAGAGGCAAAAACGCCGATTCTCCAAGGACGTGATCTTCTCGAGCTTGGCTTTCCTGCGGGAAAACTTCTCGGACAGATCATGAAAGACGTGGAGATGCAGCGCGATGCGGGCACGCTCTCGACGCGAGAAGAGGCGTTCGTGTATGTGCGAGCGAATTTTGGAAACGCGTGATGGAGCTGTATACTTGTTATATCTATGTACAAGAATATCGATCCTACCTTCGAACGGAACTCTCACGAACCCTCAAAAGAAGAACAGCTCTTGTCTGCTCTCGCACAATTGAAGACGTGCGCACAGATGATTTCGTACCGTGGATCTACTCCTGATCTCGACCTCATAAAAACTATTCGTGGTATTTTACTACAGATCCACCCAGATAAACACAATGGCGATGATCGCTTTTTGCGTCTCACAAAGATAGCTGTAGGACTTTTTGAGCTATCCAGAATATCGGATCCGCACTCTGATGAGCACTACGCCAAATATTATAAACAAACGAGCGAAGCGGAGCGCGCGCTTACTGTACTAGAAGACGAATTTTCTCCGAAACCAGCACCCGCTCCCTATAAACCGTATGTTGATCCAGCTCCTTTTGTTCGTTCTGAACGATGGAAACAGGCATACGCATCTCCGTCAGAACCGGAAGAAGAGCCCGAAGAGGAACAAGAGTGGAAGCCGCCCTATGAAGTGGTGGATTTCTCCATGGATACTCATCTTATCGGAAGAAAGATCACTCTCGTAGAAATCGATCTTGAAAAAGAGATTCTCGAGCGCTTGCTCAATGAAGGTGCGCTTTTTAATGATTATGGCGGAAAAGATGTATTAGCCGCTTTTAAAATTGAAGGCTTTTCTGGTGTGGTGGTGTGTGTGAGGACTTCATCAGATGGATACAGGGACTCTGGTTGTACGTGGCTCCTTATTCAAGATTGTAAGGGAGTAACAAAGAAAGATCTTGGGACTATTCGTAGCTTTCAGAAGTTTGATACACAACATGAATATAATTCAGATGGATATGACCGCGGTACGCACATACAAACAAGCTCTGGTGCCTTTCGGGTTGGTGAAGAAGCCTCCGACGGGTATTATCCTCATGTGTATTGCAACGTGAGCTAGCTTACATCATGCTCGCAACACGCGCTCATCTTCTCAAACAGCCGTACAAACATCTTTTTTTGATTCTTGGCGAACCTCGAACAGGAAAAACAACACTTGCCGCTTTTGCGTGCACGCACGAAGCTTCTACGTGTTTAGATACCGACGGATTGCAAGAACGGTCTTTGTTGCAAGAAATACAGGATAGGGTGGTTCACTTTTATCAAAGTCAGGATCTCTTTTTATGCTGCATCACGGTTGGCAAACATCGAAAGCACGCGAACAAGATTCAAGCAGAGCTTACGCAATTCGTCCGTTCAAAAAACATCCTGCTGAGCGTATGCCACGTCACAAGACACACCCCCGTTTCTTGACCCATCGACGCCTGATCTCTACCCTCTCCCCTTGGAGGTGTTCCATGCGAAAACGATTGGTTGGATGTGTGACGACAACGCTTCATGACGCGGCACAGATTCTCCGTGAAACAGAACAGGTGCTGCCACCATGGCTCACGATTGGTATTGGGGTTCTTGTGGGCGATAAAACGATGCGCGGGGAAAAACTTACCTCGCGATGGCAGCGATTTTGTTCAACACAAGATGGTGCGAAACAGATTTGCAGCCTCACGGATGCTCCGCGCTCCGCTTTCATTCTCCACACGTTTACGAGTGCTCTCACCCCTCCAGAGGTCGTGCACCACATCGAAAGTGCTATGGAATGGTGTGGGCGAGAACCGGACTATCTCGCTCTCGATATGTGTTGGCCGAATCAAGGCATCTTCGAAGATCTTTCCAAGCGGCATCCACGCATGCGTTTCATCCTTCAACTCGATAAAGAGGCGCGTCGTGCGTATGGCGGAAGCGCTCTCGCCTGTATTGGTGCTGTGCGAAACCACCTCTACACCGAGTTGCTGCAAGGAGACGACCCTTGTATTTCGCACATCCTCTGGGGAGGAAGCGCGAGCGCGGGTGTGCCGTTTTCTTCAAGTGATGCGCGTGAATTCGTGGATACGATGCATCGTCTCCTTCCTCAGATCGAACCAATGGTCGCAGGCGGACTTGCACCGGATAGACTCAATCCGCTCTTTCATCTCGCGTCTGGCTTTCCAAACCGACATATCGCGTGTTCGGTGGATGCGGAAAGTGGGCTTGCGCCCGATCTCAAATCGCCGCCCTGTCCTGAACGAACGGTTCGATACATGGTACAGGCTGTAGGCGTACTTCAAACGACGGCCGTCTGACCGTCCATCAAAAACGAACGGGTCGATACGCCCCTGCCCCACCATGCGGTGGGGTTTTCTTGACAAAAGTCCTCTTTTTTCGCTACGCTTCTCCTCACACGAAACGTATCGTGATTTATTCCTCAAGCCAACGACGCTCTGCGGGCCTTTGCTCACAGACGCGCGAAGACGATGGTGCATTCTTTCGCTCACGGCGCAAGAACACACAACCGTTTGGCCCATATCTATGCTGCAACCCTCACAAAAGCAAAAGTTGATTCAAAAGTTTAAAACGCATGCAACCGATACCGGTTCTCCGCAAATTCAGATCGGGCTCTTAAGCGCCGAAGTGCAAGAACTGATAAAACACTTGCAAACACACAAGAAAGATCACTCATCTCGTCGAGGATTGATCAAAAAAGTAGGTGAGCGCCGTCGTTTGATGAAGTACCTCAAACGTGAAGACGCAAAAGCCTACGACGATCTGATGACAAAACTGAACCCATAACCTCGCCTTTGGCGGGGTTTTTGGTGCCTTCTTTTGACAATCTCGCGCATCTCTGGCAGAATCCGCGAACGGAAAGAGTTTTTCAACCCACATAGGAGGTCCTGTGAACCTAGATCCATCGCCTCGTCGACGTTCAACGCTGCCCCCTGGTTTCACGTTTCCCCTGCCCGTACCGACGGAAGAACCGTCTGGCGCGGCTCGTACCCGCAAAGGCACGGTAGAGATGTTCGCCTATCGAGATGTCTCTCCCAACGTTCACACGTTCGTTATCGAGCCCGAAATCCCCTTCATCGCCTCATCGCAAGAACCACGGTTCCTGCCGAACGGCGATCGTTCTTGGAGGATTTAGGCCTCTGGACATTTGTCTCTCTCCTCGTCAGCCTCCTCGCTGACGACCTGTTTTTCTCACCCTGATATCTATCAGGGCTGTTTTTTTAGAGAGAATGTACGCGTTTAGAGATCTTCTGTTTTCTGTTCGGCACGTTCGTAGACAACATGCACGTCTGCCATCGCCTCACGGCTATACCGTTTTTTTGCACGAATGCGCAGGTCTGTCGTCCCACGAGGAAGATCCATCTCGAGAAAAAACGTTCCATCTTCGCGAAGAGAGGCCGGCTGTTCGTTGATAAACACACGTGTTTCCTGCTCTGTTTTTCCTTCAATACGCACCGTTGGACGTGTAAGCTGTTCTCCGTTTTTTGGCGTAGAAATTTCTAGCAAAGGAGCGTCTCCCATACCACGAGCTTGCGCGACCATATAACATCCAAGAACGGATACAAAAAAAACGGTGGCACCTATCATCTTCACACGATGGAACATAAACGCATCAAACCACGAGAAGGGCTTGAGCGCTTGAAGCGCTGCAGGTGATGCGTGTTGAGCGTATGCCTCTTGCTCATCATGAAACTTTTTGCGAAAGAAGGCGTCTGGCGCTTCAAAAGAACGGACATACGCTACGAGCATTTTCTCAAGATAGGCTTTTTCAATACCAAGTGTGTGCCACTGACTCGTTTCCAGCGCTTGAATCGTGGCAGGTGTGAGTTTTGTGCGTAGCGACATCTCCTCGCGAGACAGTCCTGCCCGTTCACGAAGCTCTTGGAGATCTTCTCCAAGGGTTCCGTGCTCGTGTACTCGCTTCATGAAAAAAGGCATAGGTTAAAATTCTTCCCCTTCGACCACAGGAAGCGGCATCTGTTCGCTGACCACCTTTCGAAGTAATTCACGTCCTTTTGAACCATTTTCTGGACCAATCCAGCCCTGTTGCTCCATTTCATCCAAAATACGCGCGGCTCGGGAATAGCCAACTTTGAGACGCCTCTGCAAAAGCGAAGCGGATGCTCGACCCGCACGGAACACCTCGTTCCACGCTTCATTCAAAAGAACGTCTTGCTCTTCATCGTTATCCGCATCATCGAGCACCGTGGAAGACCCTTCGCGACGTTCCGTCACGCTCAGATCGTACTCACCTGGACCATAGGCCATTTTCAAAAAATCGACCACGCGCACGATTTCTTGATCCGAGATAAACGCCCCTTGCACGCGACGTGGACTCGGTAGTTCAGATGTAGAAAACAACATATCACCGCGTCCAAGCAAACGATCTGCCCCCACTTGATCCAAAATCGTTTTTGAATCAACGGAAGAAGCAACGGAAAACGCGATGCGTGCAGGCACATTCGCTTTAATCAATCCCGTGATTACATCCACCGAAGGTCGCTGCGTTGCAAGTACGAGATGGATACCAACCGCGCGCGCCATCTGACAGAGACGGACGATCGGACCCTCGATTTCCTGCTTCGCCGTCATCATCAGATCAGCAAGCTCATCAATCACGAACACGATCCATGGAATATGCTCTTCCTGCGGCACACGAGCGTTGTAATCAGCGATATTTTTCGCGTTTACGCTTGGCAGAAGTCCGTAACGGCGTGTCATTTCACGGAGCGCCCACTTCAGCGCGTTCACCGCTTCAGGAATATCTGTAATAACAGGGGTGAGCAAGTGCGGAATACCGTTATACATTTGCATTTCAACACGTTTTGGATCCACCATAATAAGTTTCACATCGTCCGGATGGTGTGCGTACAAAAAAGACATCATCATCGCATTCAAGCAGACGGATTTTCCAGAACCCGTCGCTCCTGCCACAAGCACGTGCGGCATCTTGCTCAAATCCGCAATACTCGCCTTCCCTGCAACATCTTTTCCAAGAACAAACACGAGTCCGTGCTTACGATCGCGAAACTCTTTCGATTCGAGCATTTCACGCATACCAACGAGCGCGACCGTCTGATTTGGGACCTCGATTCCTACATACGGCTTCCCAGGAATAGGCGCTTCGATACGTAGACTCTGCGCGGAAAGAGAAAGCGCGAGATCGTTCTGAAGCGCCACAATACGAGAAACCTTAATCCCTTCCGACGGTTTTACCATGTACTGCGTGACGGTAGGTCCTGCGTTATATCCAGCCGATTCGACAGGAATACCAAACGAGGCAAGGGTTTTTCGAATAAGTTCCTCCGTCTGTTTTGGGTTCCCGATATTTGGTTTTTGATCACGAAGATCAAACATATCCAGCGGAACCTCTACACGAGGCACGATACGACGCACGCGCTTTTTGACGAGTTTCTTCGGTTCCTCGATTTCTTCCGACTCTTTTTCAACATCTTCTTCCCTATCTTCTTCGATTTCGATTGTGTGTTCCTCATCTGATGCATTCACATGCGTGTCAGCTTCTTCCTGCGAAGGTACTTCGTCATCAAGCGACACATCCATCACGGAAGACGGTATGTGTGCGTGCTCGATAACCACGCGCGAAGCTTTCCAATGCTGAAACAGCGTAGAAGCTGATTGCCACGCCCACACGAGACCGCGCCACACGTATTTCAGAAAGAACAGCACATCCTCCATTCCCACATGGAAAACGAGCATGAGTGCCGCGAGTAAAAGAGCTACCAAAAACGTGATTGACCCCGCCATGCCGATAAATCCGAACAGTGCCGTTGCTCCCCATTGACCGAATTTTCCTCCCGCATCTACGATAGCTGCATCTGGTACCGTTGCACTTCCAAACGTCCAAATGTGCACCAGTGGGTTCAGTCCAAGAAACAAGAGAACGAGTCCAAGTACCGTTCGTGGCTGGAAAAGTTCGATGTCTGGCTTCAAGACATGATACCCCCATGCCGCAAATACAAGAGGGAATAGCACCTGATCCCATCCGAAAAGGTAGGCAAACCCTCGATCGATCGATGCACCAAACCATCCAGCGGAACCGATCATGCCGAATACAAGGAGCGCCGAGAAAAAGAACAGAACAAGCGCGAACAAACCGCGTTGCGTGCGTTCATTCAACGAAAAGGAGGACCAAAAAGAAGCGTTGCGCGACATGCGATGGAAGAACATGGTTCAGTTTATCACATATCTCGCCATATAGCCCTTTTATTCCTCTGGTTCTTCCGCCGCTGGTTTCTCTGGTACGGTTTTTGGATCCATTTTCTCTCGTTCTTGCCACGTTGTGATACACTTTTCTCGAATCGAGGCGAGTAAAGGAGCATGTTCGCGAAGGTATTGCTTCGCCGTTTCTCGTCCTACTCCAAGCTTTTCCTGCTCGTAGGTATACGAATTGCCCGATTTTTGAACAACGCCAAGCTCAACTCCCATATCGAGCATATCTCCAGAGACGGAAATGCCCTCGTTATACATAATATCGAATTCACACGTACGAAATGGTGCAGCGACCTTGTTTTTGACGATCTTCACCTTTGTGCGATTCCCAATGATCTTCTCTCCAAGTTTTATTTGCGCAGAACGACGAATCTCTATACGCATTGACGCATAAAATTTCAGCGCGTTGCCCCCTGTGGTCGTTTCCGGATTGCCGAATACAATACCGATCTTTTGACGAATTTGGTTGATGAAAATCACGATCGTATTTGAACGAGAGATGATGCTCGTCAGCTTACGAAGGGCTTGGCTCATCAAACGCGCGTGTAGCCCCATGTGCTGGTCGCCCATATCGCCCTCAATTTCTGCTTTTGGCGTAAGTGCAGCGACAGAATCCACCACGATCACGTCCACCGCGTTCGATCGAACGAGGGTTTCCACGATGTCGAGCCCCTGCTCCCCTGTATCAGGTTGAGAAATAAGCACCTGTTTCAGATCCACACCGATTTTTTTCGCGTAGTCTGGATCAAGCGCGTGTTCCGCATCAACAACCGCACAGACACCACCAAGTTTTTGCGCTTCCGCCACAATATGCAGAGCAAGCGTTGTTTTTCCGGAAGATTCGGGACCGTAGATTTCAATAATACGGCCACGTGGCACGCCTAACACACCAAGCGCGAGATCAAGGGAGAGGCATCCTGTCGGAATGGATTCCACCTGCATCTTACGCGCTTCACCAAGACGCATAATGGATCCATCGCCAAAACGTTCTTGAATTTGATCCATCGCGAGCTGAATAGCGGCTTTACGCCCCTCAAGTTCTTTGTTTGTAGAAGAAGATTTGGTCATAAATAAGTGTTCTATTTTTGTTCTTTTATACGATACCACGTAGTCGAACGAAACACGAAGCATCTGTCAAGCCCTAAGGAAAGCCCATCTTAAAATCCCCCGAAGAGCGTCGCATAGCACGAACATCTTCGAGGGTCAGAGAGGCTCGCAGGGAGCTAATTCGGAAACACGAGACGGTCTTGCGATCCGACGGCTACACATCGAAGCCCCGATACCGGCCCCGCATAGAGAAGATGTCCATCACGAAGACGGGTGATCCGCCATTCTGCGCCCTCCGTGTACGTGCATCTACGCGGAGAGTTCCCCACCGTCGCGATTTGCCCACGATCCCCCCACTCTGGATGGTCTGGTACGAAGGACGATCCATCGAACAGGGGTAGCAAGGGTGCATCGCACTCCGCGAACCCTTCAGGCGATACGAACGGTTCTTCTCGCCCCGTGTTTTCACATCGAACGACCGTCCACCATTGATCGCGAAGAGCGTAAGGCGGTGTAATGCGTAACGAAGATCGAATGCGGAATGCATAGCGATAGCGTTCCACCACAGGCGGAGGCGGAGGAAGCGGCATCCCTGCATCCCGCGCCATCAACATGGGTGCAGGCGGTTGCATCACCCCACTGTCTCGCGTCGACGTAGTAGGTTGTTCCGTAGGCTCTTGTAAGCCAAGAAGGAGTGTACGCGCATTGGCGAACCATCGCTTTTGCGAGGGCGAACCATCATACCCACGAAACCACGCGGACGGATCAGACTGCTGCGCGGCCACAGCCGATTGCAATCGCACTCCAAGATGGAGATGCTCCGCCCCATCACCATTGAGCGAAGTGTGTTCCACATACCCGAGCACCGTATCTGAAGATACGAGCTGCCCTACCTGAAGCGCCGTCGTTCCTCGTCCACCACGAACGCGCGTTGGACGCAGATGCCCGTAGATCGTCAGAAAACGCTCCACGGACACCATCGTTCCTGCGCCATTCTGCAGAACAAGCGGCTTCGCGAGCTGGTGCTCGATCACCACCACGAGCGTTCCATATCCGCGAGCCGCACGCGCCACGCGCACAACTCCGCATCCAACGGGATAAATCCCCGTCCCTTCGGCGAGATCGATATCCCATCCGAGATGCACGCCGTCCGAGAGAAATTCTCGTCCATTGTACGTCGTGAGCGCCCCTCGTCCACGGAGCGGATCCTGCACCTGTTCGAGCGTACAGCTGGGCGCCACCTGATTAGGTGCATCCTTCTCATGTGTAGCCCCATCGAACGTGCCGGCGGCACACCCCATGAGACCAATAGCGCAGAGCGTTACCGCCCAGAACCACACGAACAGGAACCCCATCCACATTTGCGTCAGCATGCGTACCATCGCGTACCGTCCTTTCCTTGTGAGGCTTTCGCCAATGAAGCCTTGTAAGCCACATTCCACGTATCCGTTTTCCATTCATCTCCGAGTCGAAACCAGGGGAAGCGAGCGAGTCATGCCGAGTGCTCATGACCCTCCTCGTCGTGCATTGCTTGCGGACTTCTTTAGCATAGAAACGATTGCAGACATCACCAAATCAGGACACGTGTCGAAAACATTCGACACAAGAAGATGCATGCTCTCTAAAAGAGATAGGCTTTTTTTCCGCCATGTGTCGAGAACGTTCGACGCATCGGGACTCCAGTTTTTCACGATTCTGTGGATAAGAAGCATCGGTAGGAGAAAAAACAGCAGAAGAAAGCCACGCTGAAGAGCGCGTGGGAAGACGAGCTGCCACCTATTCGCCTCATCAATCACCTGCCACACGCAAGAAAGAAGCCACTCTAGAAGATGTAGAAGGGGAACACTCGCGGGAAGAAGCGCGGTGAGCACGCCAAGCGTTTGTAAAAGAGGAATGAGCGGACCAAGAAGAAGCCCCGTCACCAAACCAACCGCCGATAGCGATCCAAAACACCACACAAGAAGCGGCGCCGTCCACCACCATGCCCACCACTGCATACGCACGAGCGGAAGCAAGAAAAACGCCTGACGCTCTGGTTGACCAGCCATCCACAAGCCAAGACAGGCGAAGACAGAAAGCAAAAACCCGATATCAAACCACAACCAACGCGGATCAATCAGCGTCATGATCCATACACTCAGAAGAAGCGCTCGTCCAAATGTGAGACGTCGTCCCACGAACGGTGCGCTCAAAAGAAGGGTCGCCATGATTCCTGCGCGCACCATTGAAGAACTCGCCCCCGTAAGAAGCACAACGAAAAAACACGCAAGTAGGCGCAAAATCCATTGGATCCACCAACGTCGTACAAGGCGCCTCGTCGGCGCAAGAAGAAGCGTCATCAAAAACAGAAGGTTCGCTCCAGACACGGCCACCATATGCGAGACACCCGCCTCACGAACGAGCGTACGATCTCGCGACGACGCGAGTCGCTCGCCATAGAGAAGCGCTTTTTCAAGAGATGCCGCACGCGGCGAGAGACGCTCATCGAACCGCGCCCCGATCCAGCGCGACACTCGCTCGCTGAGCGATGTGCGCCCATCAATCTGCCACACATTTCTCGAGAGAGAACGTCCGATATAGGCCGAAAATGCGACAGGCTTCCACGAAGCTGGCAGAATGATCGTGCTCCACGCGCACCCTATCGCGCACCAGAGCGCAAGCCGTCGCGAGAGAAGATGTTGGTTCGCGAGAAAGAGCACCACACCTACAATCGCTATCCCTCCACGAAAAATACTTCCCGCTGTCCCGAGAACAAACGCAACAAAGAGGAGCATGTTCTACTCCGTGCAATGAATGGCGATTTTATTCAAGAGACGGAAGCTGTATACTGCATTGCATGAAAGAGAATCGTTGCGCTATTCCTACATACAGCTCCATTGAGTCTGATCGTGTGCCGCTTCGAGTACCAACTCCTCCTGTTCAGCTTTCTGATGAGGAGCTTTTTGCGAACAATGAAGAGCTTTTACCTCCTGTTCCTGAGCAGCTCGAGACGCGCGCAGAAGATCAAAAAACTACTGACATCCGTCTATTAAAAATAGAACGTATTGCTTCTTTCCTCTATTCTTTGAAGATCACGAATGAAACGGGTCTTTCATCTTCTGTTGCCCTTGGATACAACGCACAAAGCATTGCAGGAAAGCCTTGCGTTTACCTTGGATATAAGCGCAAAGATGGGAGCATTCGTCCTTTTGCAAAACCATTCTTTACACATTATGGGGGGAAGATTTTTCCATACATTCGAGCAGAATTCGACCACGCAACACCTCTGCGTGTGTATAGCAACAATCCAAAACACAACCCTTTTGTTCACGAACAAGAAGCAACACTTCTTCTCACCACGAAGGAAGCGGTAAAAACCTATTTCGACCACTGGTTAAATGGTCTTGACGGCCGTATACCACTCAATGAGCTCCAAGATGCGTGGGATACCCATGTTTGGCAAGAATGTGAAGCCGCAAGAAGAAACAATATTTTCCCTACATGGATCCTGTATCAGAAGCACCTGCCGCTCCCCACGCATCAAGAGCTTATTCCTTCAAAAGAAGTCATGCCTGCCCATGATCCTGAATGGGTTCACGGCATAAAAAAAACACTTCTCACGTACGATGCACTTATCAACACATCATCAAACGATCCCGTTGCCACTATCACCTCTTATCGTAAAGGAAGTGCGTATGATCCATACACGCAGGCTAGATTAGAAGAGAGAAAACGTAACGTTCAGTGGGCTATAGATTATAAAAAAGACCGTATTCGAAAGGAAGAGGTTCTACGTTATCAAGATTTTCTCAAAAATAAAAACATTCCAAAAGACGTGAGCTTTCTTGATGTCCCCGAACTCCCGTTCAGAAGTCTTATAGGTGGTGGTCTCTCGAATGGAAATCTTCGTATACCAAAAGAACGTCCTTACGGAAAAAAAGCATGGGATCAACATGCGGACGTTCGTCCTTTACAAACTATCACAAAAGAATCTTGGCCAACGCTTCTTGATATAGGTGATGGCCTCTACCATAAAGATTTTCCCACGGTGCCTAATCGAGTACGAGAAAAACTTCTGCGTGAGCGTCAAGAAGAAAAAGACCGCGTGTACAAAGAAAAAATAGCTGGAAAGTGTATTGATTTGAACATTCTCACAGAGATCACCCGCCCAACCGTATCGTTTGGAAAGCGTTTTTTAATCACAGGGAAAAATCTCCATGGAGAAGAGCTTTCTATCGTAGACAGTCCTAACTATGGAGTAGCTCTCTATGTGTTTAAGGAACGTCTCGATGCTATTGAGTGGGCATCGGAGCTCATCAATCATGAAGAGGCGAAGAGGCGCGCTATCCGCTGCATTCCTCACATTCCCGGCTGGGAAGAACGTGCGAGAGAGACTATTCAACCGAAAAAAACGTAACCTATCCGTTCACCCGAAAGTAGCAGACGTCGCCGTCTTGCACGACGTACTCTTTCCCTTCGACGCGCGTCAAAGCTTTTGCGCGACAAGCCGCTTCGCCTCCATGCGCGAGATACGCTTCGCAAGGTGTTACTTCCACACGAATAAAGCCTTTTTCAAAATCGGTATGAATTTTTCCTGCGGCTTGTGGCGCTTTTGTGCCACGCGTAATCGTCCACGCGCGCGCTTCGTCTGCACCGCTCGTAAAAAACGTAATCAAACCAAGAAGCTCGTAGGAAGCGCGCACGAGTTCGTCGAGGCCAGAACGTTCAAGCCCCACCGAAGCGAGATATTCGGCCTTGTCTGCGCCTTCAAGGCCTGCAAGCTCGGATTCCATCTTGATACACACAGGCACAGAGGGGCAGATGCGCGAGCCCGTCCCCACAGGAAGCTTCGCCACGCGTTCTTTCCACGAACCGTCCTGCTGCTGTGATTCGCTCACATTCACCACGTAGAGCATGGGTTTCATCGTAAGAAGATGCAGGCCTCGCAGAAACGAGAGCTCCTCCTCTGTCCATTCGCTCTCACGAAGCATCGTGCCTTTATCAAGAAGCGTGTGCGCTTTTTCTAGCACCTCTTTTTCTTGCGTAAGCGCCTTCGTACTGCCTGAGCGAAGCTGTTTTTCTACGTTAGAAGCACGTTTCGTGAGTACTTCAAGGTCTGCGAGCGCAAGCTCGGTATTGATCGTTTCTGCATCACGAAGCGGATTGATATTTCCATCCACATGAAGCACGTTCATGTCATCAAACGCTCGCACAACCTGCGCGATCGCATCCGTTTCACGAATGTTCGCAAGAAATTGATTCCCAAGCCCCTGACCTTCAGACGCTCCCTTCACAAGCCCTGCAATATCCACAAATTCGATGATCGTTGGCACGGTTTTCGCACTTGCGTCGAGTTTCGCAAGCGCTTGAAGACGCGCGTCTGGCACCTCAACCACGCCCACGTTCGGATCAATCGTACAAAACGGATAGTTCGCGCAATCGACTTGTTTTTTGGTGATTGCGGAAAAAAGGGTGGATTTCCCCACGTTCGGAAGACCAACGATACCGATTTGGAGAGGCATAGAGGAAAAGCGTAGGGGAAAATAGGCGCGGAAGCAAGATGAGCTATCTATGAAACCAAATCTTTCTCGCCTATCCGCATAAGCGGCATACTTGTAGCGACAATCTGTGCTCGAAATTCTGGTGCGGTGAGCGCCCAATCCACCACGTCCACACGAAACGGAAGGTCAGATGCAGAGAAGGCTTCTTTTAGATTTCCAAAAATGTAAGCAGAAATAGGCTCATCTCCTAAAATAGCAAGATCTAGATCAGAAAACGGTTTTACTCTTTCCGTGAGGCGAGATCCGAACATGAGCACGCTTCGATCTGGAACATGCCATTGCAAAATAACTCGAACCGTAGCCAGCTCGGATGAAGAGAGGTGAATCATACGCGCCGCTCCAGTTCACTCACTAATTGACGAGCGTCTTTCGCAAAAGATACCGCCGCTGTATACACACGCTCCGCAAGCTCCTCGTCGTAAGCGTGCGATGTGCTATTGCGAGAATCACGATACATAAACCATGCTTGCGGATTTGGAATGAGACCAGCTTCGGCGGCCGCACGACAGAGGTCTCGAAAGTCGAGCTTATCAACGTGTACGCCATCGATACCCGCCTCTAAAACACGTTTCAAGGCTTTGATAGCAAGTTCATACGTGTATTCAAAACGCTGAATGGTTGCATCGCGAACAATGACCGTTTTTGGCTCGTGAAGAATCGCTTCAAGGGAAGCAACTGCTTTAAAAAATGGGGTGAAAATAAGCTCTTTCATACGTATAGTTGTACCAGCTCTTGGAGAGCTTGCCTAGAGCACCCTCTTGTCAGCAAGGGTATTTTTTCGTACGCTTCCACCCATCTATGTCTGCCATTACCACCACGCGTTTACCTCAAAGCGAAGTCAAGCTCGAGATCACGGTCGAACCGTCCGAATACGCCGCGTATCTTGAAGAAGGAGCGAACGCCCTTTCTACACAGCACCCTGTACCTGGATTTCGTCCGGGACATCTTCCGCTTGCTGATGCGAAGCGTTTATTTGGCGAGATGGCGATTCTTGAAGCGTCACTTGAGCGCATTATTCGTGCATTTTATGTAAAGGCGCTTCTTTCAGAGAATATCACCGCTGTAGGATCACCAACCGTCAACATGGACAAGCTTTCGCCCGATCAACCGATACAATTCCATGTGATTGTGCCCGTTGAACCTATCGTGAAAAAACTTGCCGACCTTTCTACGTGCGTCGTCGAACAAAAACCTAACCACCCTTCGGATAAGGCGCTTGAAGCCGCCCTTTATCAACTTCGTAGCATGCGTCGTACAGAAGCGCTTATTGATCGTGCAGCCACCAAAGACGATATTGTGACCCTTGATGTAGAGATGACGAAAGACCGCGTCATTATTGAAGGCGGGAGCGGGTCTGGGTATAAAGTCTACTTGAACGAACCGCACTATCTTCCCTCGTTTACCGAGCAACTTCTTGGCATGAAAGCAGGCGAGGAAAAAACATTTACGATTCTGTTTCCTGCGGAACACTATCAAAAACATCTTGCTGGGCAACCTGTTGATATCAAAGCAAAAGCAACCGCCGTACATGAAATGACCCTTCCCGTGCTTGATGACGCATTCGCACAAAGCGTAGGACTTCAAACAACGGAAGAGCTTAAAACAAAACTTCGCGAAAATCTCACACTTGAAGCAGACCAAAAATCGAGCGAATCGGCTGAAATTGAGATGCTCGAAAAGCTCGTAGCCACTTCAGATATCGAGGCTGCGCCACAGGTTCTTGTGAACGAAGAAGTGCGTCGCATGATCGCAGAATTGCAGCACAGTATTGAAGAACAGCATATGAAGTGGGATGACTATCTTGTCTCCATCAAAAAATCCATGGATGATCTGCGTCTTGATTTTGTCGCGCAAGCGATGAAACGTATCAAAGTAGCGGTGCTCATCAAATACGTGGCAAATACGGAGAAAATAGAAACGCCTACCGAAGAAATTGACACCGAAATCGATCGCATTCTCGATACGCTCAAACCAGAAGACGCTGATGGACGCGAGCGCATAACCTCTACAGAATATCGCGACTACGTGCACACGGTGCTTCGCAATCGTAAAACGATCGAATGGCTCAAAACGAAATGTTTGAAAAAATCAGCCTAATGTAGACCCTTATATTTATAACCCCTCTATGAAAAAACCTCTCATTATCTTAGCTTTTATCGTGTTTGCAATGAGTGCGTGGGTGGGGAATAGCGCTCTCGCATCAAGTTATGAATGGCTCTCAAATCTTCAGATATCTCCAAGTAATGTGGTTCGACCAGGGTATCAATTAAAAATCTATCGAGATATTACTACGTCTGGTTCCTACCAAGAGTATCGGAGCGTATACTATCAATATACAACAAGCACAAGTGCTCCACTCAATGATTTTTGGAATGAGTGGACCGAATGTCGCGTAAGCGGAGCGGTAAACGTAACGTTGAATGATCGTTGTTTTCCAACCGTTGTAGCTTGGGCGGGAAATACAACTTCCACTCTTTGGATACGAGCGACAACAAACTATCAAAACTGTGGTGAATATACTTCAAATCCAGATAGACAAAACTGTGGGGATACAATCACAACAAGCGTGCCATACTTACCGAATAGATAATTTTCCACACACAGTGTTTGAAAAAGACCGCTTAATGCGGTTTTTTGGTAACTTTTTTTCCAGAAAAAATAGTTCTGAGAGGAAAAACTATTTGCATGAGCGCGACGAGACAAACAACAACTATTACGATTTCAAGAACACGTCCCCCCGACCAATCTTCGCCGTGCCCTATTGAATATTGTAACTTGTGTACATTCACCCCCATGATGCCGATCATATACAACACACCTATAACATTTATTATAATAACCCATGCCTTGTCACGAAGATGGCCTGCAGTACATGCTAAAAATACGTTAAACAGGAGTCCCACTACCAAACCCATTGCAGGCATCCACATAGGAGCCGTCAGCATGATCAGGAATACAATTGATCCCACGACGATGTTTTCAATACCAGAACCACTACTGTTAAATGACGCTTGGACAGACAGTGGTAACATGAACCCTCCTATCGCAGAAATCGCCCGTGTCAGTATAGGTAAACACTTCATACAAAACAACTCTACCACAGTTTGTGAGAATGCGTATGTGCGTCCATCCCCACCAAAATACGTTCGAATTGCCTAGCTCCTACCCATATCGTATCGTTCCTCCATATGCTCTTCGGTGCACACGTCTCTATCGCGGGGGGAATCGCGAATGCTCCGCTGAACGCCGGCAAGCTTGGATGCGAGGTGTTTCAATGTTTTTCGCGTTCTCCTCAAGGAGGGCCTGCGCCCGTTTGGACGGACGCGGATCTTAAACAGTTTTTCGCCCATTGTACAGCGTATTCCATCAAAGAATGGGTGATTCACTCGCCATACTACATCAATTTTGCGAGTGAGCTTGCAAAAACACGAGGGAATTCTGTACGCGTCATTCGAGAAGAACTTGAACGTGGCACGCGTCTAAAAGCTTCTTACGTCATGTTCCATCCAGGAAGCTCAAAAGGAATGGAGCGCGCCGAAGGAATGACGCACGTCGTTGAAGGAATCAAAAAGGTGCTTGATGGATATACGGGCACAACGCAACTTCTCATCGAAATTTCCGCCGGTGCTGGGCAGGTGATTGGCTGTTCGTTTGAAGAAATAGCGGAAATTCTCTCGCGCGTTGATTATCCGGAGCTTGGCGTCTGTTTTGATACGGCGCATGCGTTTGCCTCGGGATATGATCTTCGTGATGCGCAGCAAGTAAACGCAACATTTCAGCAATTTGATGAGCTTATCGGGCTTTCTCGTCTCAAAATGAGCCACTGCAATGATTCAAAAGTAGATTTAGGCGCGCGAAAAGATCGCCATGAGCATCTAGGCAAGGGTTTTATCGGTACAGCCGCGTTCGATGCGATCATCCATCATCCAAAACTGCAGCATATCAATCTCTATCTTGAAACCGCACCCGAAGGCGTTGTAGAGGATTTAGCGATTTTGCAAAAGTTTCGCGCCTCATAACCCTACACAAGCCGTTGCTATACCTCGTCGACTCCTCCTTGCGTCCACGGATGACAACGTAAAACACGCTTGAAGGCGAGCCACACCCCTCGTACGACGCCTTTTTTTTCAATCGCTTGCATCGCATACATCGAACAGGTTGGATAAAACTTACACTGCCCGTGCGGACGCAAAAATCGAAACGGCCCGTGATCAAGAGATAACGTGCGCTGATAAACACGAAGAAGCGAAAGAATGAATGACAGATTTACGCTTGGTTACGATACACAACGGACGTTTTTCGTCGCGCCTTGATCTTTTTTGGTCGCATGGGTTGTGTGAGCGCCTCGGGAATTTTCTCAAACGTACGAAGAACGCTCGCCGCAAGAACCGTGTAGTCTATCGTGAGTGTTTCTGGTTTTAAGACAAACAACAGATCCATCTTTTCTGGCCAATGGGCCATGGTTTCACGCAAAATAGCCCGCATACGTCGTTTTGCAAAATTCCGTTTATTTGCTCGACGGAAAAGCTTATTTGAGGCAACAAACCCCACTTTCGTCGCTGTTTGGCTCTGACGAAAACGAAGCGTGAAAAAAGGCGCAAACACGGGGCGTCCACGTTGCGAAAGAAGCGCGAAGTCGCGCATATGCCGCAATCGTTGGTCGCGCGGAAGCATATATCCAAGAGAAAAGAGCGTTTTTGCGCTCTTTTCGCCGTGATTTACGGATTGCTCATGGTTACCATGATGTGATGACGTCCTTTTGCTCGACGACGAGAGAGGACTTCACGCCCAGAACGCGTGCTCATACGAGCCCGAAAACCGTGTACACGCACACGACGAAGTTTTTTCCGCTGATAGGTTCGTTTTGTTGCCATAGGAGAATGAGGGCAGGCTATCAAAAAGCTTCTTTTTTGGCAAGGAGTGCTTCCGTTTTGGTTGTTTTCTAAAGATATCCACAGGGTTTTGCCCTTGTTTGACAAGGCGAAATCCGACTGAAAGGATCGATCTGTATGGATGCCCAAGCCCTTTGGCAAGCTGCTCTCGGTGAGCTCGAGCTAAGCCTCCCCAAGGCCCACTTCATGACGTGGTTTAAACACACATTTATCGGGGGTATTGATGATCACAAGGTGTGTGTCTGCGTTCCAAACGATTGGACAAAAACATGGCTTCAGACCAAATACAACGACATGATTTTGAAGGCGCTTCGCAATGCAAGCCAAGGGCATGTTCGCGAAGTTTCGTATAAAAAAGAGGCTCGTAGTGCCGTAGTTCTTGAGGCTGTTACGCATATCACCATTCCAACAAACGACTCTCCTATAGGACAAGAAACATTAAGCGCGTCGTTTCGTACGCAAACCGTCGCCGACACGAATTCTTCTCATGGGATGGATATCGGCCTGAATCCTCGCTATCAATTTCATTCGTTTGTGGTAGGAAAAAACAACGAACTCGCTCATGCGGCGTGTATTGCCGTGGCAGGACGTCCGGGTGAATCGTATAACCCCCTCTTTGTATATGGGGGCGCTGGTATGGGAAAAACTCACCTTTTACAGGCTATTGGGCATCATGTGCTTCTTGAACGTCCGAATGCGAAGGTGCGCTACGTGACTTCTGAACGGTTTACAAACGAATTTATCGCTGCCGTTCGCAGTGGTCGCGGCAACGATTTTAAAGATCAGTATCGCACGATAGACGTTCTTTTGATTGATGACATTCAGTTTTTAAGCGACAAAGAACGCACGCAAGAAGAATTTTTTCATACGTTCAACGCGCTTCATCAAAACAATAAACAGATTGTGATTGCCTCCGATCGTTCTCCAAAAGAGCTTCAAACACTCGAAGCAAGACTTATTTCTCGTTTTGAGTGGGGAATGATGGCAGATATTTCGCGCCCTGATTTCGAGACGCGTGTTGCTATCCTTGATACAAAGGCCCGTGAAAAGAACTATCCTATCGGAAATGATCTTCTTCATGTGATCGCGGGCGCGGTACAATCAAACATTCGCGAACTTGAGGGTATCTTGAATAAAGTGATCGCCTACCATCAATTCAAGAATATTCCTCCTTCTCTCCAAACGCTTGAACCTATTTTACAAGGTTTTCTCCCTCAAAGCGCCAAACGTACTCTCACGCCGCGTGTGCTCCTCGATATCATCACAAAACACTACGACCTTTCTCTTGATGATTTGCTCGGAAAAAGCCGCGAACGTCGCTACGCGCTCCCTCGTCAGGTCGCGATGTATCTTCTTCGTGAAGAATTAAAGTGCTCCTTTCCAGCGATCGGCGACCACCTTGGCTCGCGCGACCATACAACCGCCATGCATGCCTGTGCGAAGATCAGCGGACTCGCGGAACAGGATGAACAGATGAAAAACGATCTTTCTACTCTTCGTCATCGTTTGTATCAAGGCGTTTCATCCACATAATCATCCACAGGATAGTCCCTCTTATCCCCGTGGATAAGCCTGTTCGTAAACGTGTGCGGATCATAAGGATATCCCGTGGAGAACATATGCTCGGAAAAATCTTCCACACGCATCCCCCGTTCATTAACCTTCCATCCTCACCCTCTCTGCGGATGAAATTCTTTCTTCTTGCTCCATGTTTCTCTTAAAACCTTCGTTTTTCCACAGACTTCACACCCCTTACCACTGTTCCTGTTGTTTTTCTTTTACCTATCCTATACAACACAGAGGAGTATGAAATTCGCCTGCACACAGGAAAACCTTGTCCAAGGACTCGCTCTCGTTGGACACACGGCGGGGAAAAGCCCCAATCTTCCTATTTTAAGTCATGTATTAGTCAAAACAGAAGAGGGAAACTTGAAACTCTCTACCACGAACCTCGAAATGTCCGTTTCGGCGCTTGTACGAGGACGTATCGAGCAGGAAGGATCGTTTACGGTTCCTGCGAAGCTTTTTCAAGATTATGTAGGTTTGCTTTCTCCAGGAAAAATTGAACTTTCCGTAGAAGGGGATACGCTTGAGATTAAAGCGGATGGAAAAACAACAAAAATGAAGGGATTATCCGCAGCGGAGTTTCCTTTTATCCCCAAGCTTGTCACAGGAGGGGGATATACCTTGAAAGCTTCAACGCTTCGTGAGGCTATTTCACAGGTCGCCTTCGCCGCTTCTCTTTCTGAATCGCGTCCAGAACTCGCGGGTGTCGCCTGTTTCTTTCAAGGAGAGGTCAGCGGGCATGACCGGTGTGTCTTTGCTGCGACGGACTCGTATCGTCTTTCAGAACGCGTGGTGGCTCTTGAGAGCGGCTCTGGAGACCAAGTAAGCAAGTGCATCGTTCCTTCGCGTGCGATGAGCGAGGTTGGACGACTGCTTGGCGCGTATAAAGACGAGGTTGGTGTGCCAGAAACGGTGGGTTGGCAGATGGCAGAGAGTCAGTTTGTGGTGAGTTACGGGAATGTAGAGCTCGTATCCCGTTTAATCGACGGGTCATTCCCTGATTATCGACAGATTATCCCCACCCAGTTTAAAACCACGGCCACGGTTTCGCGTCAGGAAGTGGGGAAAGCAATTCGTGCTGCGTCACTTTTCGCGCGTCAGGGATTGTACGATGTGCATGTCGAAGTGCGTCAGGGCTCGCTTGTAATCACCTCGGCTGATTCAGGAACGGGCACGCATACAGCAGAAATTCCAGCAGATGTGCAGGGTGAAGCGAATAAAGTACTGCTCAACTATAAATATGTGATGGACGGATTAAACGCCATGACGGGGGAAAAAGTCGTGTTTCAGGTTATAGACGCGATGAATCCCGTCGTTCTTCGTCCTACGGAAGCGTCTGTAGGCATGTTCCAATATATCGTCATGCCTATTCGACAATAGGAGGACTTACGTCCTAAATAGAGATTTCTGGTTCAGGAAAGAGCATTGGTTCAATCGAGCGATCAATTTGAATGGTAATCGTGTGTTTCGTGCTGTTCCCTACGTCATCACGCGCGGTGAAGGTGAGATCGTAAAATCCATTCGGAATATCCGTGGAAAGAGGAAATCCAAAAACCCAAGGAGGACCATTTTTTACCGTTCCAAGATCATGCTCACCAAGCGCGACATGAACGCTCGTAACACCTCGAGGGGCGCTCACATTGAGATTGATTGGAAGGAATGAACTCGTAAGAACAGATTGATTGACCGGTTCCAAGACATTGATCACAGGGGCATTTGCCGGATCAAATATCGCGCTTGTGAGCGTAGGTGCTTGAGCAGTCGTGCTTGCGTGCGTGCGTTCAAGCCATGAACGAACACCCGCTTCCCATGCTGAAAAATGGGGATCGCTCGCTGGATTGGTCGGTGGTTCGCCAAGCGGATCATCTTTTTCGAGATAGGAAAGGAGATCGTGCGGTTCAAGATAGGAACGCTCTTCCACTTGTTCTGGAGGGGTAAACTCGTGCGCGAGAAGATCTGTTGCTTTATCAATGCGAAGTTTTTTGAGAAGCACACGTCCAAGAAGCGCCGCGCGATCGGTTGTGGGCGGTTCTGGTTTTTGAAAAGCGGTTTTTGGACGATCTTTTGTCGCTTCTTTCATGAAATTTTGCCATAAAGGTGCAGCAACGGTCGAGCTATCTGCGCCCGCCTTCATGGGAACGCGCCGCGTATTTCCTACCCATACAGTCGTTACAAGGTTTGGTGTGTAGCCAATCGTCCACGCGTCATGATAATCGCTCGTCGTTCCTGTTTTGACGGCTACAGGCCGATCGGGAAGGGTAAGGCGATTGCTTGAACCGAAGATGTACGTACGCGCGACATTATCCGTAAGAACATCCGAGAGAAGGCGTGGAACTTGTGGATCAAGAACACGTCTCGTTGAGCGATCTGCGGTAAAAAGAGATGCTCCTTTCGCATCTTCCACGCGAAGAAGAGGCGTTGTGGGAGCTTGTATGCCATCGTTCGCAAAAGCGGAAAAGGCGTGGGTGTGTTCAAGAGGCGTTACTTCTCCCCCACCAAGAACGAGCGCTAAACCAAAGCGCGAACGCTCTTTGAACGTGGTGTAGCCAAGATTCTCTGCAAAATCGAGCGCTTGGCCTATGCCTACCAGATACAGTACTTTCACCGCAGGGATATTTAATGATCCCTGAAGGGCTTTTCGTAAACTGACAACGCCGTATTCGCGCAGGTTATAGTTGCGCGGTTCGTATGAGCGACCATCCGTCGGGAAGTTCGTGAGTGTATCGTACACCTCTGTTTGTGGAAGATACCCCTTCGCGAAGGCAGCAGCATACACGATGGGTTTAAAGCTTGATCCAGGTTGTCGAGGGGCGAGCGTAACGTTCACCTTTCCCTCAATTTCGTTGTTAAAATAGTCCGCAGAGCCCACCATAGTGAGAATTTCGCCATTCGTTGGATCAAGGGATACGAGAGCGGCATTATTAAACTGATACTTTGCACCATTTTTCTCCACCCACTCGCTTACCATCTTCTCTGCTTTTTCTTGAAGCTTCCAATCAAGAGAGGTGATCACCTTAAGACCACTCTGCTCCACATACCGAAGACCACCCTCTTCCGCAAAGCGTTCCGAGAGGAGGCCGCGCACATACATCACAAAATGAGGTGCTTTAATAGAACCAAGTCGCTGCGGCTGAAGTTTTTTGAGCGTGTCCGTAGCTTTCGCGTCACGCGCTTGTTCCTCGGTAATAAAATTCTGCTCCCGCATTTTGTCTATCACGAGATGTTGTCGCGCGACGAGTTGAGGGCGGTTATCTCCACGAAGGCCGGTGCCATAGGGCGAGAGACGGTCTGGCGCTTGCGGGATAGACGCAAGGAGCGTCGCCTCATCAAGCGTGAGCTCTTGCGAAGACTTGTTGAAATAGGCGAGCGTCGCCGCTTCAATGCCGTAGAGGGTTGAACCGTAGGGCACTTCGTTCAAATACATCTGAAGAACCTGTTCTTTTGTGTACGTACGTTCGATTTGAAGAGAGAGAATCATCTCTTTGAGCTTACGAAGGTAGCTGCGCTCATTCACGATAATGGTATTACGTACAAGTTGTTGCGTAAGCGTGGAAGTCCCCTTCGGACCCTGTCCGCGGAGACCGTTTCGTACGACGGCGCGTACAAGACCAAGCCAATCCACCCCATGATGTTCGTAAAAACGACGATCTTCGATGGCGACGGTCGCGTGTTGCATCACAAGAGGAATTTTATCGATAGGAACAAGCGTTCGCCGCTCACCGCCATGTACCTCATAGAGAAGAACTTCCCCCGTTCGATCATAAATTTTCGTCGATTGAGGGCTGTTTCGCGCAGAAAGCTCGTTTGGGCGTGGAAGATCTTTACTTACCCAAGCAGCGAAAAGCAGAAGCGCGACACTTCCGCTAAAAAACAGCGCACACATGCCACCAATCATCCACAAAGCAAGACGTTTTTTATGTGTGAGAATGTACGTGAGAAAACGTCGATGCGTCGGAAAATGAGAGGGCATAAGGTGGTGTAAAATCGCTTATTTTAGCCAAGAAATAGGAGTATCGGATTGACAAACAGGAGGATTTCTGCTAAGATGTTGGTTCCAAGCTGACGCTCTTTCTTGATGGAACTTCCACAAGAAAGATGTCAGTTTTTCCCATCTATGATCACCACCCTCTGGATTCGTCGAATAATCGCTACTCTATTGTCGCTGGTTCTTGGGCTTGCGTCCATGCCAACGGCTTTAGCGCAGGCTTCTACGGAAGAAACGCTCCCTGTGTCTACATCTGACAATCCGACACCTGTGCAAACGCCCGTACCTAAACCCGTGCGTACGTATACCATGGCGATGACGGCTTACACCTCATCGGTAGACGAATGTGATGCAGACCCCTTTATCGCGGCTGATGGCACAACGACGTACGATGGCATGGTGGCAACGAATATCCTTCCTTTTGGAACGAAAGTACGTATTCCAGCGCTTTTTGGAGAGAAAGTATTCACCGTACATGATCGTATGAACGCGAGATATTCCGCTCGTATGGATGTGTGGATGTATACAAAAACCCAGGCAAAAACATTCGGTATTCGCCGAAACGTCAAGATTGAAGTGCTTTCATTTGGAGACGGAAAATCGCTGTATACAAAACGTGCGGAGGCAAAACGAGCCGCTGCGCTTCAAGCAAAGCAAGCACTCGCTTTCGCGAAATAAGAAAAACCCCTGATTTGATCAGGGGTTTTTGTTCTGTTAGGATGCGAGCGCGGAGACTGTCAAAGATCGCCAAACGCGGAAGTCCTAAAAGAATGGGCGTGATAGCCAAGTGGTAAGGCAGAGGTCTGCAAAACCTTTATCCGTGGGTTCGATTCCCACTCACGCCTCCAGAAAAAACACCCCATCCTGTCCACGGGGTGTTTTTGTGTTAGGCTCGTTTTATGAAACCGCGACTCTTCTTACTCGATGCAAACGCTCTTCTTCATCGCGCGTGGCACGCTTTTCCGCCGCTCACCGCTCCTTCGGGAAAGATCGTGAATGCGCTCTACGGGGTGCTTCTCATGACGCTTCGAACGTTCGAGCAAGAAACGCCCGATGCGTGCGTCGCGTGTTGGGATTTAGACGGGCCAACCTTTCGTCACGAAGCGTTTGGGGCGTATAAAGCGCAGCGTGAACGCAAAGACGAAGCGCTCTACGAACAGATTCCTCTTGTGCAGGAAGGGCTGCGAATGCTCGGCATTCCCTCGCTTTCATCCGAGGGATTTGAGGCGGATGATGTGATTGGCACGCTCGCTAAACAGGCGTGCGTCGAAGGATGGGACGTGTCTATTTTTACCGGCGATCGCGACCTTCTTCAGTTGATTGAACCAGGAATTGTTGTGCGTCTTTTTCGGAAAGGAATGCTCGATACAGCCGAAATTACGACAGAAAACATGCAACAACTCTTCGACCTGACTCCGCAACAGATGATTGACTATAAAATGCTTCGCGGAGATGTATCGGATAATATTCCGGGAATTAAGGGAATTGGCGAGAAGGGGGCGAAAGAACTTCTTGCGCGGTACGGTTCGGTGGATCAGGTGTACGTCGCGGCGCGTCAAACGGATTCGACGATGACGCCTCGTCAGCGCAAGGCGCTTCTTGAAGGAGAGGGTGAGCTCGAGGGCTTACGCTCGCTCATCACCCTTCGAACGGACGTACCGCTCTCATGGCAGGTACAAAAAACGGCGATCGATCCTCAAAATGAGATGTTTCAGCAGTTTTTACGAACATATGGCTTTCGATCGCTGATGAAGATCGAGAAAAAAGGAGAGAAAAATGCACCCATTCCCCTACAAGGAATGGAAGAAACAGAGAAACGCACAAACGTTGTTTTTACGAACCTTTCTTCAATGGAAGAGGCGAGAAGCTGGTTCGGCGCACATACGGGTGTTCTTGGGTTTGAGATCGTTTCTGGAGGGGCGATGATGTCGCCAGAGCTCTGGATTGGCACAGAAAATGGCGATGTTGCATTACTCGCTGGAGCTGTGTGGAAGCAGCAACAAGAGCTCGAAACGCTCCTTCATGAACGAGAAGCGGAGAGCGTGTGGTACGACGCAAAACGCGCATTTCACGTGCTTGCAGATGCGGGAATTGCGCTTACAACCTGCAAACAAGACGTTCTTCTCGCTGCGTATCTTCTCGAGGCGAATGTCCCAGAGCCTTCGTTCGAAACGATTCTCGCCGCGTATCTTCCTACGAAAACGCCGCTTCGTGTGGAAGAACGTGTGATTGCGCTCGCGCGCCTTGCCCCTCTTTTGGAGGTGCGTTTAGAGGAGCGAGGCCTGCTGCATCTCTTAAAAACGATGGAAATCCCTCTTATTTCCGTACTTGTTTCGATGGAACGCGCGGGTATTCTGATTGATCAAGATGCGCTCGCAAAGCTAAAACATACATTTTCTGCAAGCCTACGTTCTTTACAGGAGCAAATGGAACAGCTTGTTGGGCACACGTTCAACCCCGCTTCACCCCTGCAGCTCGCGAACATTCTTTTTCAAGAGCTACATCTTCCCGTGGCAGGTATTAAGAAGGGAAAAAAAGGGTATTCTACCGCTTCGAGCGAACTCGACAAGCTTCGAGGGCAGCACCCAATGATCGAGTTTATCGAACAACATCGCGAAGCAGCGAAGCTTCTTTCTACGTATGTACTTCCCCTGCCGAGTCTCGCAGACCATCAAAGTCGGGTACATACCACCTTTCATCAGGCGCTCGCGAGTACGGGAAGACTTTCTTCCACAGATCCAAACCTCCAAAACATTCCGATTCGTACGGAATTTGGTCGTCAGATGCGCGAGGTGTTCATCGCTCCTCCGGGCAAGCTCTTGCTTTCTTGCGATTATTCGCAAATCGAGCTGCGTATTGCTGCGGCTCTTGCGAAAGATCAAGCGCTTTTACAGGTCTTTAAGGAGGGAAAAGATGTGCATAAGGCGACAGCCGCGGCCATGTGGCGGATTCCCTTTGAAGAAGTGACAACCGATCAGCGTCGTGCCGCAAAAGCGGTGAATTTCGGCGTGCTCTTTGGTCAAGGAGCATTTGGACTCTCTGCGGGCGCAGGTGTCAGCTTTCAAGAGGCAAAAGATTTTATTGATCGCTATTTTTCGGTCTATTCTCGACTGCACGACTATCTTGAAGAGGTAAAAACGCAGGCAAGAACGAACGGCTATGTTGAAACGTGGTTTGGAAGGAGACGTCCGATCCCGGAAATTCACGCTCGAATGCCGGCTGTGCGCGCGCAAGCAGAGCGTATGGCGATCAACATGCCTATTCAGGGCACGGAGGCGGATATTCTCAAGCTTGCGATGATTTCGCTAAGGAAAGAGCTTCCTCGTTGGTCAAAAACCGCGAAACTTCTCCTTCAAGTGCATGACGAACTTGTGTTTGAGGTTGCGGAAGATGAGGTGCAGGTGCTGGCGCAACACATCGTGCCGATGATGCGAGATGTGGCGGATATAGGCGTTATTTTAGAAGTGGAGGCAAAAGCGGGGCCTACTTGGGGGCAGCTTCACGCGCTTTAACTATGCTTTTATTGTGTAGTGGGCCGGATTCCTATCGCGCACTTCAAAAGGCACATGAACTTGAAAGGGCTTTTCGCGCGAAACATGATCCGTCGGGCTGGTCCGTGGAATGTATTGAGACGGCAGGCGCGCTCGAAACGATCGCACGACAAGCAGGAGGAGGGTTATTTACAAAGAAATGTTTCATTCGCGCGACGGGCCTCGTGTCTTCTTGGAAGAAAGCGGACTGGGAACGCGCGGAAGCCATTCTTGCGCGTACAGGTGATGAAGTCATTGTTGTTTCTGTGGAAGAAGACCTTGTTATAGAAGCGGAAAAACGTGTAAAAAACTGGAAACAGGTACACATCTATCCCCACCCCCTGCTTTCCGGGGCAGCATTTCAAGCGTGGGCACGTACCTTGGTGGAAAAAGAAGGTCTTGCGTGGGATGAGGCACTGGCGCGTTTCGCGGAGGAATCCGAGGGAGATACGTGGACTTTTGTACATGCGCTTCCGCAATATCGTGCGACACACACCCTTCCGGTGCTTAAAAAAGAAGAGACGTCTGCTTTTGCCAAATCCGATGCATTTTTTCAAGAACGAGAGAGTCTACGCGAGAGCCTCACATGGGAAGAAGATCTCTCAGGGCTTCTTCTTCAGCAGGCGCGACAAGGTGTGAGAATATTTGAAGGAGTCGAAGACGGAAGTGTGCCATTTTTCGTGAAGAATAAATGGAAAAAGCAGTCGCTTGAACAACAAAAAAAGATCTACGCACGTATGCGTCGCGTTCTTGAAACGGTGATTCTTCAACGAAGAGGGTTGCTACAAGCGGAAGAAATGGTGTTCCCTCTCAATGAAGAAATCCTCTAAAAAGAGGATTTCTTGGTCTATTGCGTAACAGCGGTGCGAAGCGCTCGATGAGCTCGAGAAATCAAACGCGCGGCTTTGTTGCGATGAATAACCGCTTGTTTTGCGCCTTTGCTCGCGATTTTCTGAAGAATTTTTACAGCGGAAGTGGCAGCCTCGCCCACCTTCGTTTCCTGTAAAAGAGGCTTCCACGCACGATCAAGAGCCTTGATATGGGTCTTAAGACGAGCATTACGAGCAGCGCGACGATGATTTTTTCGCAGGTCTTTGATAGCGGCGTGGGAATTTGGCATAAAGAATAGACGAAGTGTAGAGAAAGATGCGATGATGGTCAAGAGTGTTTATTGACGCAGCACTCTTTTTTTTCTACACTCCCCCTACGTCTCCATAGTTCAAAAGAAGAACAAGGGACTCCTAAGCCCTAGATAGTGGTGCAATTCCACTTGGAGACACCAGACAGTTCTCCATGGTTTTACGACGCATATAATGTGCGACGCATCAAAATCTAGGCTAAGCATAGCGAAAAAAACAAAATTAGGCTAATGTTTCACGTGAAACATAGGGCTATTTTGGGCCGATAGCTCAGTTGGTAGAGCGCTGCATTCGCATTGCAGAGGTCAGGGGTTCGACTCCCCTTCGGTCCACCACGTAAAAATTCGCTTACTCAAGCGAGTTTTTGTTTACCTCACGAAAGCGATGCGGTCGTCATGCGACCTCACGTCGTGATCGCTTGCGATGGTATGCGGCGCAGCCTTTTCTACTTATCCACAGGATAGAAAAACATAAAAGAACACATGGAGGGGAAAATAGCCCTATGTTTCACGTGAAACATAGGGCTATTTTGAATAAGATATCTCTAAAATTTCTTCTATATCTTTTTCTTTTTCAAAAATAAAACTACATAGGCTAATGTTTCACGTGAAACATAGGGCTATTTTTTTTGTGGAGAAAAAAAGAAGAAACAAGAAAACTATCCACAGGTAACCGATGGAGTCTGTGTATAAGTTTTTTACAACTCTATTTTCTTTTTCAAAAATAAAACTAAATAGCCCTATGTTTCACGTGAAACATAGGGCTATTTTTTAGAGCTCTTCGTGTCCTTCCGTAAAAAGAAAACGGTCATGAAATGCTTCAGGCAGTGCCTCGCGAGAATAAACAGAACGTGGTAAAAAAATGGGCAGTATCTTTAGGAAAAACGTCTTTTTTCACGTCGTGCAACTTTTTTCTTCGGTGGATATTGGCGATTTCGATTTTCGTGATGGAAAACCCCAATGTTCTCTGCAGAATGTTTCACGTGAAACATTTCCCTATTTTATTGTACGACACAATCTTTTTTGGCTAAGATAAAGAATAAAATACGGATTTAAAAGAAAAAAAGATTGTCGTTTTACGACGCCAAGAATTTGACGTATGAACAGTGGGTAAACTTTCTTCCTTAGTGGATATCCTTTATACTGAAAGCATGTACGTTTTACGATCAATCACAAAAACACGCCTACGAGCAGGGCTTGGATGGCTCTTTGTGCTGTTGCTTCTTCCTTCTGGTGTGCGTGCACAGCAGATGTCGAGCACAAACTACATCATTCCTTGGGATACGGTCAGTTCTGGAGGAGATGAGGGAGGGGCGAGCACGAACTATCGTTTAGCAGATACAATCGGTGGGCAGGGACTCGGCACGGGAACGAGTACAAATTATAGAGTTGAACCGGGGTATCGGGCAGGAGACGAGCGCCCGCTTGGTTTTGAAATCGCTCTCGGAGATCCATCAGAAGGGTCGTATGCCTATTCTGCGGTGTCTTTTTCAAATAAAACATTTACCGTGACCGATCCAAGTAGTGCAACCAAGTTCACTCCAGGGGGGTATGTTGGTTTAAAGCAAAATCCAGGCTTGTCGCAACTGCTCGCCGTAGGAAAGGTAGTGTCCGTGGTTGGATCAGTGATAACAGTAGACCGGTTTGATGGAGATACGGGATCCATGAGTGCGAATCCGACAGCGGAAACGGCGTATGCGACACGCTTGAATATGAATACGATCGCGTTTGGAGAGATCACGGTGGCGGCGGGTGTCTCGGCAACGGGCATGGCATCCGTCGTTGCGGATACGGACGGGTATACCTTATATATACAGGCGGATGGGCCACCAACCTCTGGGGCGAATTCCATCAACCCGGTTCCGGATAGTGTCGTCAGTGCAGGATCGGAAGAATATGGCGTACAGTCCATGGGCACAACTGCGCAGATGCCCTCGGATAAAGGAGTATCAACAGACGCGCTTGCTATTCAATCCTCTAGTACGTCCACGGCGAATCCAGCAGATCGGATCGGTTTCATGTACAAGCTTGCTATCTCCTCTTCGACGCCTTCTGGTACCTATGCGCAATCTCTCTTTTTTACCCTTACACCGCATTACTAGATGGATGTTTGTAAGCGGTGCGTGCTTTTTGTGTTTTGCACAGCCAGTGAAAGCATTTGAAGTGAGACCGGCTATTCAAGAGTTAAGTGTAGAGGCTGGATCAAGTACAGAACGAATTCTTTTTGTAAAAAATACAGAAAAACGGCCACTCGATCTTTTTTTACGTGCGCAAACATTTGTTGCTGGAACGGGTGGGGTGCCGCGTTTCCTCGATCCCTCTGAAACACAGGGGTTTCCAGAATGGGTGCGAGCTTCCGTGGCGGAATTTCGATTGCTTCCAGGTGAAGAGCGCGCTATTCGCATACGCATTCATCCACCGAAAGAAGCTTCGCGAGGAGGGGCCTATGGAGGGGTGTTTGTTGCAGAAAAGCCTGCTATTCACGGAGCGATGGACGTGTCTCGCCGTATTGCCACGCTGTGGTTCGTGACGGTAACGGGGGAGGGAGTTCTTGCCAAGCCAGAATTTCAGATGCATGCCGTGTGGGGAGAGCGAAACTCTTGGCTTGATCGTTTTCGTGAGGTGGGTGTGCAGGTGAAAAATACGGGAATCATACACGGTACAGTACGTCTAAAAACGTCGTTCGATGGTGAGCGAGAAGTTCGTCTTTTACCGAACGAGACGCGAATAGAATACTTTGTTTGGAAAGAAGGCTTTTTTCTTCCGTGGCATCGAGCGACGATCGAGATTTTTCTTGCGGGAGACGTACATCCACAACAGATACTCGTACGGAATGTGATTGATTGGTGGATAGTGATGGGGTATCTCGCGATAGGAGGTATGATAGCAAGTGTCTTTTTGTGGAAGCGGCGTGTGCGTCGTCGACAAATGGTATAAGATAGAGGCGTGAGATGGATCGTCTTTCGTGTTCTTTGTGCCGTTCTTCTGTTTGTGAGCGGAGTTTTTTCTGTTCATGCCGAAACACTCACAAGCGTACGAATACGAACAAGTCGCAACGTTGTGAGTCTTTCTACGGATGTCGAAGTGCAATTTGTGGCCACGGCTGGGGTAGATGCGGGATCCGATACGATACAACTCACGTTTCCAAGCGGGTTTTCTGTTGCCGCTCTGACGAATTTTGATGTGGCGTTATTTCACGGAATGAGTGGTCTTGAAACACAGGAAACGGTGAAGCCTTCTGCGGGGGTTGATCAGTGGGGAGCGTCTTTCTCCGGACAAACGCTCACCCTCACCCCTCCAACAGATACAGGTATCGCAGAAATTCCGGTGAATGATGTGGTGATTATTCGTATTGGAACGAATTCTGGAGGGGTGAATCAGGCGACGAATCCAAGCCTTGCAGGACAATATCAGTGGGTGATTGAGGGAGCTTTTGGGGGAATAGCGGCACCGTTTAGCGCTATCGTACAAAGCGCCGTGGGCGGATTCTCCGTTGGGTTTTCGATAGCAGATTCTTCATCGGGTGGTGGAGGCGGAGGTGGAGGAGGAGGGTCTGGCGCGGAACCTTCCGGCTCTCTTGATGAGGACAAGAAGCCAACATACGAAAACCCAGATGCACCCGCCCCTGTGGCGGATGAAACGAAATCAGACGTTCCGCCTTCAGAAAATGAGCAGACACCCTCTTCGGATGAGAAACAAACGGATGCCGACTCAGGAACGGAGGATGTAAACCCCTCTTCTCCAACAAGTCCAACACCTGTTTCCGCGCCCACCGTGAGACCATCTCCATCAACAACGGGCGCTCCTCCTCAACGAGGAAGTGTGGCAAATAGCGGAGGTTCTCAAACAGGTATCGGAGGATCTCGCTTGGGAGGATCTCTTTCAGGAGGGGGCGCGGCAACATCGCCCACTTCATCACAGGTGACGCCTGCCTCACCTTCGTCCGCTTCTACAACCGTGCCATCGTTTGTTCCATTGATTCCAACAGCGCTTCTTCCGCCATCACAAACACCCACATCAACGACAAACGCTCCATCGCCATCAGCGGAAAAGCCGCGCGTGTATTTTGGACAACTCGTGTGGCGATACCCATCCGGCGCTTCTCTGATACGACCGGAACACCTGCGTGTGTATACGGGTGACACCGTAACCGTTCTCTGGAAAGAGCTTCCCGCAGGAGCGCTTGTGCTTCTCGAGATGGATGGTACGCGATATATTTTGAATGAGCGTACGGAAGGCTATCAACTCTCCTTCGTGCCGCGCGAGACGGGTGGAAGCTCAAGCGCATTGTTAAAAGTGCAAACACGCGAAGGAAAAACCTTCGAGGAGCAGATACAGGTCGCGGGTGTTCCCGCTTATCGTGTGAAAGAAGCACAAGAAAAAGAGACAAAACCACTGGCCGGCGTTTCGATAGAAGTGCGCGTGCGCCAAGGTGGGGCGTGGACGGTGGCAACGCAGCTGACAAGTGATGCGCAGGGTCTTGTACGAAGCTATCTTCCAGCGGGCACGTACCAATTTTCCTTCAAAAAAGAGGGGTATAAAACCGTGCGAGAGGAAAAGACGCTTACAAGCGGAGCGTGGACAGGAGAACGGGTGCTTGAACGCGGAATACAAAACCCGCTCAAAGTGATTGATCCATCGGTAAGCGTGACAAAAAATGTTGCAAACGTGGCAGTGGCAACGGCGGAAGCAGCCGCACAGGTGATTGAGACGTTGCGTACGCCAGAAACGCAGATTGTCGCAGAAGTTGTCGCTCCCGTGGCAGTACTTGCGAGCGTAAGCGCTACGGCCGCCGCCGCTTCTTCATTCAATATCCTTTCGTATTTACGGTTTTTATTCACACAGCCGATGATGCTGATTCGTCGTCGTAAGCGGGAAAAATGGGGGATGGTATACAATGCTATCACGAAACAGCCCATCGATCTTGCGATCATACGTCTTCTTGATGCTGCGACGGGCGTGATCAAGCAAACGCGTGTATCGGACGCGCAGGGACGGTTCGCGTTTCTCGTGGGAACGGGAACGTATAAGCTTCAAGTGGTCAAACCCGCGTTCACGTTTCCTTCCGTGACTCTTGCAAGCGAGCGCATAGATATCGATCTTGTAGATCTCTATCATGGTGAGCCAGTAACCGTGAAAGAAAGCACCACGATCACGCCAAACATTCCTGTGGATCCACAAGAACAGATCGAAACACCAAAAACGATCATTCGTAAGAAATATTTACGCCAATTTCAACGAGTGGTCGGTATTGGAGGGCTTGGGCTTGCAGGTATTTCCGTACTGATTCAGCCAACAAAGTTCATGATCGGATTTGCGATCTTGCAGGTAGGGCTCTTCTTTCTCTTTCGACGGCTCGCGATTCCGGCAAAACCAAAAAATTGGGGAATTGTCTACGATAACAAAACACGAAAGCCTCTTGGAAAGGTTATTGTCCGTATTTTTGATAAGAAATATAACAAGCTTCTCGAAACACAGCTTACCGCAGACGATGGAAAGTACGCTTTTTTCGCAGGAAAGAACATATACTACGTGACGGCGGATCATCAAGGTTATGAGAAATTCATCTCGAAAGAGCTTGATCTACGAAAAGAGGCTATGGGAGTTGTGCGTGAGCCGCTTGCGCTAGTCGCGAAATAGAAAAGTTTGCTATACTTGTCCTGTGATGCGCTCCGGTCTTTTTGTTCTTCTTCGGTCGCTTGTGTTCGCTTGCCTGATTATGGGTGTAGCGATGTTTCACGTTGGTTCAGCCGATGCTGCTGTTACGCAACAGTTCTCTTATCAAGGAAGGCTTTCTGATAGCGCAAATGCTCCTGTGGCGAACAGCGTGTACACGATGAAGTTCTCTCTCTATACAGCCGCTTCTGGAGGAACGCCGATATGGACGGCAGCCGGAACGGTTGGTTCGCCAACGGGTATTTCCGTGAGTGTCACGAGTAGCCTTTTTTCTGTAGCACTTGGCGATGTAGCGGGTGGACAAAATACCCTTGAAGGGGTGGATTGGAATCAAGACACGCTCTATCTTGGAATCACGATTGGAGCGGACGGTGAAATGACCCCTCGCCGCCGCCTTACGGCTGCGCCACAAGCGCTGTATGCGGCAGATGCCTTCAAGCTTCAAGGTATGTCTGCTTCTTCCACCGCCTATGGAGGACAAACACTCTTCACCATCCATCAAACAGAGACGTCCGCCGCGACAGGAACGCGTTCTGCGCTCGATGTGAAATCAGCAGGCATGAGCGATGAAAACGATTTTCTTTTGCGAGGAATCAATAGCAGTGGCACAACCGTCTTTACTCTGAATAGGCAGGGATATGTGACGAGCACTGCCTCTGCAACAGGAGCTAGCACGGCGACAACATCAACTGTAAATGCGCTTTTTACGAATCGTCTTACAGCGGGAATGAATATCACGCATGTCGGCACGTACGAAGAAAAAATAAGCGCCGCGTATCACACAAAAATAGTGGGAACGCGTTTGTATGTGCAAGATCAGACAAGCGTTCGCATATTCGATATCAGCGATCCGTCAGCTCAGCACTATCTTGGGACGGTATTCGTAGATCTCACAGCTTCTGTCGCGAGTTTCGATGTTCGTGGGAATATTGTCTATATAGCGTATCAAGATGCGCTTTTGGACGAATATTTCTCTAGTTATAACGCGACAAACGCGACAAATCCAGTACTTCTGTCCACGATAGCTGTTTCAGGAGCGACGAATTTAGCTTCGGGAGTGGTGTTGGTTCATGGACGCGTAGCGTATGTAGGGGGAGCGGTTGATGGAAAGGTGTTTGTGTATGATATTTCTGATCCAAGCGGAACGACTCTCGAACACACGATCGAGTATCCGGGCTATACACTGAAGCAGCTACGAATCCACAACGGAGATCTGTACGTACTCGCAAGCGGAGGGGCGGATAGCCGTCTCTACGGATATGATATTGAAGATATTTTTCGTCCTGCAGAAATAAGCTCTACAGCGTTTGCTGTAGGTGTAGAGGATGTAGTGATGAAGGGCGGGGTTGCGTATGTGGCGGTCAAAAGCGCAGATGAATTGAATGTGGTAAACATCTATAACCGCACAACACCCGTGATTATAGGAGCTGTTTCTTCTCCTGATGACCCAGACCATTTGTTTGAAATTGGAGGAAGATTATTTGTTGGAGGAGGATCGCCAGGCGTTATACACATATACGACACAACATCCTCAACAAACCCAACGTTTGTAGGAACGTTGATGGTTGGGGGCTTTGTCCAATCTTTCGCGGGAAAAGGAAATACGCTTTTTATAGGAAAAGACGTCGCGGGCGCGTATGTGGGAGCGTACAACCTTCCAGGAGCGTATATTGATACGATTACGAGCGGACAAGCTTCACTCTATCGTCTAGACGTAGATGGAGATGCATCCATTGCACAAAATTTGATGGTGAACGGCAGTGTATCTGTTGGGGCAGGAGGGCTTATTTCACAGGGGCCGATAGCGGTTTTTGGGAGCAGTACTACTTCAAGTATTGCGACGTTTATCAACAGAGCTCCAACAAACGCCGCGGGCTTTGGTTGGGGAGTGGCGACGAATCGTCTTCTTGTAGGCGATGATATTGCCGCTTCAGGAACGCAGTCCTACGTTTCTTTATTTGGCTATAACTCAACGCAATCACGTTTTGGCGTATGTCTCGATGATTTGAGCACAGCAACCACCTGTATCGATTTTGCGAGCACGAGCACCGTATATAGCTTGCTTGCAGATGATGCGATCGGGGCAAACGCGTTCGACTTAGCAGAGCGTTACACCATCACGGATGCGGTCGAATCAGGAGATGTGCTCGTGCTTGATGCGAATAACCCTCTTCAGATGAAGAAAAGTACAGGAACACCGTATGATACGGCACTTGCGGGCGTAGTTTCGACACGCCCAGGATTTCTTCTCGGAACGGGCGGCACCGCGTCGGTCGCGCTTGTCGGACGCGTTCCTGTGAAGGTGAGCATCTCGAATGGAACGATTATTCCAGGGGATCCGCTCACATCTTCTGATCAACCGGGTATCGCGATGAAAGCTACTCGCCCAGGAAAAATTCTTGGACGAGCCCTTCAACCGGCGAACGCGGACGGTGTTATTGAGGTGTATCTTCAGCCTGGATATGACGCCACGGGGCTTTTCGAAATTCGCGAAGGAGTGCTCGCGGTGAAGGAACCACTTGTGTTTGTGCCGGAAACGGACGCAACGGCGAATATACCGACACAAAATTCTCGAGCACTTCGTTTTGCGGGAAGTGTATGGAACGGCACGCAGGCGGTTGCCGGACCAGAATTCCGCCTGTTTACGAACGCTACGAGCATGGCAAGCTCATCCTTCATGATTACGCAGGCGTCTTCTACGCTTTTTTCTCTTGCGCAAGATGGATCGCTCGCGCTTTCAGGAGACCTCGCACTTGCGGGGAGGTTGTATCCATCTGCTCGAGGACACGCACAAACGCACTCGTATATTTTTGCGGATGATAGCCAAGCAGGAGGTACCTATATCTCCACGAATGCAAACGGGTGGCAGTCGATGGATGGATACGATTATGCCGAGCGCTACGCATCGCCTGATGCACTTGAGCCGGGGGATGTGGTCGCGGTAAAACGAGGCGATCGTGTGTATGTGCAGCGTTCTTCTAGCGAGAGAGATGCGCTTGCGGGTATTGTGTCGACGAAGCCGGGATTTATCGCGGGGCGTCCAGAAGAGGGGAACTTTCCCATCGCGCTCGCAGGACGTGTACCAACAAAAGTATCGGCGATGCACGGAGCAATCATGGCGGGAGACGCGCTGACCGCATCAACCATTCCAGGAGTAGCGGTGAAAGCGACAAGAGCAGGTCAAATCATCGGCACAGCTCTCGAAAATTATTCCGGAGGAGATGTGGGGAAGATAGAAGTTTTTGTGAATCCAGGATGGTGGGGTGGATTTGAAGAGACAACGAAAACACCATCTGAAGGAAAGGTTACGCTTGCAAAAGCTCGTGGCTTTGCGGAAATCAAGATGGGGCAGATACGTGTGCACGTCGCGACAAAAACTCTCACACGCTATCCACATATTCAGGTGACGCCGTACACACAAACCGAGCACGGATGGTGGATGGAACGTGTGTCTATTGAGGGTTTCGATCTTGTGCTGGGCGAAGCGGTGGGGCGTAATGTACGTTTTGCGTGGAGTGCAGAAGATGTTCCAGATGAGAATTCGATCGCTCTTTCGATCGGACGCGTGCTCACGATCGATCCGATCACGGGCATGATCGTCTATCCAGATGGCGAACACGAAGACACGCAAAAGACACCCGTTGCACCGGCGCAACTACCAACACAGGAACCCGTGCAAGAACCTGTTGTAGAAGAAACACCATCAAGCACCGAAACGGTTCTTCCTGATACTGTATCAACAGATACAGAGCCCACAGCTCTACCAACGGAAGAACCGGTGATCGTTCCAGAACCTGTGCTCGCGCCAGAACCCGTACTCATTCCAGAGCCAACGCCTGAAGAGCCGGTCGTTTCCGCACCAAGTGAACCAACTCCTGTCGCAGAGCCGTCAGAGCCAGCCATTGAGCCGCAGCCGTAGGTACGATACGCTGAACGCATGGTATTTTCCTCGTTTGCTCCTGTCGCAGGAGCGCGCATGGTGAAAAAAGAAGAGCTTTTTCACACGATCACACGTTGGCTCTTTTTCAGCGGATGCACCGCTCTCGTTCTCCTTCCATCCGCATGGTTTCTGACGGAATCCATACAGCAAGGGCTCGTCTTAAGCATTCTTGTTCTTGTGAGTGGTATTCAGGCGTGGGCGTGTTGGGCGAGACCGAGCGCGCGCGCCTACGTACGCGGCATCTACGCGCTTCTGTGCGGTCTGCTTGTGGCAACAATCATTTCAACAGTGCTTACACCTGATCCATGGCGCGCGCTCTTTGGCGGAACGGGGTCGATCGCATTCTCCGCTCTCACAACGCTCATGGGTATCACGCTCTTTCTCCTTGTAGGAAGATGTTTTGTTCTACAGCGGGAGGCTTTCATGCAGACGCTCTCACACGTGATAAAAGGTGTGCTTCTGCTCGGTATTCTTGCGTGTATCGGCTACGTGAGCGGATTTACCACCACGGTTCTCGTGGGGAGTCGCCTTCTCTGGACGCTGCTTCTCTTTCTCGCACTTTCTGTGTTTGTGGCAGCAAGGCATCGTTCGCTTCGTGAATCGCGTCCGCGTTTTCTGCTCGCCATAACGGCGCTCGTTCTTACGGGAGGGTTGTTTGTGGCGCAGATGATCTCGTCAGGACAGAGCTTGCAGGAAGGGGTGTTGCCGCGCTCGCATGCAGAACGTCTTATGAAAGACGTTTTTTTTGAACGTCCGTGGACAGGCATAGGTCCTGCACATTTTGGAAGAGAGATCGAGCGTGTGCGCGATCGCGCTCTCAATAAAGAGCCGTTTTTCCGTCTGACGTTCGACCAGCTTCCTGCGAGCGGCCTCACGTTCATCATGGAGCGCGGCATCCTCTTTCTTGCGCTCATGCTCGTCTTTTTGGCTGTGGTGAGCTGGCAGGCGTGGAAGCGCGTTCGGGCTGGTGAGGCGTGGCGGCTCGTCGCCCTTCTGTTCGCGCTGCTGCTTCTTGCGCTTCCAGCGACGTTTGTGGGGCAAATGCTTTTTTGGGGCTTGTTAGCTGCAGCAAGCGCAGGAACACACGAAGCGCGTGAGAGCGAACGGACCATGGAAGCGCTCGGGATAGCCTGCAGTGCGGTGCTATTGATCGGGGCATCCTATTGGGTAGGAAGTCGTATCATGGGCGTACGCGCGGCTCACGAAGGAGATGTTGCGACGGCGGCGAGGCGCATTCCATGGAGCGCGGATGATCAGGTACAGCGCCTGCAAGCGGATGCGCGCGCTCTCCAAGAGGCGCTCACAAGCGATCGTTCTCCGGAAAGCATACGTACGTACGTGGCAAACCTTCTCGAAGAAACGGTGCTTCTTACGACGCACTGGCCGCAGGTACCGGCAACATGGCTTACGCGTGGGCAAATATACGCCCTTCTCGCCTCGTCGAGTGAAGGCGCGGATGCGTTTGCGATTGCGGCCTATCAAGAAGGGTTAAGGCGTACGCCGCACCATCCTGGATTTGCTCTCGGTATTGCGGATGTGTACGCCGCACGAGCGGAGCGTGTGCCTTCGAGTAGCGCGCTTACTGAAGCGAAAACGCTCGAAGGGTACCGTCTTGAACAGCGACGTCTCGCGGCAGAATGGTATCGTCGAGCGCTTGCAGAGAAGCCAGACGACCCACTCATTGCCTATCGATTTGCGGTAGAAGCGGCGAAAGCGGGAGATATCGCGACGGCGCTTCCATTTATGGAGGCGGTGTGGCGAATGAATCCTGCGCGAACGGATCGTCGCATAGAATACGCAACGCTTCTTGCGCTTGCGCGACGGCGCTTCGAGGCGATCACTCTTTTACAAGATATTGGCTCGCAAGATGAGTTGTATAGCGCGTCGAGACGTTTGCTCACGGATTGGTATGAAGCGGAAGAACGTTTTGCCGAGGCGCTCGTAGCATGGAAATCTCTTCCATCAAGCGAACAAGCGACCGCTCCTTTTCGTGCGCGCGCAAAAGCTCTACAATCAAAGGTAGATCGTTTACGCTGATATGCTCTTTTCTCGAATCCGTGCGTGGTTTGTCCACCCAACACTTTCTTCACGAAGAAAAGCGTTGTTTGATGAACAGCATCGTCTCTACGAGGGGTTTCTTCGTAAAACAAGACACTATGAACAAAAGCTGGAAAAGCTTGAACGAGCGCTTTTGCACGCGAGTGATGAGGTGCTTGAACGAGAGAGGCATTTTTTTGAAGAAGCCCTTACGCGCATGAAAGAGCTGCTTGAGCGGTGGGAGCTGGGAGATCAGGATACGGAAACGCTTCTTCGCGAGTGGCGCGCATGGGAAAAGCACGCTTCCTCTTCGCGAGAAAAGATGCTCGCAGCAGAACTGCACGCACGCGGTATTTCTGTCGCTCCTTCGCACAAACCTCAACCTGCCACGACGTTAGGACAGAAGAAAAAAACGCGCCTCTACCATCCTGTTGCGCTTGCCGAGGATGTGTTTGATGAGGTGAAGCGTGTGTATGCATCTCGCGTAAAACACGCGACTATTCGAGCAGATAAGCTTCTAACACATCTTCATGCGCATGCGGCGCACGTATCGAACCCCGCGTCGCTCGCGCATCGTGTACGGCGGGTGCATGAACAGGTACGAAGATGGAGGAAAGGTGTGGCTTGACGCGAATGCGCCTTCTTCGGCACACTTACGCCACATTTCGGGCCCTTAGCTCAGCTGGTAGAGCGTCCCGGCCATGCCGGGAAGGTCAACGGCTTGATGGAACAACTTATACGCGGGCCCTTAGCTCAGCTGGTAGAGCGTCCCGGCCATGCCGGGAAGGTCAACGGCTTGATGGAACAACTTATACGCGGGCCCTTAGCTCAGCTGGTAGAGCGCTTCCATGGCATGGAAGAGGTCAACGGTTCGATCCCGTTAGGGTCCACCATAAAAACAATCCCTAATCCGGGGGTTGTTTTTTGTGATGGACTATGGAACGGAGATAGTGCTATGCCCTGCGTCTATATCCTCTTTTCTGAGAAAACAAATCGTTATTACATTGGATCTACGAATGATTTTAGTCGGCGGCTTTTGGAGCATGATCGAGGTCAAACGTTCTCTACCCGCACGGGAGCTCCTTGGAAAACGTGTTTCGTGCATGAAACGCCGCGTGCGAAAAGTATAGAAGCTCATCTCAAGCGTCAAAAAAGTCGCTCTTTGTTAGAGCGTATCGTGCTAACGCAGTGTCTGCCGGAGGGCGTGTAGAGTACTCCGCTTTAAAAACGATCAAAAAGTTTGTGTGAGTCTGTATAAGAAGACGCTCCCAGGACCGTTGTGTGTTACGATCCGAGGAGCAGATGTCTACGCGATGGGCTATTTCTCGCGAATTTGTTTGACGAAGGTGTGGGACATGACGGCGAACCCCTCTCGTTCAAAGAAGGTGTGAGCACGGTGGTTGTGTACACCGCTCTCTAGAAGAATGTGCGTGATGCCATCCTGCGCTTTCCACCAGGTCTCGAGCTCGTTCAGGATCCACGCACCGAGGCCGTAACGGCGATAATCCGGATGGATTACGAGGTCATCCAGGATGACGATCTGGGGCGAGTCGAGCGGTCGGCTCCAGATGACGAGTCCCGTGATCTCGCCACGATGCTCGAATACGAAGGAGCTGTTCATTTTTTGGTTCTCGGTTGCCCCGCGAAGTTCTTGTTCCATCACGTGGTTCAGATCGTTTGACCATGTCTCCGCCGCTGTTGCTCGACCGCTGAGTAGTTCGCCGTGTGAGATGTAGCCCGTATCGATGTTTGCCGTGAAGAATTGGGCTGCGGTGTGCACTTCGTCTACACACAAGGGACGGAGTGTGCCGGCAACACCGTCGATATCTCGAGAGCTCTGTACAGCGTACATCATAATGACCTCCGGCCTCACCTTACACAGAGCGTCTTTAAAAAGAAAAGGCCCCATAAGGACAAAGCTGTCTCTCTCTCGTAGAGGCGGCTTTTCCGTTTGGTTGAGCGAAAGAGGACAAATCGCCTATTTTACATGACTGAGCCAATATTTCTGGAATAATCTCCCATTGGCAAAAGGTTTGTGGTAAAATGTCTCGCGTATGATACCGACCATCACTTCCTGCTCTTCTTGGCTTAAACGGATGGGAGTTTTCGCGCTCATCTTGGCACAGATTTTTTCGTGGGATGTGGTTCCCGTACATGCTCAGACGACGATTGCGTTTGCTGGCAGAACTTGGATCGTGAAAAGTGGATTGAATGGCCCCGGTCCTAACCACTGGAATGATTCTCGAAATGCTGTGTTCGTTGATGCTCAAGGACGATTGCATCTTAAAATCACCTCTGTAAATGGGGTTTGGTACTCCTCTGAGGTCTATCTTCCGAACTCTTTGGGATACGGTACGTACAAATTTGATATCGATAGCTCTATCAGTACGATTGACCAGAACGTTGTTGCTGCGCCATTTTTATACCAAGATGATGGGCGTGAGATCGATATAGAGTTTACGAATTGGCAAAGCCCTGGAGAGTGGATGGGGCACTATAGCGTACAACCTGGGGCCATAACGGGAAATACGACGCTTTTCTCCACTGCTACGAGCACCTCTCCATCTACACACAGCATTCAGTGGGCACCCACGCAGATCGGATTTACTTCGAGCGCAGGTGGCACGATCCTGAAAAAATGGACGTATACAGGGCCAAGCAACTTTGTTCCTGGATCCGAAGTCGTGCATATTAACCATTGGTTAATAGAGGGTCTTCCTCCCTCGAATGGCCAAGAACAAGAGCTGATCATTAAAGGCTTTACCTTTACACCTCCCCCTGCCGCTACCACGACGACCATAAAGAGGGTGAGACGAAGACGTTAGGAAACGAAGATGAATCATAAAAAATCCTCCCGTTAAGTGGGAGGATTTTCCTACCGCGTATAACTCAACGGATTCTTCCGTTTTCCATTCAGGTACACTTCATAATGCAAGTGCGTGCCTGTTGAGCGGCCTGTCGTGCCGACGTAGCCAATCACCTGCCCGCGCTTTACCTCGTCGCCCGCTTTCACGAAGAGTTTTGACGCATGTGCGTAGCGCGTGCGGAAACCGTTCTCATGATCGAGGACGATTTGAAGACCGTAGCCACCGCTATTCCAGCCAGATTGAGACACCGTACCATCAGCCGAGGCATAAATAGGATCGGTATAATCTCCATCAATATCAAGGCCGGTGTGATTCCAACCATAATATTGGTTTACCACATACAATCGTGTTGGCCATAAAAGCTTGGTCTTTTTTGTCACGGTCGTTTCTTCTTTGTTTTCCGGTACATCGCGCTCATCTTCTGGTGAGGAAGAAAGCTCTTGATACACATCGAACGCTTTATTTCGAATACGAGAGATCGGTACATTAGACTTAACCTTGACACGTCCGACGACTTTTGGTGTTTTTGCGACGCGCACGGTGAGCGATGGATCAGGCGCAGGAGGAATGCCCAGCTTTGGTGTGACGGCTTGCGACGGAACTTTCGATTTTTTTGGTGTGACGGCGCTCGCTACACGAGAAATGACAGGTTCGCCTCCAGGAATGATCAGTCCCGCGCCTGTGGAGAGGGACGCGTTGCGCGCAAGAGCATTCGTATCACGAATCGTGGCAAGATCAACGCCGTAGCGAGTCGCAAGGCCAGAGAGGGTATCGCCACGTTTCACGGTATGAAGAACGCCCGATACAGGAAGAATCGTGAGAGTATTTCCAGGACGAATCACGCTACTTTGCGTGAGGTTATTCGCCCAAATAAGAGTGCCAATGCTTACACGATGACGATAGGCGATTTGTGCGATCGTGTCGCCAGATTTCACCGTATATATTTTGATACTCGATGAAGGCTCGGCAACGACCGCGACGGAAGAGCTTGGCGCCTCGGCAACGGTGATAGGGGGCACGGGCGTGCGTATTTCCATACTTGCAGGAACATCTTGAAGGGCAAGCGTTCCTTCAAGACCGTGATCCGTCGCAAAATCGATCGCTGTTTCTGGCTCATAATCAAAATCTACATCCGGAACGGCTTGAATACTCTCTTCAAGATAGCCATGTCCAAGCGCTACGTTCTCTATTTGACGCTCTTTTGTGATGGATGCCTCTCCGTTTGTCATAAGGGTGTACAAAATCGACTGTTTTCCTGTTTCCGCTGATGAGGCTGACACTGAATCGAGTTGCAATGCGCCAAACACGAGTACGAGCGACCCAACGAGCATATGAAGAGAATACTTGCTCGTAAACAGGAGAAAAAAGACACCACGCGTACTGGCGATCGTTTGCCGCAGACGAAGATCTGTAAAGAAAATGAGGCGATACAGGGGCAAAATAAAGAGATCGCGTGCATAGCCCGTAAGGGGAGCGAGTTGTATTCCTCCGTAGGAAAAAAGACGTCCTGTCGCAAGAAGGAGAAACCGTAGGGCGTTCAACAGCTGAAGCGCGATACGGATGAGGAAAAGAGAGAGAAAGGAGTGAAGGATAGAGACCCCCTAGAAGTCGATGGAGAGCGTGGAAAGTGAAAGCGAGAAGAGATCCACAGGCCCTGTTCGACAAGATTAACGAGCGCGCGAACGCGACAGAAACGTGAGGAATAGGTTACGCGCCACGGGAAGGAACGTCAAGCAAAAAGCCTCTTTTTTAGCATATGTTAGCCTTTTTTACGATACGTGAGCGCCTCGGTAAGACAGGAAATGGAGACGTTTTCTTCGTTGTTTAAGTCAGCAATGGTGCGCGCCACGCGCAGGAAACGCGTGTAACTCCGTCCAGAAAGATGAAACCGTTGAATCGCTTGTTCAAGGAGCGCAGAGCATTCGTTTGAGGGATCAAGCGTTTTTTCAATATCGTGAAGCGCGACATCGCTCGTAAGACGTGGATGTGGATGCGCACGAGCCAACATCCGCGTTCGCGCACGTTCAATCCGCGTGCGACGTTCGTGAAGCGTGGAGAGCGTGGAGGGTGCTTGTTGTAGCTCATGTGCGGGCAGACGATCTACATGAAGAAAGAGGTCAATACGATCGAGAAGAGGGCCGCTCAAGCGTTTACGATAGCGTTCGATAGAAGCGGGCTGACAGGTACAGCCGCCCCCTGACGAGCCATGAAATCCGCACGGACACGGGTTCATCGTGGCGATCAGTTGAAAACGCGCAGGAAGAGCCACAGAACTGAGCGCACGACTGATATGAATGACTCGATCTTCCAGGGGTTGTCGAAGCGATTCAAGCGCGAGCCGTGGATACTCGGGAAACTCATCTAAAAAGAGCACGCCTTCATGTGCAAGCGAAATTTCTCCCGGACGAATGGGCGACCCACCGCCCACAAGCGCGATTAAACTCGCTGTATGGTGCGGATTACGAAACGGCGGAATACTCATCAGTCCAGGAGTGTGAAGCGTGCCTGCCACCGCATGAATACGTGTGACATCAAGCGCTTGTTCGGCAGTAAGAGGCGGGAGAAGATCTTGAAGTGCGCGAGCGAGAAGCGTTTTTCCAGAACCAGGCGGACCATGAAGGAGGATATTATGCCCACCCGCAGCCGCAATCTCGAGCGCGCGTTTTGCATGAGCGTGTCCACGAATGGTATCGAGCGTAGGAGCAAGCGTGTGTGTTTGGGTGCGTTGCTCGGTTGGAATCGTCTCATATTGACCGCTCTTACTCATCATAAGGAGATGTTGGAGGGAATCGAGGGGAATAATAGCCACTCCCTCCACACACGCCGCTTCTTGCGCCTGTTCACGCGCCACGAATAGACGCTTCAAACGTTGTTTCTTCGCAAGGAGCGAGACGGCGAGCGCTCCTCGTACGGGACGCACGCTTCCATCGAGACCAAGCTCACCAAAAAAGAGACTCTCACGTAAAAGATCATCGGAGAGATATCCTTGATATTGAAGAAGCGAGACGGCGATCGGCAAATCAAACGACGAGCCGGTCTTTCGTTGATTCGCCGGAGCAAGATTGATGGTGATGTGTGTTTTTGGAAAATCCGCACCCGTGGAACGAATCGCGCTCCGAATGCGTTCCCGTGCCTCTTGAATAGCGGTGTCCGCAAGTCCAACAAGGGTAAAAAGAAAGAGTCCAGGACTTACGTCCGTTTCTACGGACACGGGAACCGCTTCAATGCCAACGAGCGCCGCTGTATAAACAGGATGAGGAATGGTCATGACTCACTCCGTTACAGATTTTTCTCCCGCTGTCTAGAGGAAGAAAGTGTCGCAAAAAGCCCTATGCAACCGATAATGATACAGATATCCGCGACATTGATGACGCTTCTGTGTGCGAGCAAGAGCCAATCGCGCACATACCCAAGCATGAGACGGTCATACGCATTGCCAAACGCCCCACCAAGAAGAATGCCGGTAAAGAGGAGAGATGTACGACACGTCCACCAGCGCGGTTGAGAGAGAAGAAGCGAGAGAATCCAAAGACTAAAACCTAAACCAAGAATCAGGAGTACAGGAAGCGGAACGGGAATATTTGATGTCGCGCCGGTATTCGCATGGGAAAACTGTTGCACCATTCCTCCAAAAAAAGAAAAACGCGGTGGAGAGACGCCTATTCCTTGATCGAAAAACGTATTTTTAGAAAAAATATCCGCAAAAAAAACCAGACTTATCGCAAACACCAGAACAGAGACGCCTTTTATAATTCCTGCGTCAAGGTTTTTTTGCATGCGACACACGCGGATGAAGTGGGACGCGCTTCGAGACGTTTTGGATCAATGGTATTGCCACAATACTTACAGAGTCCGTACGCCCCTTTCTCTACTAATTCGAGAGCTTTTCGCGCATCACGAATCTCCTCTTGAAGGCGCTCTAAAATGGGGATGTCGTCGCTTAAGGTGGAACATTCAACGGCGTTATCGTCATCTGTATCGGCACCCGTCTCTTGATGTTTTGTGATAAATACGCCTGGATTGAGTGGGTCTTCATCAGCAAGGTCGTGAAGATCTCGTGAAAGACGAGCTTCTTCTTCTTGAAGAAGGTGTTTGAAATGTTTGAGAGAAGCAGCATTCATACGCAAGAAGTCTAACACGGATGTTTTGAGAAAAAAAGTAGGGCGCCGTTAGGGATCGCGCCAGATGGAGTGGACGCGAGCCGGAAACGGCGCCGCAGGAGAGATGGTGGTAGCCCTATCCAGATCGCGAAAGCGAAACGGATGGCGTTTGAGAGAACCAATATCTCAGAAGAAGTGAGCCTATGACCCGATCGAAGGTAGAGCCTTCGATGGTGCGCCGTAAAGGTCGCCCAATATAGTGAAGGATACCGCTCATCACCACAAGCACGTGTGACGATCACGATAGAGTTGAGGCCTACCCCATTCCGAACGAGTCGGGATCAATCCTTGGAAGGACTAGGGGGCAGGGTGTGGATGACTCCGTTCCCCGTCTCTTGCGACCAAATGGTTGCTCGCAACAGACAGGGGACGGAACACATCGACCCAACAAAGAACGGGTGGCTTGTGATGTTTTATCTCATGACTTCCTACTTCACGAACTCCTTCACAAAAGAGCGACGAACCTGACGAAAGAACAACGAACGTGGAACAAGGTGGTAGAAGGTGCAAGAAGGTACGACTGTCTGACGCCGGAAGAAAAGATAATCGCGATCGTTCGATAACACGAGCGAACGCACGAAGGGAGATAGTGGCCGGCGTTTAAAAGGAACGTGTGGCTGGGAGGGTTCCATCAACCACCTCTCTATCATACCATATTTTTGAGGGTTGGATCAATCAAGAGATATAAACGCTTGCAAACATGGGCGCATACCTACTTATCCACAGATCAGCGCGAAGAGAGGCACAGGGAAAAAAAACCATTTCGCGATCCGAGAAGCGTTTCAAAGCGAGGAAGAAGCTCGCGAAATTTCGCCATCGGTTGAAACGAAGGATCGACGCATGTGGAGGAAGAGAACGAGGTAAGCGGTTCCGTTTCGAAGTGAGGAAGCGTAGAGGAAGTCTCTCCCGCAAGAGAAGATGTGACAGGTTGAAGCGTTCCGTCTTCGAGTGTGAAAAGAGACGTCTTCGTCGAAGAAGCGTTCGTTAAGGTGTGGAGAAGGGTCGAAGACGCTTCACGAAACGTGAGTTCCCACGCTGTCGAGGAAGCGTGTTCCTCCCAAGCGACGCTCGCAAGATCGTTCCGCCACCCGCTCAAACCCTGTCCATCAACGCTCATAAAACGCAAGAATGCATCATCAAAGGAAGAATTTTGCAGAACGTAGTGGTTCGCACGCGAGGGGTTTGGAAGAGGGTGAAGCAACGAAAAAGGAAGAGACGTGATGACAAGATACGAAGAAAACACAAAACGAAACGTGTGATCTGGCGAAAGAGTCTCGCCATAGCCAAGAGGCTGGTCGACTTTTTGCATGGGTTGAAAGCGCGCAAAAGAACGAGGGTTTGTGACACGTGAAGCATCAGAGAAGGCCACGAGTTTGTAGAGTCCGTGGCGCTCGCGAATACTCCAATCGCGTGGTGTGCTACGCCAAAACGGAATAATCGCCCATTGAGGAACGCTATCTCCGCCCAGTATCAAGGGAAATACGGAGGGCTTCGTGAGCGGCATGCGCCAAGCGACGGGTATCGCGACAGGAAGATTTTGTTGGCTAAACGCGCGTTCACCGTCGCGCGTGAGACGAAGAGTTATCGGGCTGATGGGCGCAGAAAACGTTTGGGTGCGTTGCCAGAGGAGGCCAAAAATACTCAAACCAAGGGTACTGATAACCAGAACGCTCACAAGAACAAAACGCCACGGAATCTGCCGAGCGTCTTCTCGACCATCGAGAATGAGGTGATTGTCGCCCATGGGGGCGAAAAGTTCTTCCATGAGGAGGTTCTCAAGATGATAGGACGTACGCGTTTGGATGATTCTGTCATTCCTGCGAAGGCAGGAATCTATCCTTGTGTCGGAATGAGAACCGGTTCGCTCTAGGATGGATTCCTGCCTTCGCAGGAATGACAGAGACGGAGACCTGGCAGATCGCCAAACGCGTACGTCCTGGATGGGTAGGCGTAGAGTGCCACGTTGATCCATTAGGAGCAATACGAGCCAAAAACAAAAGCTCGCCCCATAGGCAGGACGAGCGTTTATGTTAGTTTGATTCTCCAGGCGGTTGATTTTTCAACATCTGACGAAGCTCATCCATCAAGCTTCTTGAAAACACGCCCGTATCGTCAGCGGGTTTGGGGCGTGTCGCTTCAAGCGCGTCGCGACGTGCTTCGTCCGCTTGCTGCGAGGGAAGAACTTCTGACGGGCTAGCCACAAAACCTTCTGTTGTGGCAGATGTTTCGCTATACGATTTAGCTAGAGAGCCAAGAGTCGCACGAACATCTTGTAAAGCGCGCATATTCACAAGATCGCTCGCCTCTTCTTTTTGAGGAGGTTTTTGTTCCGGTGGTACTTCGCGACTAGGTGTTTCATGGAGCATATGAGCAAGTATAGCTCGTACGTGTTCTCTCTCGCAAGAGCTCTTGCTTAAAAACGCAGATCAGACGCAGGGGCGCGTGGTGGACGCGGACTAAACGGACGTCCCGTAGGGGCAGAACTCGCTCCTGTTGGTGCAGGGGGGAAGATGTTTCCTTCTGCGCGTTTCATCGAGAGATTGAGTCGTCCCATCGTGTCGATTTCATGGACGAGCACGTGCACCATCTGACCAATCTTCACGATATCATCCACCGTATTCACGCGGTACGGCGCAAGTTCGCTGATATGTACAAGGCCTTCGACCTTCGGCAGAATCTCCACGAACGCCCCAAAATCAAGAATACGCGTCACACGTCCTTCAAACGTTTCTCCTGCCTTCACTTCGCGCGTCAGCTGCTTGACCCAATCCACGGCGGCATTGAGCGAGTCGGCATTCGCGGACGTGATGCTCACCTGTCCGCTATCCTCAATGTCGATCTCTACTTTATGTTTCGCGATAATTTCGTTGATAACCTTGCCACCTGGACCGATCACATCGCGAATCTTTTCAGGATTGATCATGAACGTGACGATGCGTGGCGCGTATTTCGACATTTCCGTACGGGTTGCAGGAAGTGTTTTCAGCAGAACATCGAGCACCTCTAAACGAGCGGTTTTCGCACGTGCGAGCGTTTCCTCGACGATATTCCACGGCAAGCCGTGTGTTTTTGTGTCCATTTGAATCGCGGTGATACCTGTCGCTGATCCCGCAATCTTAAAATCCATTCCGCCCGCGCCATCTTCCAAATCTTGAAGATCCGTAATCACTTGATAGCGACCTTGCTTTTCATCGCTCGCAAGCCCCATCGCGATTCCCGCGATCGGCGCGAGAATCGGTACGCCCGCATCCATCAGGGCGAGCGTTGACCCACACGTCGCTCCCATCGAGCTTGAACCGTTCGATTCGAGCACTTCAGACACCACACGCATCGTGTACGGAAAGCCTTCACGCGCAGGAATGACGGGCAGAAGCGCGCGCTCCGCAAGGGCTCCATGACCAATCTCGCGACGGCCCGGTCCGCGATTCCCCTTCGTTTCTCCAACAGAATAGCCCGGAAAATTATAGTGATGGAAGTAGCGCTTCGTTGTTTGATATTCCATCGTATCGAGCGTTTGTTCCATTCCAGGAGAGCCAAGCGTAACGAGCGTGAGCACTTGCGTTGAACCGCGCTGAAAAAGGCCTGATCCATGCGTGCGTGGCATGAGCCCAACCTGTCCGCCAAGCGGGCGAATCTCGTACAGGCCGCGCCCATCGGCTCGACGACCTTCATCGAGAATCAGCCGTGTCGTTGCCTCATCCACAAACGCCTCGATACGCGATTGCAGCGCTTTCTTGTGCTCTTTTCCCATGCCCTGCGCTTCCATATGAACGAACATGCGCGCTTCGAACGCTTTTACGGCCGCTTTTCGATCTGCTTTTGTTTTGAGAGGCGTCGCAAACAACGAAGCACCTTCTTGTTGTAAAAATGTTTCAAGGACCGCGAGCGTTTTCTCTGCTTCGGCGGAAATCGTCACAGGTATCACACGCTTCGCTTTTCCATGCGTGCTCGCAATCTTCTTGATGAGCTCGATCACGGGAGCGAGCTCGCTCAAACCAAGCTGCATCGCTTTCAGCATTGTTTCTTCGTTTATTTGTTTTGCGCCCGCTTCCACCATAATCGTGCGTTCAGAGGTGCCTGCCATCACCAAATCCAAATCGCCCGTGTCCGTTTGTTGATACGACGGCATCACGACAAGTTCGCTATTCACGTATCCCACACGAATCGCCGCGATAGGGCCATCCCACGGAATATCGCTGATCGCAAGCGCACACGACGCGCCAATAAGCGCCGGGATATCGGCGTCATTCTCTTGATCGTGAGAAAAAATAGTTGTTACAATCGCGACTTCGTTCCGAAGTGTGTTTGGAAAGAGGGGTCGTACCGCGCGATCCACAAGCCGTCCTGAAAGAATCGCCTCATCTGTTGGACGACCTTCTCGCTTGATAAAACGTGATCCTTTGATACGGCCTGCCGCGTACATGCGCTCTTCAAATTCTACCGAGAGAGGGAAAAACCCCGCATCTTCGCGCGCCTCGCCGAGCGTTGCGGTACACAAAACCACGGTATCGCCGTAGCGAACAAGACACGAACCGTTCGTTTGTTGAGCGAGTTGTCCAAGACTGATCGTAAGTGTGCGTCCGGCGAAGGGGAGGGAATACTCGGTAGGAGAGGAAATCATAGGTTAGAAGGTTACGCGAATGTTGCGACGTGAGCCATTACGGTGGCGTTGATGAGCGTTGTTTGACGGTTTTTGAGAAGATGTAGGCGCCGCATCATGGGAAAACGTTGCAGGAGGGGTGACGGGCCCGCCAAGAAGATCCGCCTCTTCCGCGGAAGGAAGTTCGAGACCTTCAGACGGAGAGTTCTCAGATGGACGACCCCCTCGACGACGTGGACGAATGAGAAAGAGGTCAGGATCGCTCGCAAGATCGAGAAAGCTCGAGGCCGTTTCCTTGAGTGTGGCGTTCGTAGAAGCGTCAAACGCGACGATTTCACAGAGAACCCCGCGACTTTGCAGATAGTGAAGAAGAGGCACAAAATCCCCATCTCCCGTGGCCAGAATCACCACATCTACTTTATCGGCAAACGCCACGGCGTCAATAGCCATACCGACGTCCCAATCGGCCTTCTTTTGCCCACTCGCGAACTCTTGAACGTCTTTTGTTTTGAGTTCGATGCCGTTTTGCGTGAGCGCTTCGAAGAACGCGGCTTCTTCGCCTGTTTTTGATTTTGCGACGTACGCAATGGCTCGAATGACTCGACGATCCCCAACGGCGGCCGCGACAACGGCAGGGAAATTCACCCGCGCACCAAACAGATGCTTGGCAGAATGGTACATGTTTTGGGTGTCGATAAAGATCGCGACACGCTGGTCAGGACGTTGAAACATAGAAAGAAGAAAAACCCTTCACGTAAAAAATAAGAAAAAGCGTAGCATGAGCCTAGCAAAAATCCTCTGATATGTCGAATGGACGGCTGTGTGCTATCATGAACGCAATTCTATGCTTACGTCGTTTTTTATGCGAAAACTTTTTCTCTCGTTAGGGATCGCGCTGTGTCTGTTGGGAGGGGTGAAGGTCTCGACGGCATTCGCAGGAACATGCGCGTTCGGATGTTTTATGTCGGATGCTCCAGGGGTGAGAAGCACGCCGAGAACCGGAACAGCGACGTGTGAAGCGGCAAGTCGCACATCAGTCTGTGGGGCGGAATGCGGACGCGTATGTTCAGGATTAATCACGGCAGCATCACCAAACGTTCGATGTGATCAGGCATCGCTTCAATGTACGGGAACGTCCGCGCCTACAGGCGGGGGGACACCTACGCCACCACCACGTGCAGGAGCGTGTGGGTTTCAATGCGTGCGAGGGAATGACGCTGCGTTTACACCTGTTTTTTCTCAAACGTGTGGCGTGGCAGGAGAATGTACGTCGCATTGTGAGCGTGTGTGTACGGCACAATCGCCCACAGCTACCTGCGTTCAACGAACGATTCAATGCGTGGGAGGAACAGCCGCAGCTGGAGGGGCGCCTGCCCCAGCTCCCGCGCCTGCAGCCGGAGGGGGTGCAGCCGCTTCCGCACCGAGCGGTGGCCTCCGTTTCTCCTTGCCCGCTTGTACGGAAACGGGTAACTGTTCGCTCACAGACATTGTGAATACGGCGATTCGTGGAGCAAACTTCTTGATGGGTGTGTCAGGAATTCTCTTTCTTGGCATCGCGTTGTATGCGGGTTTATCCTTACTGATATTCGCACAGGAAAAAGACTCTATTGATAAAGCAAAAAAAATGATGGAAGGAGCGGTGATGGGGATCGTTATCATCATGATCGCGGGCGTGGCTGTACGTTTTGTATCGAGCTCGCTTGGGGTGAATGCAACAGCAACACGCTTACCGGGAACGATGCAGCGAGCACCGGTCGCTGCTCCGCCTGCAACAGGCTCTGGAACACCACGATAATATGAAAAAAACGTTTTTTCTTGGATGGATAAGCTTGCTTGCGTTTGGAGCGACGTTTTTGACGCCGGCTCACGCTCTCGCGGGCACGTGTGATTTTCAATGCTTGCAGAATGGTGTCACAAGTAGAGTTGCGTCTAGCAATACTTGTACTACGGTAGCACAGTGTTCACCGGCTAGCTGTCTTGCTATGTGTAGATTAATTCAAGGTACGAATGCGACGTGTGCTCCGACGCCGCCAGCGGTCTGTCGTACAGAGACTCCTCCCCCTCCGCCACCTAGATCAACCACACCTCCGCCTCGAACGACCACACCCCCACCTCCTCCTGCTGCTACGAGCGTATGTACGTTTCGATGTGGGACAGGTACGACTGCAAGAACAGTAAGCTCTGCTACCACTTGTACCACAGCAACCATGGCAAGAACGTGTACACAAGCGATGTGTAACACTGCGTGTGGAGCGACATGTGCAACACCGCTCGCAGGAGTAACGTGCGCAGCTCCTGTAGTCCCCCCAACTGGGGGTAGTACGCCGCCCGTTCCTCCAACGGGAGGTGGTTCTTCCGCTGGTGCTTTCGCCTGCTCCTTTCGCTGCAGGCGGCAGAACGGAGAGATTGTCGCGCCGATCGCAAACGCGCCCTGTACTGGTGCGCAAGACGCGGGAACCTGTGTTACCGCTTGTGGGGCACGATGCCCTGTATCTGGCGCACCCGGTCCGACGACAAACGGCCTCCCTGCAGCGCAGGGAACGGGACTTGTATGTGCAACAGCACCAGCACCCACATGCGTATCTCTCACACCGGCGCCAGCTGCGGGCGGTGCAGGAGGATCGGTTCCCGCAACCTCTGGTGGAGGAGCAAATTCCGTACCCGCGGTCGAACTCTTAAATCCTCTCGGTACGACGAGCATTACCGATCTCTTCGGACGTATCGTTCAAGCAATTCTCGCGGTGATCGGCTCTCTCGCGCTCTTCTGGTTCGTGTGGGGGAGTATCGTGTGGATGACGTCTACAGATGAAGAGGGAGTGAAAAAAGCGCAACTCATTATCAAGAATGCCGCGGCAGGTGTGCTCATACTCTTTTTCGCGTATGGCATTGTTACGGTCTTCTTGAGCGTCTTTAGCCAAGTAGCGACAGAAGCGTCGCGCTCACCAGCTCGGCCTACAACGCCTGCTCGATAATTATGAAATATCTCTTTCTTGCGCTTGTCTTTCTTGGGTTGCTTGGCACGCCTCTTTTCGCAGAGGCGGGCACGTGTGGGAATTTTTGTCAGAGCGCAGCGGGGCCACAACGAACAGTCACATGGACACAAGGATCGGCGGCGTGTACGGCCGCGAGCCAATGTCCAGAGCCGCCAACCTCATGTTTTGCGGCCGGCTATGCTCCGACTTCTGCAAGCGATCCAACCGTTTTTTGCAGCGGTTTATATCGTAATTCAACTCCAGAACTGCAAAGAAATTCTCCGTGGTGTGCGTTTATCACTCAAGGACGATTTTTGCTTCGTGCGAATAATAACTACTGCTTACTCACGGAAGCAGAAATCGCTGCAACGCGCCCGACACCTACTCAAGGACCCGCTCCTCAAGCCGCGCAACCTGGAGATCAATTCCGTTGTCGTTTTACCTGTGGAAGTGAGACGGCTATGCGCGATGGGGGGAGTTGTACTGCCGCAACAGATCAGGCTCCTTGTATTCGAGAATGTAACACGACATGTCAGGGGCGGTGTGGCGGTATGGGCGCGGCAGCAACGTCAGATGCACAGCAACCGCAATGCGTCCCAGTCCGCCCTCCAGATGCAAGTGTCGGCGGTATCACCGATACGCAATCTTTTGAGCGTCTCGAAGAAAGCTTCGCCGGACTTTCCGTGCCGCGTTTTCTCGGAAACGTGATCAAGGTGTTGATGGGTATTGCGGGAGCGCTGTTTTTCTTCATGATGGTTTACGGCGGCGGTCGTTACATGACGGCAGGTGGTGAGCCGGCGGATGTAAAAGCGGCATTAGCTATTTTGAAAAATGCGACGATCGGGGTCATCCTTCTCGCACTTTCCTACACGATCGTGACGGTATTTATCAATATCTCGAGTCAGTTTGTCCCAGGAGCGGAAACGCCGCTCAACACAACTCCCGCGCCCGCACCCGTGCGCCCTTGATGATGTTTTATGTGTGTAGGACGTACGCGTTTGGCAATCTGCCAGGGCTCTGTCTCTGTCATTCCTGCGAAGGCAGGAATCTATCCTTGTGTCGGAATGGGAACGGACTCGCTCTAGGATGGATTCCTGCCTTCGCAGGAATGACAGAAGTATCCAAACACGTACGTTCTCCCGTGCGCCCTTGACACGTTATGGCGCGCGCGGCGGATGTGCTATACTCGTGCATGCATTCGATGCAAAGGTGCGCATCGTGCTCTATGAATATATCTTTTCCATGGAAAGGGGGTGAACTCTCATGACTACAGCAACGAAAGTTCTTCTTGCTCGTGTTGCTACGGTTGGTATGGCGGTGAGCATGTTCGCTCCGTCCCTCGCGTTCGCGCAGGCGCGCTCGTCCGGAACTCTTTCCGCAGACGATCTTGGCGTAACAGCGATCGAAAATAGCGGCATCAAACTTGGCGGCGGCGACGTGCGTCAAACGGCTGCCCGTATCATTAACGTAGCGCTTAGCTTTCTTGGAATCATCTCGGTCATTATCGTGATTACAGGTGGATTCAAGTACATGATTAGCGGCGGAGAAGAAGACAAAACAACGAAGGCAAAAGACCTCATCACATCGGGTATTATTGGTCTCGCGATCATTTTGTCCGCGTGGGCAATTACACGGTTCGTATTAAGTAGCTTGCTTACGGCTACTTCTGGCCGCGAAGCAGCGTTATAAAAAGCTTCCATGTTTGGCGATCTGCTAGGTCTTCGGTCAGAAACGTCCTCAACGTACCATATAGTACGTTTGCGGTTTTCTGCCCTCCAGCCCGTCGCATCTCATCCAAACATGAAAGCTTTGCTCTAATGACCTATGACTCCTAAAAAGCTCGGCGCGCTGAGTGCCCTTGTTCTCTCTCTTTCGAGCGTTCCGTTTGTCGCGTTTGCGCAAGTGGACGCGATTCGTGCGGGAGTAACGTCGGCGGCGAACACGGCCGGGCTTCAGGGAGCGTGTGCAGGAACGGGCGCGACAGGAGGAACGGAGTGTGTGATGACGATTATCGGAAACGTGATTCGTGTCGCGGTTGGGTTTCTCGGGATTCTGCTTTTGGGTTATCTCCTCTACGCTGGGTTTTTATACATGACCTCTGGAGGAGAAACGGAGGGGGTTAAGAAAGCGAAAACCATGATTGAAAACGCGGTGATAGGGCTTATCATCATTGCGTGTGCATTCGCGATCTCGAGCTTCATTCTCGAGAATCTCGCAAGCCTAACGGGGGATGCGACGACACCGACACCGACACCGACACCGCAAACTCGATAGTCAAAAAAATGTTAATTCTTTCAAATTTGTTATGATAAAATTTCGTTCATACATGATGACGGCAGCGTCAACAGCGACCGCGCTGCTCGCGCCACTTGTGGCGGGGGCGGTCGCAAACCCGCTTACAGAAGGAAATACTCGAAATGAACGCATCCGAACGAGTACCGGTCTCGGAGGGGGAACAGACATCAATGTCATTATTGGAAAATTCATCAACGTAGCTTTGAGCGTGCTTGGTATCTTGCTTTTGGTGTATCTTTTGTATGCAGGTTTCTTGTGGATGACATCGGATGGTGAAAAAGGTGTTGAGAAAGCCCAAGGCATTATCAAAAATTCAATCATCGGATTGATTATCATTGTTGTTTCATTCGCTCTTTCGAACTTTATTCTTTCGAGTCTTGCGACGGCTACAGCTGGGTAATAAAAAATCGTCTCAAACAATTGAAACCCCCATTCGTCGCAAGCGCAGATTGCGCGAGACGGTGGGGGTTTCAGGTTTCAGAACCGCGGCATGGTGTCTGGAAGGATCCCGCTCAAGAAGAGCGGTGTGCCGCTGGTGTGAGTCGTATGGCTCCGTGGAGGGCCGACACGCTCGAGGACGCCCGTGCTCGAGGAGAGCAGGTACGGGACGATCGTCACGCGGTGCATGCCTGCCCCGGAGACGGGAACGCGCAGCAGTACTTGCTGGCGTCCGCCGTCGGGAACGAACACGCACGTCGACTGGTTCGGACGCCCTTGCAGGATGCCCTGCGTGAACGTCATGCCGTCTGTCGTGGTACACACACGACGGCTGTCCACGAAGATCTCGATCGCGGGATCGGGATCGCTTCCACAGTCCGGCGTGTTGCCGCACAGGTGGTAGCTGATCTCGACATGCCGCTCGCTCGCGCCGGCACGTTCGTAGTCCGAACGGTCCGTCCACGCGACGCCGTCGAGCGGACCGCGCGGTGGGGCGAGCATGGGCCGTGCCATTCCCATCGGCGGGTTTGGAATCGGCGCGCCGATCGCCACGTTCGGAAGCGGGATGGCCGCTCCTCCGCCGAGTGTCCCCGTAGGGGTCACGTTCGGAAGAGTAATAGCGGCTCCTCTGCCGATCATCCCAGGAGGGGTTACGTTCGGAAGGGGGATGGCCGCCGTCTGTCTGACGGAAGCGGACGGGCGTGGTTGCAGCGCAGCCGTTCGCGCTGTGACCGCTGCCGCGATGGCAGGGTTCGCTTGCACGCGACGCTCCGCTTCCGCACAGGCGACACGTGTTGCCTCGGTGGGCGGATCGCAGAGAGCGTTCAGCCCCGTGAGGACCCGAACGATGTCTACGCGTTCCGTTGCCGCACGTTCGGCTGCTTGCCGAGCTTGCTCGAGGCAGCGCGCGAGCACGACGGGGTCCGTCGAGCTGCCGCAGTCTGCGTTGCCTCTGTTGCTTGCAGAGGCGTTCGCCCCGTTCGATCCGCCGGACGACACGCTCGCTCTCGCGGGCGTAGTCGTCTCGGGTTGAGAGTTGATTCCGGTGCACGCGACCATCGCGTACGCCGAGGAAACCACGAGCACGAAGGCGAGAAACATTTTGATCGACATGGAGATCTCCGTTCACCTCACCCCCTGCCCCCTCTCCTTCGTAAGGAGAGGGGTGGAGGATGGGGTTTTTGTGTTTGAAAGGGGGGTGAGGTGCTTCAGCGCCGGCGGCGTTCCAGCCGTCCCACACGCGCGTCGAGTCCGTTGATGGACTCGCCATCGCGGACGACCCGTCGGACGACGGCCTGCAGCTCTGTCCGAGTTGCAGGTGTTCCTGCTACGGCACCCGTTCCCGCTTGAGGCGCGGCGCCTTCCGCAGCAGAAACTACGGGCGCGCTCGAAGGCACACCGCCCGTCATACCCATGCCCACGAGCGGCACGCGTGTGCTTGGATTCGCGGCGAGGATCATCATGTGCGTGGCAGGATCGTACGCGGTGTTCGCGTTGATATGCTGCCCCGCACTCGGCGGCGCTTGAACGTAGCCGTTCTGGCCGAAGCCCCCGAATCCGTTACCGGATCCGAAGCCCCCGCCCATTCCGCCGACTCCGTTCATGCCGCTACCGAATCCGCCACGATTGCCCATACCATTTCCCATGCCGTTCAGCTGGCCCATGCATTGCTGCGCGGCCATCACGAGGTTCTGGCCTTGAAGCCAACCGAGCCACGTGTCTTGCGACGGGGTGATACCCTGCTCTTCGCGCAAAAACCTCGCCCAATCACGCTGGATGTCGAGGCAGCCGCGCACGATCGCGCGTCCGTCCGGCATCTCGCTTGAGGAGGTTTGGACGATCCCCCCGACGTTCGTCGTGGAGATGCGCCCGTTTCCCGCGATCGTCGGCACCGCCTGCGAACTGTTTTGATAGAGGGCTCCCCCCATCAAACCACCGCACCCACTCATCGCGACGCTCGCCACGACCATGAAGGTCGAGAACGCGAGTGCCCATAGCAGTTTGGTGTTCATTTTGCTTTGTTCTAGCGGTTTTTCAGACCGCCAGTCCTTTTCTTGTCGTTTGGGTCAAGATGCGTTCTGTTTCGGGGAACATCCCTTTGACAGAGTGCAACATAGTAGCGCAAAAACAGGCTTTTGTCAACCACGCCCTGTCATTCCCGCGAAGGCGGGAACCTAGCCCAAAGCGGGCCCGTCCCAGCCCTGATCTGTGGGCTGGGTTCCCGCCTTCGCGGGAATGACGGAGGGTTTACAGGAATGACGGAGGAAAGTGGCTTATTTTCTGTTCATTCCACCTTGACAAACGCCTCTTTTTCCTGTACCCTACGGCATTCTGCGAGGCATGTTGCCAAACAGACGTAGCTCGACAATCGAGACGGAAAAAGAGGACATCATGACTATGGATGGCGGTGGCCGAGACGATGATGGCGATGGCCGAGACGGTGGCGGCCGTGGTCGAGGCAGAGGCAGAGGCCGAGACCGTGGCGGTGATCGTGACCGAGGAGACCGTGGCGGAGGCCGAGGTGGCGGCGGACGTGAAGACTCCTTCGGGGAGATCATGTTCGCGCGCATCATCGAGACGTTCAGTCGTCTCGTCGGAGCATGGTTCCTCGCGTCTCCGCAAGCCATGCGGGTGTTCGCGTCGACCAAGCTTGGCGCGAAGGGAGGGGTAGCCAACGGCATTCAGGCTGCGGGCATCTTCCTCGAGGGCGTTCTTGGTACGAACGAGTCGCGGCGTGGGTTCGTGCGTGGGTTCTTCGAAGGCGCATCAAGTGCCGTTGCAGGAGCAAACACGGATGGCGACGCGCAGGTGAAGCTCAATGCGTACCTGACGTCTGGCGACGCGCGGGTAAAAGCGCTTGAAGAGAATAAACACCTCTTCTCGCCGATCGGCGAAGAGATGCCGCTTCCTGCCGCGATCACGCTCATCGGTGATGACCTGATCGCAAAAGGTGTTGCGGACATGCTGAAGAAGCTGTCTGATGACAAGTACCTGAAGGCGTTCATCACGCCTGCAGCTCTGCGCGGGCTCTACATGATTTGGAACCGTTCTGAAGAACATGCCAAGCGCATCGCACACGAATTCCTCCAGCCTCCCAAGACGGGGGTTGAGAAGGTGATTGGTGAGGGCGATAAGCTCGCGGCCAAGATCAAGGAGATGTTCAACAAGATCTTCCCCCCTGATCCGGTCGCATCGCCGCCACCGCCGACGCGCTCCCCGAGGACGCTCTTCGACATGAGGAACGAGCCGGGGAAATTCGTCGACAAGTTGAAGAAATAGGGGCAGACCCATGTGTCTGCCCTCGGGATCAAACAACACAACAAAAGAAAGAGACGAAAATGAGCCTCGACAAATTGGTAGACTGGCTGGCCCCCATTATCGGGCTGTTGGTGGCTGCAGAACACCGTGAGCAGCTCACGCGCGGCCTGCGTCGCGTCCGAAACTGGACGAGCGTGCAGGCGGCGAAGCTCGAAGGGTGGATGACGCACGACCTCGTCGCGTTCTTCTGCGGAGCTCGTGCGCGCATGTTGGTCGCGGAGCTCGTACTGCTCCTCGCGGCGATCGGCGTGTTCTTTCTCGCGAGTGGGTACTGCGGGCCGGTCGCGATGCCGATCGCGCTCCTCGCGCTGCTCATTCCGGTGGGCTTTACCTTTATTCGAGGGGCGTTCGCGGTGCTTAGGGATTGGGGTGTCAAACCGCTCCCGTTCCACTTCGCGGAGGGCAAGGCGACGCCTTCGTCGCTGCCAATTGTGATTCTGGAGGTGCCCGTGGCGCCGCCCGCGAATCCGCCCATCGCTCCGATCGCACCCGTGGCGCCGACGGCTCCTCCCGCAGGTGCCCCGCAGCCGCTGGTCGATGCGTATAACGTGCAGATGACGGCACACAATGCCGCTCTCACGGCGCATGCGACACGGCTCGCCGAACATGCAACGTTGGAGGCCGGCTATCGCACGCGCGTCGCCGAACACGCCGTGGCCGTGATGGCGTACAACGCCCAGCGCAATGATCCGGCGCACGAAGCACGGATCAACGAATACGAGGCGGCAATTCGGGCTGAGGCGCCGCACGATCGTTCGCCGATACCGCACATGTGGGCGCTCATCTGGAGCCCTGTCATCACGGCGGTTTCGCTCCTCGCGCTCGCTCTCGGCATGGGCTACTACGGCACGTTCTCCCTCACGGGGCTCGTCCGATTCTGGCCGATGGTCATGGGTTTGCTCGCGCTCGCGGCATTCGTACTCGCCGGTGTGGGGTACAAGCTCGTCCTCGGCGTGGGGCGCTCGCTTGCGCTCATCTTCGCGGATGCGGCGGGGCCCGGGCTCACGTTCTTTACGCGATTCCTCGCGACGGGCTTGCCCGAGATCACGTGGGATAACGTCAAGGAAAAGATCGGCCCGATCTCACTTCAGATGATTCGGGCGTTCGCGGAAGCAAGCGAGAAGGTAGAGAACCGGCCCATCGCGACGATCTTCCTGGTCTTCGCCGTGTGTGCCGCGCTTCCGCACCCGTTCACGCTCTTCGCGATGGTGATCGTGGGCGTGCTCGTGAAGGGAAGCTTCGGCAATCAGGAGGCCGAGGCTATCGACACGACCGTCCAGCGTCAGACTGACGCAAAGGCGCTCGACCCGTGGCTTCGTCGCCTCGGCGTCGTGGTGCTCATCGCCGTTGCGCTGCTCTCGTTCTTTCGAGACGCGCTCGTCGCGATGCTGGGAGCGGTCGCGGGGGTGCTCAACCCCTTCTTTCGCCTCGGCCTTCCGAGCGGTGCCTATCCGCGTTGGTACGAGTGGATCCTTCCCGTCCTCGTGCCGATCATCATCATGTACTTTCTGTGGGAAGTCGCGACGGCGAAGGGGCTGAACGAACGTCTGAAGAAGACGCTTCAGAGCCTCGTCATCGCAATGGTACTGATGCTCTCGTTCAATCTCGTGCGCGCGACCACGGGAGCAGCGAGTGCGATGCAGATCAGCGACGTGTCGCTCGCGTCGGCGCTCGCGTGTCCGGTGCCGCCGCCTGCACCTGCTCCGGTGGTCGTGCCTGCGACGACCCCGCCGCTTCCTACGGGAACGGTGGTTGCGGCGCCTCCTGCTCCGGCTCCTGCTCAGACTCCTGTGCCGGTGCCCGCAGTGGTCGATCCGGTGGTCGATCCTTCTCCTCCTGTCGTCGCTCCTGCTCCGGAGCGCGCGCGCCGTCGACGCACCGCTTCGCGTACGAATGGACCGTCTGGGTGGACAGACGAGGAACGAGCCGTGCTCGAGAGCGGAGGCTACTCGACGGAGTAGGAACGGAGTAGGAACTGAACCCCTCGGTTGATCTCTCATGACATCTGTCGTGATCGAGATCCCGAGGGTGTTTTATTTTCACTTATCCACCTTTTTCTCTTGGAGGAAAAAATCGTGTGTGATAAAAAGAAGATGCTTTGTCGTGGATGAACAAACGATGGTCCTTCGACTCACGCACCAAACGGTGGCAACACGCGTTTGATGCGTGAGTTGGAGAAAGAAGCCTACACGGCTTCTTCTACATCATCACGCAAGAGATCCTCGATACGTGGTTCACCCCACAGCGAAAGTTCGCGTAAAAATTTATCAATAAAATCTTCCGCTTCGTCGATATCCATCATCTCATCGAGAATAAGCGTGTTGATCATCGCAGCGCGACAAGGCTCTTTTGGTTTCAGCGTTCCGTTCTCGTCATAACACAGTTTTTGCAAAGCGTCTTTATTTGGCATATGTTGGCAGTATGTCTTTTTATTCTGCGATTGGGAAGAGAGATGACGGCACCCCTCTCCTTGCGAAGGAGAGGGGCAGGGGTGAGGTACAACGCTGGAGCGGCACGTTCGTACGTTTTGTGTGCATCCTTCTCCCTTGGCTGACGCTTGGCTACGGCATTCGTTTTGCCGTATTTGGCGTACCGACCACGCTCCTCGAGCTTCTTCTTCTCGCGATATTCGCTCTCTTCACGATGGTGCACGGTGTCGAGGGGTGGAAACGGGCTTGGCGTGAACTTCCCTCACGATGGCTCTGGCTTGCGTGGGTGTTGATCGGTTTTTGCGCCGCCCTTTATTCGCCCGTCATGCTGAAGGGGCTTGGCGTGTGGCGCGCGTATCTTCTTGAGCCGGTGCTTGTGCTCCTGCTCGTGCAGCAGGTGATCCGCACGAAAGAAGACCGCGCTTCTCTTCGCGCCTCGTTTTTTTCTGCCGCGATATTCGTGTCGCTGTGGGCGATAGGAGAGTTTCTCACGGGATGGGGTATTCCCGCGCCTTGGAACGTGTCGATTCTTGAAGGTCGTCGCGCGACAGGACCGTATGGCTATCCGAATGCGGTCGCATTATTCGTTGTGCCGATTGCGGCGTATGCCGGAGCGCGATGGCTCGCGACGCGCGAACGTCTCGCGGGCGTGTGTGCACTTCTCGGTGTGTGTAGCACATTTGTTGTACGAAGTGACGGTGGCTTACTCGCCCTTCTTGTTGCGTCGACGTGTGTTCTGCTCGTGTATCGAAAAGGGCGATGGTTCGTCGCGACAGGTGCGATCACGGGCACAACCTTTCTCGCTGTGTTTCCAGCGATAGCGACGCTTCTTTGGAAAGAACTCACGTTTCAAGGATGGTCAGGGCGCGTGCGTCTTTGGATGTGGCAAGAAACGTGGATGATGCTTAAAACGCATTGGCTCTTTGGTGCGGGTCTCGCGGGCTATCCGATCGTGTTCGACGCGTTTCACACGAAGCGTTTTATCGAAATTTTTCAGTACCCACACAATTTTGTCCTGACGGCATGGAGCGAGATGGGTTTGATCGGTTTGGGTGTGTTTCTTGCGCTGCTCGTGACATGGACTCTGCGCGCGTGGCGATCCTCTTCTGCTATGGCTGGACGGATGATCGGTCTCGCGCCTCTCATCGCGATCGTGATCCACGGCTTGGTGGATGTTCCATTCTGGAAGAACGATCTTGCGATCATCTTCGTTTTGTTGTGGTGGATGGTGGCTTGGGAGGATGACCATGCTTGACGCACGCTGTGTTTTCAACGAAGATTTGCTTTGGAGGTTGTAGATGAACATCCGAGGATGGTTGATGGTTGGGTTCGTGTGCTTTGCAGAGGCGATTCTCAAGCTTCCAACGCAAGGAGGTTTGTTTCTCCTCGCGGTCGTATTCGGAGTGTATCTATTCCCGTGGTCGCCGCCCTCGATTCTGCGCCTTTCTCCAGAAGGCCAGGCTCGCTACAATCGAGAAACGCACTATCTTGAGAGTCTTGTCTATCACGTCGCGTTTCAAGAAAGAGCTGTTACAGAGGCGCGTATTTGCGCCCTTGTTCCGGGGCTTGCCGAATGCTCTGTCTGTCGTGAACGGCTGTCGCGCGTCTTTGAATGGGGTGTTCTGAAGAGAGATTTCCTCATCGAACAAACAACAGGACGCGCAGTGCTCACAGCGCATAGGCGTCGTTGCGTGGAATATGCGGGTCATTTTCAGGATTTGGGCGAAGCATGGGTTCTTCCGGCGAGGAAGATTCGTTTTACCCATGCTGCTTGCCACACGATGCTTATTCGGGAGGAAGTCTAGCAGCCAACCACAGGGTTGGTTTTTCTTGTCGAGAAGCTTTTTATACGGCATACTTCTTGTATGAAATACCCATCCGTGGAAACGCAACGTCTTTGTAAAAAACTCATTCCTATCCTGAAAAAACAAGGGGTGCTTCGTGCAGGGTTATTTGGTTCGGCTGCACGTGGAAGGCTTCGTGCAGGAAGTGATATTGATATCGTTATCCAGACGCATCCAAAAATGGGGTTATTTGGTATGATTGCCTTAAAGCAGGATCTTGAAATTGCCGTGCACCGATCTATAGACATCGTGGAATACAGAGCTATTAAGCCAGTGCTTTTGGCAGGAATCATGCGCGATCATCTGTTGCTCGTATGAAAGGTGTTGAAGTATATCTTCAGGATATTTTAGAGAGTATTCTTCTCATCCGACGCTATACTCGCGGGAAGACATTGAAGACGTTTGATCAAGATACGGAGCTGCAGGATGCGGTTATTCGTCGGTTAGAAATTATCGGTGAAGCGGTAAAGCGTATTCCAGCAGGTATGAAATCCGAGCATGTTTCCATTCCATGGAAAAGTATTGCCGGTATGCGCGATATGTTGATTCACGAATACGCGGGTGTTTCCGTAGAAACGGTTTGGCGCACCATAAAGCATGATCTCTTGCCTTTGAAACGAGTTATTATGGAGATGATAAAAGCTACAAGTAATTGACCACTCCCATTAAACTACGTTAGGCGCGGTTAACTATTTCCCTCTGTAGCATCACATCGGAAGAAAAGAACGAAGCGCTTATGCGCGTATCAAGTTTTCTTCTTCCCCATCCATCTCCACAAGGGCTTTGGATAGCGAATAAAATGTACGCCGAACTGCGCTTTAAAGTGAGAAAATCCTTTCCAGCTGGCAGGATCACCCGGTTCCCAAAACGCATCAAAATCTAAAAATCGATAGCCGCGCACTTTTTCATCAGCAAACCATGCGTCAATAAGACCTGCCGCAGCAGAGGTTTTTCGCGCTTCTGCGTTATGAAATGACGTAACGTGCAGCGAGAGTTTTGTTTCGGGTATATCAAGTGCGCAAAATCCCGCGATAATCGTGCCGGCGGCGTTTCGTACACCGTAGCAGTGAAGGCGTTCGCCTTGGTGGGCAGCATAACGCGTGATACTGTGCACGAATAAACGCAAAAGAATGAAGTTCGTAGAAGTAGTTTTATACGCCTGAAGATAGGCGTCGGCGCTGATAGGTTCAACTCGAAGCAGTGTTTGTTTCTTCCACGTGATTCGATGTCTTTGCGCTTGTGATGACCATGTTTTCCAATACTCGTTCTCTGCGGCGAGATCATGAAAGCCTGTTTTGCGTCGATAGGTTCGGGTAAAAAATCGATGCCATCCAGAAGGTTTCTCTGTACGCGTTGTTGGATGCCACATCACGAATCGGCGCGTCGTATCTGGTGTGAGCTTTGGTTCTGTATCGCCAAAATACAACTCAATTTTGATGCCAAAGAGTGATTTTCGTATACCGCATGCTTCTCCGGAAGAGATAAGCGCATGGGTTGGGTGATCGGCGTACTCGCGTTCAAGAAACGCACGTGTCGCGGAAAGACGTTCGTAGCCAACAGGAAGTGGCGCGCCTACTACGCCCGCCGTCGGCGGCCGCAACATGAACAACGTGTTGCAATAATACTTCCATTTTTTTGTCGGTAGAAGTTCCTTGGGAAGACGCGCGACAAGATGCGGCTCTTTGAAGGAATTAAAGATCACGATGCCATGTTTATGAACCAAGCGGGCGATATTCGGCCAGAACGTAGGATCGCCAATGACAGGCGTCATGCCTTTTGCCTTTCCATCGAAGATATCTACAATAATCAAATCATAGATACCTGTCAGCTTCGGTAAGGCAAGAAGAGCATCTTCCACAAGCACGGTTGGACGTGGTGCAGGAGCGTACGTCTTATGCTCATCCATAAAACGCACCATGACGGGGTCATACTCGATAGCGGTGATATGCGCTTTTGGAAAACGTTTGTGATAGATCGGAAGCGTATTCCCAATGGCGAGGCCCAGCATAAGAATACGTTTTGCTTCAAATGGAGAGGGTAGATACTTGTTGAGCGCTTCTCGCCACATGCCAAGCAAATAGTCGGAAGCTTGCCCCGTACCGCCCATTTCTATGGACCACGCACCAAAATGTCGAACGGCAAGGATGCTTCCTCCGCGTTCCGATGAAAGGCGATGACGTTCGTATAACCAAGACATGCGTCGAAGCGTAGCAGAAGGGGAATGCGCCTACCAAACATCCCCCTCGGGGGATGGTTTTCTCTCTACCAACTTCCGCTCGCCCCGCCACCGCCAGATCGTCCACCGCCGAAAGAGCTCCCGCTTGAACGGGATGAAGACGAAGAAGAGCTGCTTGAAGAACCCCAGGAAGAGGAAGAATCACTACCAGATGAGCGTTTGCCAAACTTAGGTAGAATGCGAAAGAACAGAAAAAAAGACAGAAAAAGAAGTCCAAAAAGCATCCCAAGAAAACGAACGATGAATTGTTGTTCCTCATCGGAGAGTGTAGCGGTCCCATCATCAAACGTTGGCGCAGCAGGTACCATCTTGCCCGTCGTGAGCGTGGCAAGAATCTGCTCCGTCATCTGATCTACCGCTTGAGGAAAGCGTTCCTCTTTGAGAAATGGCTTCGCGTTTGCGATGATGCGCGCACTTGCAGCATCCGTTAGGGTGTCTTCCAAACCGTACCCAACTTCGATACGCAGTTTTCTGTCTTCAATAGCTAAGAGCAGAAGTACACCATTATTCGTCTCTTCTTTTCCGATACCCCACGTTTCAAACAGACGCGTCGCGTACGGCTCGATGATGTCGCCATCCATCGTTGGAACGGTTACGATCGCCATTTCGTTGCTCGTTTGTTCTTCGTACACACGCAGCTGTTCCGACAAACGCGCGATTTGCTCTTCTGTCAGCACCTCGGCAAAATCATTCACGAAACCGTTCGGTGTTGTTGGGATGGTAAACGCTTGAATAGAAACAACATGTGAGAAGCTGATCACACATGCAACAAGAAGGCAGAACGCGTGTCGCCACGAAAGAGGCATACGTTTAAAGAGAAACCTTTGGAGCAACGTTCGCTCCAGAAGCGGCCTTTGTGTACTCTACAGGCGTAAAATCACCGAATTTTGCGATAAAGGAGGTAGGGAATTGACGAACTTTTACGTTGTAGACGCGCACGCTTTCGTTAAAACGCTGTCGCTCAACAGCGATACGGTTTTCCGTGCCTTCAATCTGAGACATGAGGGTTGTGACTGTTTCGATCGAGGCGAGTTGAGGATAATTTTCCATCACCACAAGGAGTCGTCCGAAAGCGCTGTTGACCTCATCCGCGGCTGCCGCTTTCGCTCCAATGGTTTGTGCACCTGCATAGCGCGTACGTGCTTCCGCGATCGCGGTAAATATCGCTGTTTCTTGTCGCATAGCCCCTTTGACCGCTTCGACAAGGTTAGGAATCAGATCAAAGCGACGTTGATACTGCGATTCGACTTGTGCCCACTGACTTGAGACCGTCTCACGATGACTCACAAGTGAGTTGTAGCCCGAGAGGAGGTAGCCGCCGATACCAAGTACGAGCACGAGGGCAATGAGGAATTGTTTCATACGAGGAGCAGTATACCATAAACGAGGCTTTCGCCTCGTTGTGGTTACACCTCGATAATCAGGGGAATGATCATCGGACGCTGTTCCGTTTTGTGGTAGAGGAACTCGCCCAGCTCATCACGAAGCTTGTCTTTGAGATACGTGCCATGCGTCCCGCCGATGCTCGGATCGGACTCTTTCATAACCTCTCCTGCCTTGTTGCGCGTCTGCGTGATGAGTTCGAGATGTTCTTTCATGTAGACGAATCCTCGCGAGATGATATCGGGAAGAGCTTGTACCTGCCCCGTATGCGCATCGATAATCGCGAGTACGATCACGACGCCGTCGCTCGCGAGCTGCTGGCGATCACGAAGAACGATTTGGTTCGTGTTACCCACACCGAGACCATCCACAAACACGTAATCCGTCACAAGCTTTTGATTAGTCAGATGACCGTTCCCTGCCTGATCGAACTCCATAACTTGACCATTATCCGCCACAAAAATATTCGCGCGAGGAAAACCGTTTTGTACAGCAACTTTCGCATGATCGCACAAGAACGAGTAGTTCCCTTCGATCGGAATGATGTATTTCGGTTTCACCATTTTGTGCATATCTACAAGGTCTTCTTGCTTCGCGTGGCCTCCCGCATGCACGTCCATGAGTTTGTAGTGGATCACCTCCGCACCTTCGCGATAGAGCGTGTCTTTTACGCGCTGTACGGAACGTTCATTGCCCGGGATCACCGACGAGGAGAACACCACCGTATCACCTTTTTCTATGGCGACAAACGGATGCTCACGGTTCGCGATGCGCATGAGCGCCGCACGTTCTTCGCCTTGTGCCCCCGTACAAATGATGGCGATGTTTTCGCGAGGATAGTTGTTGATCTCTTTTGTTTCGATCAAGGTGCCTTTTTGGACCTTCATGTAGCCGAGTTGCTGCGCGATCATCACGTTTGAACGCATCGAAAAACCTTCGATCGCCACTTTGCGATTACTCCGTTCACACGCGAGAATAATCTGTTGTACGCGCGCGATCATGGACGCGAATGTGCCGATAATGAGACGACCGGTCGAGGCTTTAATGATGGCATCGAGGTTATTTTGAATTTCGAATTCTGGAAGTTGACGCCCTGGAGCCGATGCATTCGTCGAGTCAATCATGAGGGCGAGCACGTTGCGTTCGCCGAGCGCTTGGATTTTCTCTGTTTCTTGTTTAGATTGTGCGTTCGGTTCGTTATCAATTTTAAAGTCTCCTGTATGAACGATCGTTCCGCACGGTGTCCCTACGATCACGCCCATCGAGCAAGGAATCGAGTGCGCCACCCCGAAAAATTCCACTTTGAACACGCCAAGCTGCAGTTTATCATCTGTTTTGACAACGTTCATACGAAGGGGCGGCTTGTCGCGATGGTCCTCCTGACGTTTCGCGATAATCGCACAGGTAATATCCGTCGCAAAAAGAGGCGGATTGCCAAGCATCGGCATCAGGTGAGGCACCCCGCCGATATGATCGTAGTGCCCATGGGTGATGATCACCCCTTTGATGTTGCGTTCTTTTCCCTTCAAGTAAGACATATTCGGCACGATGTAATCCACGCCAGGCATGTCTTCATCCGGAAACTGCAAACCAAGGTCAATGATGATAATATCATCACCATATTCGAGCAGCGTGCAGTTGCGACCAACCTCTTCATTGCCACCAAGCACGACGACGCGCAAACGCTTGTCGCCTTTGACGAGCGCATCTTCATCGGTGCCGGTTTTATTAAACGGTTTATTCTTGAACGTTTGCATACGAGGCATCGATGCGAAGGCACCGCCCATTGGACCGCGCTTGCGCTTGCGTTTCACCTCTTGTTTATCGCTTGGACCGGCAGTTCCTTCCTCTTTCGCAAACCCTTTTTTGAGGGAGATGTGAAGCGGAGCAGGGCTTTGAGAGTGACGTCCAAAGGGAGGGCGGGGGCCTAAATACGGCTGTCGTGGAGGAGTTTGTCCAGACGAAGCGGGAGTTGGATGATTGGGTGTATCCATACAGAAAAACAACTTAAAAGACGAATAATAAAGACTCAACGTCGTATCGAAAAAGGAGCAGGAAACCCTGAATGTTCTTTAAGAAACGACTTTCGTTTTGCGTGAATCAACGGGATTCGTCACGAAGCGAAAAACGTTTCAACGAAGGAACAGTAGCACGGAGGGGAATGGGGAGTCAATACACGCGTATATGTGCTAGACTGGGGCGTATGAATACGCCTTCCTCGTCAGATGTTACAAGAGCCACGGTTCTTTGGGTGTTTTTCGCCTGTTTTGTGGCTTCTCTGTGGATTGTGTTCGTGTTTTGGTTGGTACGGTATCGTACGGTGAAGCACTATAAAGCGATTGTCCAAGCCTGTCAGGGGGCTACGACGGAAGAGCACTATTGCCCTCCGGAAGACGCTCCTGTTCTCGATCAAAAAGCCTTTTCAGAGACGCTTCAACGCGGTATTCAGGACTATGCGAGAGAGAAGATACGTCAAGCCACAAGCTCGACACGCACTCGGTAAATGGTTGAAGCCTTGCTTTTTTCTCCAAAATACGCTATCGTCCCGTCATTATCGTGTTGGTAATCTTCTCTATACGTATGAAGCGTGAACGACAAAGCTCTGGGTTTCGTGGAAAAACGCGCGGAAAGCCGTTTGTAAAAGGTGGATCATTTGGTCGAGATGGAGGAAAACCCATACTTCATGGGGCAACCTGTAGTGAATGTGGGAGTCATTGCGAAGTGCCTTTCAAGCCAAATGGAAAAAAGCCCATCTTTTGCAGCAAATGCTTTAAGAAAGAGGGCGGAGGAGGAGACGCTCTCGAGTTTCGTGCGAAGCGTCCAGCTCCGGAAGGACGTTCGTTCGGAAGTCGGCCATCGTTCTCTCCAGATGCGGATGTGCTTCGTTCGATCAATACGAAGCTCGATGCAATCTTGGAAGCACTTGCTTCAAGAGAGTAGGGGGATGGTTTCATGGCGAACTCAATAAAAGAACGTGCAGCACGTTCTTTTGTTTTATGTTAGTGTAAGGTGATGAATTCTCACGAACGTATCTACTCCGAAAAGCAATACCTCTGGGACATGCAAGAGCAAAAAGTACGCCGTTTTCGAGACGGTCTAGGCTTGTCCATGGATGAAGAAATTATAGAGACTGTAACCGGTTGCCTCGCCCATGAATGTAATACACATGCTTCCTGCGGTGGACATCCTGAGAAGCTTAAGCCACGTTTTCCGTGGGTAGACATTATTGGTTTCGATGAGCCGGAAGAAATGTTTTTGGGAGAAAAAGATCTGAAAGCTCGCATCGTGCAACAATTTCACCTTTCTGATCCGCGAGATATTTTTGGACACGAAGAAGCAGAGCGCGTGTTTTATGACGAATTAGAGCAGCCCAGTCATGAGCGTACCGCCGAATGGAATGCTTGGGCCAGACGCGGTATCGAGGCCGCTCGGCGTATGAATGCTCTTCTTCATGAGTTCGCTCAAGAATATCCACAAGATCGATGTGTGCTCGGATTTGATCCAAAATCAACTCCGGGAAATTATCGAGTTACGTGTTTTTTTCTTCCAGAGATCGAACAAGCTTCGCGCACCAGAGAAGATGAAGTGCAGCTCGTACACGAAGCGCAGGAAGTCATGCAAGCATTTGGAAGATTTTTAAAGAGACGGTTTGTGCAAAATGGATAAACCGAATCCTCATTAAAGCGCTTTGCCTCTGACGTAGGGTTAGTAAAGTCATCGTAAGAAATACAAAATCAGGGGGTGATGACGCGCATCCCCGGAACTTTTGTAAATACGGCCGAATCGTAAGAATAGATTTCAAATATACCTGAAACGAGACCCGTCACGGCGATTGCGAGATCAAAGATCTCCGGGCCTTTGGGTTGAACGATTGGAAAGAGACTATTCACACGTTCAACGAGATCCGACGGAGGATCAAGCAACGGACAGACCTGACGGAACTTCGCGACCGCAGACCACGCTTGAGCCACTCCGATCGGTCGAGCCACTTGTCGTTGATTGGTCGCCACGGCCACAAATTCAAAAATGATCTGCGCAGTGAGAAAGAGTTGCGCCTCTTGATTCGCGGCGCGATTCAAAAGCCCGAGAGATGCTGCATGCTGAGGAGCTTGAGCATCGGTAGCGTAGAGAAGAACATTTGTGTCGACGAGAGCGCCGCTTTTAGCTGAGGTTGTCATAGATCGCGGCACGCGTGAGCGGGAAAGGAACCCCGAGGTCATAGGTGTCAAAACTGACCATGGCGGGTTTCTGTTGGTTAGCCGCCTCTCCTGGGATTTCGATCGTAAGCATGACTTCTGCGCCTTCGATAAGTTTGAGCTCTTCAAGGGGTTCTAGTCGGCCAGCACGAACACGAGCTCGAAACGTTCGAGTGCGCATGGAAGGTCGCTCCTTTCGGCGAACAAGATCACGAAGCATATCTGTCTCAAGTATCCGAGAAATCTGGTGAGTTGTCAAACGAGGTGAGATCATGATCGAATCATAAAAAAGCAACGTAAAACCGAGGTTTAAAAACCTCGGTTTTATATGGTGGGCGAGGAGGGACTTGAACCCTCATACCCTTGCGGGCGCTGGCACCTGAAGCCAGTGTGTCTGCCAATTTCACCACTCGCCCTTAGAGCCTGCTAAAACTTACTTCCAACGGAGACGTGTTCTGAGCGACCATTCAAGCGAAGCGAGCAAGCGGCTTGCTGGATGAAGCACCTGAAGTTCTTTCGTTTCACGAAGGCGACTCGGCACTATATAAGCATAGGAAGGTCGCAAAAGAAAGAGCGCGGCCGCATCTTTTGTAAGAAGTTCGGTGGCAATGAGACGGTTCGTTGCAAGAGCGTTTGTCGTGCTCGCATAAGCAACATTTGCAAGAGCGTTTGTGAGAGGTGTAGATGTCCAGCGAGAAACATTGAGATTTTTCGGTTCGTTTGTCCAAAAAGAAAGAATGTCGGCATCAGAAGGAACAAGCGCATTCCAGAGAACGGCTTGATGCGTTTTTTCATCCAATACGCGCTGAAACAGCTCCGATCGCTCAAGTGTTTCGAGGGAGACGTCTACGCCTACAAGAGACCACTGTCGTTTGATGTACTCGCCGATGAGCGCAAGATCACCTTGTGCAGGCAGTAAAAGAGATAAGGCGAGTGGCGTACTTGTAGAAAACGCCGCATCAGAGGCGACGCGCGCCGGTTGTCCCGCTCGAACAGAAGGGAGAGGTTGGAGATAACGCAGGCCAACCATCGGGTCCAGTTTCCACCCCGCGCTATCGAGCGTTTCGCGCGCAAGCTCGATATTCACGCGATTGGAGGAGGTGGCATATGTTTCAAAAAACGGGAATGGCGTTTGAAGAGGCGTGCTGTTGCGAACGATTTCGCTGATACTTCCGCGATCGATCGTCATCTGAAGAGCTCTTCGCACGTCGAGATTTTTGAGAAAAGCGTCTTGTGTATTGAAAAAAACAGTTGTTACTTGCGGAAGTTCCATCTTGAGCGCGGTGGCATCGCTCACACGTAGGCTTGTCTGCTGGCTCCATGGCACAAAGGCAAGTACATCTATTTGATTTGATTCAAGAGCGATTTCTGCCACGCTTCGATCGGCATAAAAACGGAACACACGCTCATCGATATAGGGTGGCTTGCCGTAGTATCCATCGAAACGAAGGAGCGTGTAGGCAAGAATCGTGCCCTTGGTGTCGCGCGTGAACGAATCAAAACGATAAGGACCAGAACCGATCGGTTTGAGATTGTATTCAGCGAGCTGTGGTGATGCATCGTTCGCATCTTGCCAACGATGTCCAGGCAAAATACCCACGGTGAGGATTTTTTGCCACGCAGGAAGCGTGAGCGCTGCCGTTGCATGACGAAATTGAACGGTCATGTCATTCACGCGAATGGCCTGAATCGAGCCAAAGTTTTCCGCAAGAGGAGAATGCCACGCTGGATTTTTGATCGCTTGGTTCACGGTAAACTCAACATCATCCGCGCCTACGGTTTGCCCATCATGAAAACGCGCATCTTCGCGCAAATGCACTTCAAGCGTCTGTCCCTCATCAAGAAGCTGATAGGAGGCGGCCAAATCTGGAACGTAGGTGAGGCCCTGCTCACGAAAGAGACCGCTAAAGAGGAGTGTTACGAGATCACGATCCACGTCGTTGAGAGGAGCGAGAACCGGATTCACCCATTTAGGCGAACCGATGAGGCCTTCTGCGAGGGTGCCGCCTCGTGCTGGCTCGCGTACGATGTGCGGTTGAAGGAAGAGCAGGCTTCCAGCGAGAAAAAAGAGACAAGAGGCTCCTACAGCACTCCAAAATTGCACGCGCTCTTTCTCGGAAAATATGTGCGAAATATAGCGAAGTTGCTTCCAGCCAGGAAATTTTGATGGGGAGGCGATCGCGGCCACAAGGGCCTTATCATGCGTAGAAGCGGGCGTTGTTTCTGTGGTGTACGCGGGAGCTTTTTGCCAAAAAAAGAGGCGTTTCCACACACGTTGGAAAAACGAAAGTCGCGAGGGAGGAAGATGAGCGAGCATGTCTGCAGTATAGCAGAACTATCGTACAAGGAGGTTCACGATCGCGAAACCGATAAAGAGGGTGGCAAGCGCAACCGTTACGTAGTGGAGGCCCTTTTCAAGGCCACGTTTCGTGCGAAAAATATTCCCCTCACCGCCAAAGGCGATACCAAGGCCTCCTTCGCGTTGCTGTAAGAGAATCGTCGTACTCAACAGAACCGCGAGAATAATCATGATGACCGCGAAAAAGGTTTGACGCATATAGGGTGTATTTGTAGCGCAAAAGGAGGAGGTTGGTCAATGTGCTATACTTCCGGCATGAAGGTTGTGCTCTTTGGGCGGATGTTTGATATGCGTATCGGGAAAGCCCTTGCGTGGTCCTTTGGGTTGCTTGTTCTCGTGCTTATAGGAGCGTTTCTGGTCTATTTCGGACGTTCTTTGTGGGCGATTCGTCAGGGAGCGTCGTCTACTTGGGTGGAACGCAAGCTTGGGTCATCCGTCAGTCGTGCTCTTGCGAATACGAACGTCAGCAAGGAAGATCTTGCTCGTCTCGCACGCACAGATCGGCCCCTCTTTGGCAATGCAACCGCTCCCCTCACGGTCGTCGCGTTCATTGATTATGATTGTCCTTTTACGGGGCGTGCGGCAGCAGCGTTTCGTGAGATGCTCGTCAAAGAGCAGGGGCGTGTGAACTTCGTTTTGCGTGATTTTCCTCTTGAAGAGATCCATCCAACTGCGTTCCAAGCATCTCATGCGGCAAGATGTGCGTTCGCACAAGGGAAGGGATGGGCCTATCACGACGCCTTATTCGCGAATCCAGAACAGCGCGAGAGAGCAGATTTCGAACGTTTTGCTGCGCAAAGCGGTTTGGATCTCGCGAAATATCGCATCTGTATGGAGAGGCAAGAATTCGCAAACGCCATTCGCGAAGATCTAGCGGATGGTCTTCGTGCGGGCGTTGAAGGGACGCCCACCTACTTTTTCAACGGCATTCGCATTCAAGGAACGCCGGAAGATCGCGCAGGGGAGTATTTTTCCTACCTCGTGGAACGATTCTTACAAGAGCCTCTAAAAAAATAATTATGCAACGTTCCTTCTTTACGCTTGGTTTTGGCATGATCGTCCTCCTTTTTCTCGTGGGGAGTGTCATTCCGCGCGTAGCTTTTGCACAAACACCGCCTTCAGCAGCCGACTCCGTGCCTCTTTCCGTTCCGATAGGGGGCGTGAGCACCATCACGGGCGGTCTCCCGCAGTACATCAACACATGGTATAGCTACGGACTAGGAATCGTCACGCTCGTCGCTATTATTATGCTGGTATACGGAGGGTTTAAGTACTTAATTGGAGCAACGCAAGGAGATATCAAGGGAGGAAAAACGATCATTGAAGATGCTATTGGAGGGATGGTGGTGCTCTTTCTCGCGTATTTTATTTTGTATAACATCAATCCAAGAACGGTGCGGTTAAGCCTGCCTGATATTACGAGGATACGAAGCGTCGCGCTGCCAGTAGGCTCTCAAAATACGCTTCCAGGAATGTCGTGTGTGAAAGATGGAGACTGTCAGGCAGGATCCTTTTGTATGCGTACGAGCTTGGTTGGGGGTATGTGTGCGAATGGTCAGGCGGGCAATATTTGTCGCTGTCGAGGACAAGGTTGCACCGTCACTGCAGAACAGGCGGGTGGGCCAACGAATCATGGGGGGAGTGGTCGAGTAGATTGTCAGGGAAATCTTCGTTGTGAGGAAGTGAACACGAATGAGTTTATCTGCAATGGAGGAACGGGCGCAGCCTGTAATTTGAGCACGAGATATGTCTTTGCGGGGAATGAAGCTGTTATTGCGGGAGCATCAAATACGGGTGGCGCAGTAGCGAATAATAGTATTGTTTCAAGAATCCCTTTCGGGGCTCTTGTTTTGGGAACGAGTGGAGCTGTTGTTGGAGGCGCTTCATCCGTTGCGCGAGAACGACAAGCGGTCACGTGTAGAGAGTCTGGACAGAGCTGTTTTCAATCAAATGAAGAGTTGGCCGGAGCCTGCGTGTTTGGCGACTATAGAGATATGACCATGTTTGAAGGAGTGCCCTACTATCGTCAAAATAGCTGGCTGAGAGATATGGTTGCTCGTTGCGATCGCACAGAACAAGAAATTCGAGCGCTCCCTAAAGCGGATGGAGGATGTAAAAACATTACGAATAATTCCGTGGATGAATTTTGCATACAACATCGCTATCGATGCGGATCAGGGGCGGTGTGTACAAGGTCTGAAAATGCCGATGCGTTCTCTGCAACACTCGCCTATTATCGCTCATGGGGAAATGTACCGGTGCAACTTCGTCCAGAATATTTTTTCCAGCAGGGATGTCGTAAACCACCCAGCGCCGCATGTGCCAGCGATTCAGAATGTTCAGCAAAATGTATTCAAGGAAGGTGTTCAGGCTTTGGCATTTTATCTATTCAGGATGGAGCACGTCCAACGGGAGCTTTTACAAACGCGATACCAAATGATCCTGCACTCATTATTCCACTCATTATTCCTCCTGGTGGCTGTATGAACGCTTGGAGTGGGGTAAATCTGCTTTCTGATGCGAGAACACCAGATGAGCGCCGCATTGCCATCAATACTCTCACGCAAGCAGGAACGTGGGAGCGCTTCGCCTGTTATCCAAAGCGAGCGATTGGCCAAAAGTGCGATTTTTCTGCGCAGTGTCCATCTGGAGCTACGTGTGTAACGGAAGTTGCTCTGCGTGGTCCAACGCTCCCAACCTTCAACGCTCCGCTCGATGTGACGATGGGAATAGGGGTTTGCCGTTAACGCTTGCCTCGTGCAAAAAACTATGATAGCGTCGCGAGCAATGTGTCCCAACCATCTTTCATTTCAATCCGTGGAGCGCGCGTGAACAACCTCAAAAACGTTTCGCTTGATTTACCGAAGGGAAAATTTATCGTGATGACGGGCTTAAGCGGTTCTGGAAAGTCGTCGCTTGCGTTTGATACGTTGCACGCAGAAGGGCAGCGTCGCTACATGGAAAGTTTGTCGTCGTACGCGCGACAGTTCATGGAGCTACAAGATAAGCCTGATGTGGATGAGATCACGGGCCTCTCCCCGACGATCGCGATCGATCAAAAAACGTCCTCGCATAACCCACGTTCTACGGTGGGAACCGTCACGGAGATCTACGATTTTTTGCGTATTTTGTATGCGCGTGCTGGTCGAGCGCATTGCGTGTCGTGTAAAGCGTTGCTTCAAGCGCAGTCACCCAAAGACATCGCGGAGCGCATTGTGCTTCTCATGAAAAAAGAACCGTGCCTCCTTCTTGCGCCCATGTTTCGTGAGCAAAAGGGCGAACATAAGCTCGCTCTTCATGCGCTTGAACGACAGGGTGTGCGCGAAGTGCTGTTTGATGGAATACAGTTGGATGTGGAAGAGTTGATACATACGAAGACGGATAAAACGCAGGCACACACCCTTTTTGCTGTGATCTGTTCCTTCGAAAAAGGGGAGGTGCTTCTTGCGGTGCTGCAAGAGCAGGTCAAACGCGCGCTTGAGATTGGAAAAGGCATGGTTCTTCTTCGGTCAGAAACATCTGGAAAAGACACGATGTTTTCCGCTTCGTTGTATTGTGCGGCCTGTGATTCCTCGTTTCCTTCGCTTGAGCCGCGCTTGTTTTCGTTTAATGCGCCACAAGGGGCGTGTACGGCGTGTACCGGTCTTGGAACGAAGTTGATTTTGGAACCAAGTCTCGTCATTCCAAATAAACGCCTCACGATCGCGCAAGGAGCGATTAAACCGCTCACACGCATCGCGGGAAATCAAACCGCTCTCATGAAATTGCTTGCGGCAGTGGGCGCTGCACATGGGTTTTCGCTTGATATCTCCATCGCGCAGTTCACGAAAGCACAACTCAAAATTTTGTTTGAAGGAACGTCGCCTGAAGTGTTCTATTCTGTGGATCATAAACAGGTGCCATTTCTTGGGCTTATCACACTTTTGGAGGAAAAACACAAAGAAACGGATTCAGAGTACGTACAAAAAGAGATCGAAGCCTACATGCGCGTGCTTCTTTGCCCCGTGTGTGAGGGGAAACGCTTGCGTCCAGAGGCGCTCATGGTGCAGGTGGCAGAGACGTCGCTCGCGAGTCTCGTCGCGCTTCCTCTTGATGAGGTAGAGCTTTTTTTCAAGAGCATGCGCTCGTTGAAAGGGTTTTCTCCCACAGAGCGTCTCGTCGTAGATCAAGTCGCGCAAGAGATTGTTCGTCGAGTGAAGCATCTTCTTGATGTGGGGCTGTCGTATCTCACGCTCGATCGTGCCGCCATGTCGCTTTCTGGTGGTGAAGCGCAGCGCGTACGGCTTGCGGCGCAGCTTGGGGCGGATCTTTCGGGAGTGATCTATATTTTGGACGAGCCGAGTATCGGCCTGCATCAACGCGACAATGAAAAACTTATTCAAACCATCAAACGTCTTCGCGATCAAGGGAATACGGTGGTCGTGGTTGAACACGATCAAGCCGTGATGGAAGCGTCGGATTATCTCATTGATATTGGGCCAGGAGCGGGTGTGTATGGAGGTGAGGTGATCGCGGCAGGAACGCTTGCAGAAGTGAAAAAAAACAAAGAATCAACGACAGCGCCGTATCTTACGGGGAAGAAAACCCTTCCCACGCCTGCCACGCGTCGCAAGGGGAATGGAAAGGTGCTCAAAATTCGTGGAGCAAGCGCTTTTCATCTGAAAAATATCGACGTAACGATTCCGCTCGGGAAGTTTGTGTGTGTCGCGGGCGTGTCTGGTTCTGGAAAGTCCACGCTGATTTTGGATATTCTCGGACGTGCGCTCTCTTCACACTTTTACGGATCGAAAGACCCAATCGGTGCCCACACAACGATTGAGGGGATTGCTCATGTGGATAAGGTGGTATCGGTGGACCAAAGCCCGATCGGTCGTACGCCACGTTCAAATCCAGCCACGTACACGGGTGTTTTTACGGCTATTCGCGATCTGTTTACGGAAACACCGGAAGCGAAAGCGCGCGGGTTTGATGCGGGCAAGTTCTCGTTTAATGTGAAGGGGGGTGGACGTTGCGAGGCGTGTAGCGGCGATGGCGCTATCCAAATCTCGATGCAGTTTTTGCCAGATGTCTATGTAGATTGTCCGGAATGCCACGGAAAACGCTATAATAACGAAGCGCTCGAAGTATCGTGGCGTGGGAAAACCATCGCCGACATTCTCGCCATGACGATTGAAGAAGCAAAACGTTTTTTCATCGATCAATCGGCTATTTATGAGAAAATCGCGATCTTGCACGAAGTGGGTCTTGGATATGTACGGCTTGGACAGTCAGCGACGACGCTTTCTGGTGGTGAAGCGCAGCGCGTGAAGCTTGCTACCGAGCTCGCGAGACGAAGTACGGGGAAAACGCTCTATATTTTGGACGAACCGACGACAGGGCTGCACTTTGAAGATATTCAACGCCTTCTCGCTGTGTTGAACGCGCTGGTCGATCGGGGGAATACGGTTCTTGTCATCGAGCATAATCTCGACGTGCTGCGCCTCGCTGACTGGGTGATCGAGATCGGTCCCGAGGGAGGCGCGCGCGGAGGCAAGCTCGTGGCGGAAGGCACGCCTGAACAGCTCGCGAAAGCGAAAACGCTCACGGCGCCCTATGTGCGCGCGGAATTGGCGAAATACCCCCAGGCGAAGCGCCCCCGTTGACGAAACAAACGCTTTTCTTTATAGTAGCCCCATTCTTGTATGTCTGACACTCTCACCCTTCCCGCCGTCATTACGCCAGAACAGATCAAAACAGGTATGACGGTGCGGCTTCACCTCAAAATTAAAGACGTAAACACGGCTGGTATTGAGAAAGAACGTGTCCAGGTGTTTGAAGGACTTGTGCTGAAAGTCGGTGGCAAGGCGCCTGCAAAGTCCATGACCGTTCGCAAAATGTCGGGAAGCATCGGTGTTGAGCGTATTATTCCTCTCGCGATGCCTTCGATTCAAAAGGTAGAACTGATCAAGATGGTCAAAACACGTCGAAAAGATATTGGCTTTGTGCGCGATTCGAAAAAACGTCTTCGCGAGATGAAAAACATCAAGCTCAAAGCGTAGTTCTTCAAAAAAATCCAGCTTAGCTGGATTTTTTCTTGGTGCTCCACGCGGTGATTAACCGTTCAAATACGGGGTCTGCCTCAAGATGAAAGCTCTTTCCTTCTTGCGTGACAGGGTCTTTAAACGAAAGATCGGTGCTTTGAAGCATGAGGCGTGGCGCCTCTTTTCGTCGATCTGTGTGGCGTTTTACGTAGAGGACGTCGCCAATCACCGGATGCCCAAGAGCGAACAGGTGGGCACGAATTTGGTGCGTGCGTCCGGAAAAAATCTCGACCGCGAGAAGCGTCGCTCCAGGAAGACGCTCGAGAACGGTATAATGGGTCCAAGCGGCTTTCCCCGACGTATCTTCTTGTGGATGCGCTGCCATACGTCCGCGCGTGGTCGAACGAGAGAGGGTGAAGCGAATGTCTCCCGTGTCTTTGACGATCTCGCCATGGACAAGCGCAAGATACTTCTTTTTGATTTCTCGTTGTTGAAACTGACGTTTGAGCTCTTCGAACGCGCGTTCTGTTTTTGCGACCACCATCAGTCCGCTCACATCTCGATCAAGACGATGAATGATTCCGGGGCGTTCTGGCTCTCCACCTACTTTTGCAATGGCTGGATCATGGGCAAGAATCGCTTCAACCATCGTTGGTTCTGTGGAGTCGTTTGTGGGATGAACGAGCGCACCGACCGGCTTATCAAGCACGAGCCAGTCCTTCGTTTCGGCGATGATGGTGAGTTTTGGAAGGATTTGCGGGGGTTTTGCGTTTCCTGTCGAAGAAGCGACCTCTTTCCAGACAATTTCACTTCCTTCACGAACGAGCGCGTGCGGCGTTGTGAGCGCCTCACCATCGATAAAAACCGTTCCATGCTTGATCCGTTTCTGCCATTGGGCGCGCGAAACCTCTGGTGCGAGACGCACGAGGGCTTGATCAAGACGTTCCTGATCGCTTTCGAGGGGGATGATCCATGTGTTCATACCTCCAGCCTATCGAATCAGCTCCATTCTGGCGAATTTTTGAGGGTGTATTGCCTAAACGTGTTCTTTTTTGTAGACTTTCAAGCGTTCGTCGAGGGCCCTTAGCTCATTTGGTAGAGCACTGCCTTTGCAAGGCAGGGGTGGTCGGTTCGAGCCCGACAGGGTCCACCACATAAAAACCTCCTTTCCCAAGGAGGTTTTGTTATTGCGTATCGAAACAAAATATGTGTGTTTCGAGGTATCGAGGCGTTGCTATGCAGTCGCCGTGAGCGGCGCTTCTCCTCCGAGAACGGCCACAATATTCGCGGCAGCGAGACGGCTCATTGCTTCTCGCGTTTGTGTCGTCGCACTCGCGATGTGCGGGGTGAGAAGCGTATTCGGCATGGCACGAAGCTCGAGACGATCGCTCGTATCCGCATCAATAAGAGGCTCGGCCTCATAAACGTCGATGGCAGCACCCGCGATACGATGCGTTGCGAGCGCGCGAAGGAGCGCTTTTTCGTCTACGACCGGTCCGCGAGCGGTATTGATGAGAAGCGCACTCTTTTTCATGAGAGAAAACGCGTCGGTCGAGATGAGGTGGTGCGTCTCTCGCGTGAGCGGCACGTGGAGCGAAACCACGTCTGCGCGTTCAAGAAGCTGATCCATCGGAAGAAACGCCGCTTCGCAACGCGTAGAAAGCTCTGAATCTACGTGACGGCTTGTATAGACGACGCTCATCTTCAAACCGAAGCGAGCGATCTCGGCGACGCGCGCGCCGATGCGTCCCGCGCCAATAATGCCGAGCGTTTTCCCTCGAAGATCGCTTCCAAGAAACAGATTGGGCGACCATCCCTTGTACCGTTCTTCACGCGTAAAGATATCCGCTTCGCGAAGACGTCGCGCAAGAGCGAGCATGAGAGAGATGGTGAATTCTGCCACACTTTCCGTCATTTCAGGAACGGGTGTGTTCGTCACAATAATGTTGCGCTTTTTCGCGGCGACAAGATCGATATTATCGAATCCAACCGCATAATTTGCGATGATTTTGAGCTGTTTACCCGCGGCTTTCATGACGGCATCATCGATCGTATCCGTGAGAAGCGCGAGAAGAGCGTCTGCTCCTTTTACGCGCACAAGAAGCTCTTTACGAGAGATGATCTCGTCTTTCTCGTACACATCTACCTCAAACCCGTGTTGTCGAAGAAGATGTATACCTACCTCAGGAATGGGACGGGTGAGAAAAATGCGTGGCATAGAGATGTGAACAGTGTACCATATCTTTATGAAGTATTATTTTGCCTCCGCAATACTTGTTTTTTTCTTGGGCATTCCGTCTACGTTCGCGCAAACGTACGAACATGTGTCCGTATTTGAATCAAGTATGACGCTCCTCGAGGATGGACGATTATTCGTACGCGAAGATATTTTCTATGATTTTGGAACGTTCGATCGACACGGAATCTATCGCTATATTCCCACAACGATGAATATTGGAGGGGCTTTACGCGCTACGCTTGGGATAGAAATACTGCCTATCGCAAAAGACGGTACAGCAGAGCAGGTGGCGAAGAGCATCGAAAAAGGCAACGTTTTTCTGAAGATTGGTGATCCAAACGTGACGATAAGCGGCCTCCATCAGTATACCATTCCGTATCGTGTAGAGCGGTTGCTCGTGAATGAGCCGCAGGGGCAGCGTCTTTCTTGGAACGTTACGGGGAATGGGTGGGATGTATCTATGGAAGAGGTACGGTTTACGCTTGATGTTGGACGTATTCCTGATCATGTCACGTGTTTCACGGGTGAGGTTGGTTCTGTGGAACAGGCGTGCACCGTATCTACCTCGGGAACACAGGTGTTTGTCCATACCACGCGCGAACTCATGGCGCGAGAAGGCGTGTCGGTGGACGCATGGTTTCCGCCGGGGAGCTTCGCCGCGGCATTTACGAAAAAAGATCCACCCCTTGTACCGCCATGGATTCTGTTTAGTGCGGCGTACGTAGGACTGTGGGCGCTTGCGTGGTTTCTGATCGGTCGCGATGCGAAGGGACGTGGAACGATCGTGGCAGAATACGCTCCTCCTGCGGATGTAAAACCGTACGAAGCGGCAGCACTCGCAAATCATGGTGTGAACTCACGAGCATTCGCCGCCTTCATCATGGACCTCGTACGTAGAGGCGAGCTACGTTTACGTCCCATGAAAGAAGTGGTTGCCGAGAAAAAATCACGAGGAGAATCGAACATCGTGTATGATGCGTTGCCAGAAGCGCTGCTCGATCTGTATATGCGGAATACCTATGTTGCGGAGCGTTTGCCCGCTTCGAAAGCCGTGCTCGATCCGCTCGAAACACAAACCTTGAATAAACTCTTTTTTGAAAAACAAGAAATCACCTTCGGACAACGTGATAAAGATATTGGTACAGCCTATCGCACCTTTCTTTCCGGTCTTGAGAAACAGCTCATCACACGCGGGTGGCACAAGTTCCGCATCGGTCCTATTCGAGGGGGGTGTATCGTGGGTTCGGTGGTGCTTTGGCACGGGCTCTTCATCTATCTTCTTGATCGTGTGATCGATCCGCTCTTTTTTTGGAGCTATATTGGTCTCGTGTTGTCTCTTCCGTTTGGGTATCTCATGCCGCATCTGACGGCACAGGGGGCACTCGCACTCGATCATTTGAAAGGGTTTAAAAAATATATTGAAGTTGCAGAGAAAGATCGTCTCGCGTTTCACGAAGGGCCAAAGGCGACGCCCGAGCGTTTTAGTACGCTTCTTCCGTATGCCGTCGGTTTTCATCTTGAAAAAGCGTGGGCAGGGTTGTTTACGCACGTGAATCTTGATACGCAGGACAACGCGTTTCGATCGATGGGGCTTTCAGCCGTCGCGATCGGCTCGTTAAGCGGAAGCCTTGCGAGCAGCGTTGGTGCGTCCATTCAATCGTCCACCTCGAGCGGTGCGGGCGGGTCATCTGGAGGAGGTGGCGGTGGCGGTGGAGGCGGAAGTTGGTAGGAAAAAAGTTAACAGCGCCGAAACAAAAACCCCCTCTTGATCGAGGGGATTTTGGTTGGCGAAACGATAAGCCGAGTTTTGTATTCCTTCAGTCGTCTTGCGACGATGCAGGAACGATGACTATCTCTCTTGTTCCGATGTTGCCATCGAAATCATGCGAGCGACCATTTCCCTCGAGGTTGCCCTCTCAGAAATTTGCTCTTGCACCAGACAGGGTTTACCACGCTCTCGTATTACTACGAGAGGAGAGAGGTCGCGAACCATTGCTCCCGAAGGAGATAGCCACATCCCCTCACTTTTCACCTTTCATCCCGTCTCTTGCGAGACGAAATTAGTATAGTCTCTGTGGCACTTTCCCTAGCTTTGTGCGCCAAAGGCGCAGTATGGCTGGCGGTCGTTAGCCGCTGTCGCTTTCAGCCCGCCTTGCGACGGGTTCGGTGCTCGGACTTTCCTCTCCAGCTTGCGCTAGAGCAGTCATCTGTTTCGCCGAGGCGAGCGTAGCAAGAAAAAGACCGTTAGTCCACCCGAAAACCAATAAGAGAGAGATTATCTCCGCAAGCCGTAGGATAGTTGTTGCGTGTAGGATTAGGAATGATGGATCCGCGTTTACCCTCTTTGAGGAGGAGCTCGACGGGTACATCTGTCGGGCTATTGTTTCGTTCGTAGGTCAAACGATAGATCGCATCGGTAAACAGCTCGATACGCGTCTCTTCATGGGCGTCGAGCGTTTTTGCGAACTGCTCCACTTCATAATCCGTGACAAGATCAGCCACGCCATCGCTCATAACGAGATAGATGTCGCCGCGACGAGCGGTATGCTGTTGGATGCTCGGCGGCGCTCCAGGAAGCGCCTCTTTCCAATGATTTTTTGTGAGACCAACGCCATTGAGCAGCACATGTTGGACCTTTCGAAGAGCTGTCCAATAATCCGTCGGTATACCCAGCCCAAAGCTCAAGAGCCCCGCTTGATTCTGTGGCCAAGTGCTACGCACACGGTCAACCGCTCCATTGTGGAGGCAGATCACGCGGCAGTCTCCGTGTATATGAGTGAGTATTTTTGTTTCTCCTTGCTCTCCTTTTACAAGAAGCACTCCCGCCATCGCTCCATAGAGAGGTCGAGCGCTCTCCATGTCTGCGGAGTGAAGTTTGAGCTGTTGGTCAATAAATCGTATGTATCTATCGAGACGTTCTTGCGTGAGGATAGTTTGTGCAGACCACACGTCATCCTGTATGGAGCGCGCATCTTGATCAAGAAGATGGTGGAAGAGCGCAAGGCTATAGCGTGATGCTGCGAGGCCATCCCCGCTTCCGCCCGCGCCATCCATCACCGTGAGAGCGGTGAATCCATCGCCTTCGTACGCTCCTGCCGCATCCTGATTTTCGTTGCCATATTTCGACATCGGTCCACCCGCCTCACTCAAGAGCATACCGCTTCCTTCGGCGGTCGTGAGGCGAACATGACAAGGTTCTTCCTTATGCCATGGATCCATCTCATCAAACGAAAGACAACGTGCAGGCGCATGATCATCGAACACGCGTTCGCGATACGCGCGCATCGAAGCGAGTTCATCACTCATATTTTTTTGCAGAAAAAACCGTTCAGGCATGGAACGAGTATAGCAAAGAAAAGCCCCCGCATCATCTGGTGCGGGGGAGAGGAGGTTAGGACTTACGCGTTATCTGGATGCGACGTACTCTTCGAGCGCGCTCATGGCATGATCGCGTTTTTCTTCCCAACAGGACGCGTTCTCGCCCACATAGGCATAGGAAGGGCCTTTGAAATTCCACGCGTCCGCTATGCGTCGTCCAAGCTTGCGCGCTTCACGATACGATTCCCCGCGAGCGGGATTATTCGCGTGATGTCGCGTGTACACCTCTTTTGAAGGAGAGGCGAGATGGATCACGGCGCTATAACGCGAAGCATCTTGTTCTGGCGAGATGCCGAAGAGTCGAAAGTACTGCTCACTTCCTCCGTCGAGATAGGCGAGAGCATCTACAGTACCTCGATCGAGAATAACCGCGAGTTTTCCAGCCTCGCGCGCCCATGCGCAAGCCATCGCTTCGAAACGCATCTGTACATTGCGCAGATGCAGTTGAAATCGAACACGTACTTCTGGTTGATCGCTTGGCGGACATTGAAGCTCGCTGATGAAGATCGTCGCCGTTTCTGGAACGATGTGAAAGCGATGATCGCTTCGCAGCATGTCAAGGAAGGTGGTTTTCCCTGCGCAGGGACCTCCCGTGATCACGATCATGGGCATAGAAGACTTCCCATGGTGTGTGAGAAGGTAGCTCATGGGATCGAGCGCTTCACCAAGGCCAGGAAGCTGCGCGATGTGGAGCGCGGTGAGGGTTTCTGTCACATCGACAGGGTTCCATTCAATCGCAAAAGTCGGCACCTCGGGAACAGCATCTTCCGGATGTACTCGACATTCGAGAGTTGTGAGACCATGAACCGGATGTTCATACACATCGACGTAATAGGCGTTAGCGATCATAAATCGCTGCTTTCGTAAGGTTGATGCGTGTTTCGCAACAGCACGAAAGAGAGGTTCAGCGTTTTCAGGAAGCATGCTTTCGATGTCTTCACGAATACCGTTTCCCTGAATACGGCCGCGTACCGTCATGTATATGTGTGTGGAGCCAGGTGTTCCATCATACAGGACTCGCTCAATACGACGAAAGCGGAGCGTGGGAAGCTCCTCCGTACGAGGAACAGGATACGCATCCTCGATTCGTGTATGAACGGATGCCCGTTTGAGCAGTTCTTCCACGGAAGGCGGGCGCTTGAGCACCCACCGTCGCTGTTGATGACGCATGGTTTGCCTCCTTTCAAAGGCATGTGTAGCGTAAAATACGCTTCGTTGAGCGTCAAATACTGTGTAAAGAGGAGGTGTTATCGTCCAAGTCCCATGCGTTCACGAACGATAGCGAGTTTCGTACGAGCCGCCTCTCTTGCCGCGTTGCGTCCATGGTCAAGCGCGTCGTGAATCGGGCGCGGATCTGCTCGTAAAGAGAGAATACGTTCTCGAATAGGCGTGAGATGCGCGATCGTTGCTTCGGCGAGGGCGTTTTTGAATTCGCCATACCCTTTTCCCACAAACCGAGCCTCGATCTCTTCGAAAGATTCGTTTGTCATCGCCTGAAACACGGTCAAAAGATTTGCTATCGCGGGTTTTGCCTCCTTATCATACCGAATTTCGCTTCCTGTATCCGTTACGGCGCGCTTGATCTTGTGTTCAATCTGGTCATTCGTGTCGGTGAGAAAGATCGTTCCCACGGTACTTGTTTCGCTCTTGCTCATCTTTTTGAGAGGGTCGGCGAGGCTCATGATACGCGCGCCTTGTTTCTGAAGAAGGGGTTTTGGTAAACAAAACGTTTCGCCGAACCGTTCGTTGAAGCGTTTTGCGAGGTCGCGCGCAAGTTCGAGATGCTGGACCTGATCTTCGCCCACGGGCACAAGCTCTGCATCGTACAGAAGAATGTCGGCCGCCATGAGAATCGGATAGGAAAGAAGCCCCATGCCGATGCTTTCGCGCGCATCTTTTTGAGATTTTTCTTTGAATTGCGTCATGCGTTCCATCTCGCCAAGGCGCGCGATGGTGCAGAGGAGCCACGCAAGCTCGCTATGTTCCGGCATCTCACTTTGCAAGAAAAACGACGCGATATGTGGATCAAGACCAATCCCGAGATACGTCGCCATCACGTCGAGCGTATGGGCGCGAAGCGCTTGTGGCTCTTGCGGCACGGTAATCGCATGAAGATCAGCGATAAAAAAGCGACAGGTGTATTCGTGTTGCAAGCGTTTCCATTGCGCAAGCGCGCCGATGTAATTGCCGAGATGGGGGATGCTGGTCGGTTTGATACCGGAGATAAGGAGCTTGGACATGAAAAAAGTATGCGTCATGAGAAGAAACGAAGCAACTTTTTACTTTCCTGTTTCTGGCCGCATTATTGACAAAACCGCAAAAAACAGCTATGTTTCATAGGGTCTGAATCAACGGAGGGCCATCAGATGGAGCAAGAACTGCGACAGGAACTCGCCTTGAGGCAGGTGCAAGCGTTCGGTGTGCTGGCGTTCCATGAGCTTACGAATGACGGCCGGTCTCTCGAGACGATAGTGAATCGACTCCGATCTCGCGGCGAGGCGACCGAATGGGCGGCCGAACAGATCCGGCGGATCGGCTCCTTGCTCAAGAGGGGCTCATGACTGATCTCAGCGTCTGCATGGAAAACCTTCGCGCGATCAAGAGTCGTGTCGCAGAGAGCAACAACGAGCTTGCGGATGATCTCGAGAGGGCTATCAGATGTGCGCTTTCGTACGATTCTCGTACGTCCTTGCAGGAGCAGGCTGAAGCGCTCGACGAGCTGCGTAAGAGACTTCATCCTTGTCTCGATAGTCTCGTATCCACGGAAGCAGAAGAAGTTGAGACCTTGATTGCGAACCTCCGCCGCGCGTCCGAAGCGCTCGAAGCGGCGCATAGCACTCTCATGCGGCTGGAATACTAAGAGACCAAGATCATGCTCATCCTCACGTCCCGACGATATTTCGCAAGAAGCGAATACGTTGGGACGGTTTTTGTTGAATGGATTTTTACCAAACCACAAAAAATGAGGCAAAATGCTAGCATAGCGCATAGGTCATTGCGAGGAACGTGGCAATACGCTAGCCTTGTGCGGCGTGGAGAGGTGGCTGAGTGGTCGAAAGCGCCACACTCGAAATGTGGTGTACCGGTAACGGTACCGCGAGTTCGAATCCCGCCCTCTCCGCCATGACAATTTAGTATCGGCAGACCCGAGTGCCCTCAAGCGTTCGAGATCTGTGCGATATCAATTGTGACCAACAAAGCCGCCCGAAAGGGCGGTTTTGTGTGTATAATCATTTTCTATGGATGATCAAGCGTTACCAGCCTCAATCGTAACCAATCCATCTAAGCCGATACAGCTTACTCCGGATCTTGATGAACTCTGTAAACGTTTAGATACTTTTTATGCTCATGCATCGGTACATGAGACACGTCCGTCGGATATGCTCCGAGGGGCACTCTTTGTGATGCAATTGGAGCTTAGATCCAATCCCGACCAAATAGCACAGGCGGCGCATTCTCTCCGAGAAATCCTTTATCATTTTAATGAGCGCGGTGCGCGGGATAAAGCATTGACTGAATACGGTTCGACCTACGACAGTTCGAGACGAGATGAGGTTGGTAGATATCAAGGGTTATTGGATAATCTCGCCCATCATAATTTTACTGAAGTCGGAAAAGCGTCTTTAATAGGAGGGTCGGAGAGTCAGCCGGTTGTTATAACGGTGGATGTATTAGAAAAAATTGTCTCTGGCTTCAGCAGACTTCTGTTCGAAGTTCTCCGTCGTCAGCTGGATGTTCATGCCGAGATTGATCAGCTTTTAAAGAAAGATCCTGCACAGATTAATGTCACAGAAATAACTACGCTGCTTGGGTTAAATCCAGACGCACGCAATTATTTTTTTGCCAATGCAAATTCGGGCTGGCTCGATTATATTTGGTCAAATGGTCTGCTGGATGAAATAAAAAAGAAGGCTGAAGATGTAACGCGTTATTCATTCAGACTACCAGAATTGGATTACCTGACACGAATGGCGGTCGATGCGCCCTCGCAGGTGGCCAATATCCTCCTAGCAGTACCAAGTTCTTCAGCTAGTTTCAATCCTGAAGTCGTTGATCGTTTCTTGTGGATCTGCAGTATCTTACCAGCTTCGGAACTCAAAAGACTGGCAGCTAAGATAAGAGATGAGAGCTGGGTGAGACTCATGGCAAAGTTTAATAGATGGGGTTTTGAATATGAGAAGGTTCTGAAGGCCTTGTCTGATGCAAAAGAATACGAGAGCCTGCTAATAGTTGCCGAGGAAGTCCTATCAGTGCTATCTCGAGAAGATTTTTCAACGGAGAAAAATATATTTACGTCTGATAGCCCGTTCTATTTCAAGGATTTTAGACACGCTCATATTTTTAAATATATTGCAGATGTTGATGAGATCAATGCTGAGAATGCTCTACGCTTGGTTGCAAAAGTATTAGCTCAAATTGTTTCTCTTGGTGAGCCGATAGAAAATGGTGAGTTCAAAATCTACGACAGTCTGCATCTATACGACGTTGACTTTTTTGGACTGGAGCTAGGACAGAATGCCAACCCAATGCATCAAAATGATGTACGTGAACTTGTAGCGTTATGTAAGAAGCTTGCTCAACGTACCATTGGGGCGCGATGCACGGAAAATGAAGCAGCACACCGAATTTATAACGAATATATATTGACACTGCCCGACAGTCAGTCGATGTATCGTCTACGGCTTTATATTTTGAGTTTTTGCCCAGATACTTTCAAAGTAGAAATTAAAGCGGAGCTATTTAAAATTTTTAGTTGTAAGGAAGTACATGATCTCTTGATGGGTCCAGAATACCTGCACGTTGTTCAGATCCGTTTTTTTATTCTCTCAGAGGAAGAACAGCGTGAGTTTGTTGCAAAGGTACTGAGCTCATTCGCTGGAGACGACCGATTGAAGCGAGATGGAAAAAGAATACTCTCTTGCGCATACTCTCTACTCACGGCAGAAGAAAAACAACGCGCCGAAGAAATTTTCGGATCATTAAACCCAGACTATCATCCAGAGCCACTAATTACCCATGGCCGTGGTGGTATGGTGATTCCGCAACCACCCGGAGAAAACACGGATTGGCAAATACCGGTCCCAGAGATAGTTCAAAAGTTAAAAAATGATTGGTCGCCAATGCGTCTGAAGGAAACGTTTCAAGATGATGATTTTCTTCGTCCAAGGAACGCAGAGGGTGTAGGAGATCGCATGAAAAAGCAGATGGAAGAAAAAGCAGAAGAATATTTAAAGTTCGCCTCACTCTTTTTCGATCGCGAGCTGTTGCACCCCCATTACACATACTCATATCTCCGGGGAATCTATGACCTGCTCCGAGCGGATAAGTTGCCAGCGGACTCCGATCTATCCGAAGTGGTCAATCTTTTGGGCGCGGTCAATCTATCAGGCGCGGCTACTCCGTTCGAAGACCCACCACAAGATAGACAGAGTGGAGGATGGCTAGCGTCCTGGACTACAGTTCATGATTCGATGGGCGATGTGTTGCAAGAGCTATTAAACGGCGCACGAGAAAATCGGTTTATTGATTTTAATACCTTGCGAGACAAGTGCTTTGCGCTAATTAAGTACCTTCTCCAACATCGCGATCCAGAGCCTAAGGATGAACAAATTGAGAGCGCAAGCTCTAAAGTGAAGGCGCCGAGCGACCAAGAGTATAAAGTTAGTGACCCTTACTCAATGGCGATTAATTCCGTACGTGGCCGAGCATTTGAAGCACTTCTCTCTTTCATTTCACTTGATGGAAAACGATTAATCCCAGATGGTAAAAAAATTGCCGATGATGTCACACAGCTATATTCAGAGCTCTTAGCGCGAGAGAATACACGTGCGATCATGTTCATGTTTGGGCATACTCTACCAACTTTTTACTTCAGGGATGCTTCATGGCTACAAAACCAGTTACCATCAATTTTCAGCGCCGAGGCTGACAAGGGACATTTGTATCAAGCGGCATGGGAGGGCTATCTGGCTAATAATCTCTATCAAGAACTATTTTTTGATCCTAAGATCCAAGAGCTCTACAAACGTGCGATTGATAATCCTACAACGATGGAGGGCACCCGTAGGTACTCCAAAGATATCGACGAAGGACTCGCAACGCATTTAGCGTTGGCCTTTATTCACTACGATGGATTTGGATTAGACCATCCACTGCTAAAGGCATTTTGGGCAAATCCTGATGTCGAACAGCACGGAGAATTTATTGGATTCATTGGACGTCTTTTTATTTCAGGCGCCAATCAGGATGCGGATGTATTAGTCATGGGAAACCAGGACATCAAACAGAAGTTAATGAATTTCTGGGACTTCGCACTTGAGAATAGCGAAGTAGAGGCCTTGACGAGTTTTGACTTCTGGATGAATACCAAAAAAGATATCTTCGATCTACCTTGGTTGATAGAACAAATCAAGAAAACTCTTTCAAAAACAGAGGGCGTCATAGATTGGGATTATGGACTCAATGACTCCATCTTAGAGATGGCCAAAATTTCTCCTGAGACAACATTGGAAATACTCCGTCTTCATATCTTAGAAGCCGGTGTGCGTAATAAGCAGATGCGTATCCCGTTCTATCTGCGCAATGAATGGGTTGATGCTCTCAAAATATTATTTGAGAATCCTATAACAAAATCAAAAACAACAGACCTGATAAATGCGCTAATACATGAGGGTGGTCAGCCTTTCTGGGGACTTAAAGAAGTGATTAAGTGAGAATTCGTTACTCGGATTCTTCTTTCAAGAGAGTGATCGTCTTATTGGTATAAACCAACCTACTCCTCAGATTTCCCAGCAGCTCCCGCTTCTCCGTCACGGTTCCTTCCTTCAGGAGATATTTCACGTATGTACGTATATTTACTTCTGCTTCTGCTGGGTCTTGTTTCCCCTTGCCCCCGAGAACGATGCTCTGGAATTTCCCGAATCGTTTTATTTCTTCTTCGAGTTTGTGCCGCATTCCAAGTTCATTAATATTCACCTGATCCATGATGTTGAATAACTGCGTGATGAGCTCTTCCTCACGAATGTACTGATTTTTGCAGTTGCGATCTCGTGCACGAGAACAACCGTAGTAGACGTACTTCGCAGTCGTTCCGTCTTTGAGCTGCTTATATTTTTCTTCCGCGCTGATGCCCGATCCGCAAAGGCCGCATGTAAACAACTTGGTGAATGCGAACTCTTTGTTCTCGCGTACGATCTGGTCACGTTTGAGCTGGGCTTGGGCTTTATCAAACAATTCTTTCGTGATAATCGGCGTGTGTTTGCCTTCGTACCAGTTTCCGCTTTTTATCGGTCGTTCAAACACGCCGTAGTACATGTGGTTGTCGATGATACGATAGAGACCGCTAAGAGTGAGCGATTTGTTGCCTCGTGTTTTGAAATTAAGATCGTGCTTCAGCCAGTTGTAGATTTTTCTTCCACTCCATAGCTCGTACCCCATCTTCTCAAATATCTGTTTGATGATCGGTGCTCGGACAGGATCGACGAGAATTTGGCATTTTCTATCCATCCGTCCTTGGTTCAAATATCCCAGCGGTGCTACTCCCGGCCACAAGCCCATTTCAGCTCTCGTCCGTAGTCCGCGCTTCACGTTCTCGCCTCGATGGTCGTTTTCAAGTTTGGCTGTAGATCCCAGAATCATTAGCATGAACTTCTCGTTCGGGATATTCGTGAACTTTTGACCATACGTTCGAATCTCATGAAGTAGCCCTTGATCCATGAGATCAACGAGCGCACCAAGGTCTCCAGCGTTTCTGCTCAACCGATCCGGTGCCCACGTAAGAATGCCGCCGAATTTTCCGAGTCGAATATCCGCGAGCAGCTCGTTGTACACCGGTCGTTCGCCTGTCGATTTTGCCGAGTGGCTTTCGCGTCGCATCTCGACCACATCCAGCCCCTCTCTTTCGGCTAATTGGAGCATCTCTTTGACTTGAGAATCAATGGATAACACCTGACGCTCTTCGCTTTCCGTGCTCTTTCTCGCGTATAGGCAGTACTTCACTTTTTTGGGGATCTGTTCGGTTTGTGTGCGGTCGGGAGCCCCTACAGGCCTTGTTATGGATTTGGTCATCATACGACCACACTGATGACGCCAGGGCGGTGGGGCGTCCAGGGTGCCTAGAAAGCCTCCAAAGTCCCTTTACTGAGCATATCCATCATGGTAACTTATGTGAGGTTTATGGATAAATCGAAAAGCTTACTCGGCAAGCTCCCCGACCTACTTACCCTCAAGCAGGCCTACGAAGTCCTGAATTGTCATGCCAATACTCTACGTAAATGGGATAACAGCGGATTCTTCAAAGCGATCAGGTTCGGTGCACGTAAAGACAGACGATACCGTAAAGCAGACGTTCTCGAACTGCTTCGTAAAGGTCGATCATAAAACTCATATGTCATCCGATATCAAACAACTAGAGAGCAAACTTTGGGAGGCTGCGGATCATTTACGCGCCAACTCCTCTTTGCGGCTCAACGAATTTGCGGAACCAGTTCTTGGACTCATCTTTTTAAAATTTGCCGATGTAAAGTTTGGTAAAGCAAAGAAGGAGATTGAAGCTGAACGCGGAGAAGTTAGCTCAAAACGACAGCGTTCAATTACTTCCGAAGATTATCAATCTCGTGGGGTTCTTTATATTCCGGAGAGTGCGAGCTTCTTGCATCTCATTTCTCTTCCAGAAGGAACAGACATGGGAAAAGCAGTAAATGATGCGATGAAGGATATCGAATCGGGCAATAAAGAACTCGCGGGTATCTTACCAAAGAATTATAACCTGCTCGACAATCCAGCTATTATCGCCCTTCTCAAAAACCTTAACCATATTCCAGATAGTATTGAGGGCGATGCGTTTGGTCTTATCTACGAGTATTTTCTCGGCAAGTTCGCGATAGCAGATGGTTCAGGTGGCGGTGAGTTCTTTACTCCGACTTCTATCGTTAAATTGATTGTCGAAATTCTAGAACCATATCAAGGCAAGATCTATGACCCTGCATGTGGTTCGGGCGGCATGTTTGTACAATCTCTTGAGTTTATCAAGCGTCATCTTGAAAATGGGAAGAAAGCCAAGGCATCCCGTGAAATTTCTATCTACGGACAAGAAAAAACTGATCAGACTGTCCGGATAGCCAAAATGAACTTGGCGATCCATGGACTCTCTGGAGATATAAGGCAGGGCAACACTTATTACGAAGACTTACATCACTCACTTGGTAAGTTCGATTTTGCGATGGCGAATCCGCCGTTCAACGTAGACGGTATTGATAAAGAGCGCATCAAGGATGACCCACGCTTTTCTTATGGTCTGCCACGCACAGATAACGGCAACTATCTTTGGATACAAATTTTCTTGAATGCGCTTAAGGACGGAGGGCGTGCTGGCTTTGTGATGGCAAATTCTGCAAGCGATGCTGGACACAGTGAAAAGGATATTCGACAAAGACTTATCGATGATGGTCTCATTGATGTTATGGTCGCAGTCAGTTCGAATATGTTTTATAACGTCACCTTGCCTGTAACACTTTGGTTTCTAGATAAAGGAAAAAAGAAAACTGATCGAAACAATAGGATCCTTTTTATTGATGCGCGTAGCATCTATAAGCAGATTGATCGAGCGCATCGCGAATGGACGGACGAACAGATTAAACAAATTGCAGAGATTGTTCGGAGCTATCGCGAGGAGGAGGGAGCAAAAAAGTATCAAGATATAAATGGTCTTTGCAAAGTAGTTACGGTTGAAGATGTACGTAATGCTGGATATTCGCTGAACGCGGGAAGGTATGTTGGCATAGTTGAATCAACGCAATCGGATGAGGATTTTGGGATCTCGGCCAAAACGCTTCATGAGGAATTTTTACAGCTGACCGAAGAAGCTCATAGTCTTGAAAAGAAGATCTCTGGTGACTTTAATAGGTTGATCCAGGGGAAATAGACTCTATGCACATCAAGCAACAAGAAAGAGAGATTAGATTCGGAGATCTCTACTCGATTTCTTCAAGGAATGGGGTAAGTAAACCGAAAAAGGTGCGGGGCGCTGGATACCCAATGGTAAATATGGGTGAGATTTTTAAATTCGATAGGATTGATGACATGGTTTCCATGGAGCTTGTCCCACTTACAACAAAAGAACGGGAACAGGGTTTGCTTGAGAGGGGCGATTTACTTTTTGCTAGACAGTCACTGGTTGCCGAAGGCGCGGGGAAATGCTCTGTATTTTTGGGTGCCAATCAAAAAACAACTTTTGAGTCTCACCTTATTAGAGTCCGTCTTAAAAAGGATGTCGCAGATCCGGTTTACTATTTTTACTATTTTTCATCCCCTAAGGGGAAAGGGAAAACGCAATCTTTAGTAATGCAAGTTGCAGCAGCCGGCATAAGAGGCAGTGAACTTGAAAATTTAATGGTCGATTATCTACCTCTTAAAACACAGAAAGCTGTCGCAGGAGTTTTATCTGCTTACGATGATTTAATAGAGAATAATAATCGTCGTACTAAAATTCTTGAAGAAATAGCTAAAAAAGTTTACATCGAATGGTTTATAAATTTTCGGTACCCTGGATGGGAGAAGGTCGAGTTTGGTCAGGGTGGTTTACCTAAGGGTTGGAACAGATTGGAGTTGAGTAACTGTATTTCGATATATAGAGGAAAATCTTATTCAAGCGAGGACTTAGTTGAAAATGAAAAAAGTATCCCATTTATAAATTTGAAGTGCATCCGAAGATTCGGAGGGTTCAGAAAGGATGGAGTGAAGCTTTTTTCTGGTTCATACAAAGAAACTCAGAAAGTAAGCAAAGGAGATGTGGTTATGGCAGTAACTGACATGACCCAAGAAAGGATGATTGTTGCGAGGGTTGCGAGGATTCCTTTCCTAGACGGAGGTTTTGCCGTCATCTCTATGGATCTGATAAAAATTGAACCAAAAGAAAACTGCGAAAAAGATTTTCTTTATTCTTTTTTACGTTGGTCCGATTTTTCTGATCATGTAAAAAATCATGCCAACGGCGCGAATGTGCTGCACCTGTCACCGGACAGAGTCACGGATTATAAATTTATTTGTCCACCAATCACTCTGCAGAAAATGTTTTCTGAATTCGTCCGGAGTTTATTTGATGAGATTGATAGTATTCAGCTGGTAAACGAAAATCTTCAACAAATGCGTGATCTACTCATGCCGCAGCTGGTTACGGGCAAGTTAGAAATAAACGTATGAACGAATTCTCAGAAAACAACCTGATTGAACAACCCGCCATAAAGCTCTTTGGCGAACTTTGGGGTTCTGCGAATTTCATTAACGCCTATTCGGAGGAGGGCGAATCTATACTTGGCCGAGACAATCAAGGTCAAGTAGTGCTTACGAAATACCTTCGCCCTGTTCTTGAGCGCCTGAATCCTGATGCTACCCCTGCCGCAATTGAGCATGCCATTGAAATAATTACCCGGGATCGCTCAACAATGAGTACCGTGAACGCGAATCATGAGATCTGGAAAATACTACGTGATGGCGTGAAGGTCGAAATTCAGGATGAGCGTGGTTCAGAAGAAATCGTCAGCATTCGTGTCGTCGATTTCGAGAATCCTTCGAACAACCACTTTTTATTGGTTTCCCAGCTTTGGGTGACCGGTGACCTGCACAGACGGCGCCCCGATCTTGTTGGCTTTATGAATGGTCTGCCGCTTGTGCTTGTCGAGCTCAAGGCTTCACATAAAAATCTGCGTAACGCCTATCAGGACAATATTCGTGATTACAAAGACACGATTCCTCAGCTTTTTTGGTACAACGCTTTCATTATCATTTCGAACGGCATCGACAGCAAGGTTGGTACTCTTTCGAGTGCGTATGAACATTTCAACGAATGGAAAAAGATCAGTGATGAGAAAGAAGTGGGACGAGTTAGCCTGGAAACGATCATCAAAGGAACCTGCGAACCGTCGCGTCTGCTGGACATCGTCGAGAACTATACTCTTTTTGATGAGTCACGCGGAGAACGTGTAAAAATTCTTGCACGTTATTTCCAGCTCCTTGGCGTGAATCGCGCTTTTGAACAGGTTCAGCAACGCGATAAGAATAAAGGTCGCCTCGGCGTCTTTTGGCACACTCAAGGGTCAGGAAAAACCTATTCGATGATTTTTCTTTCCCAAAAAGTATTCAGAAAGCTACAAGGAAACTTTACTTTTGTCGTTGTCACTGATCGAAAAGAGCTAGATGGGCAAACTTATAAAAACTTTGCCGCCTGTGGAGCTGTGTATGGCGAAGAAGTTCATGCTGAATCCGTGGCTCACCTCAAACAACTTCTTAAAGAAGACCATCGTCACGTTTTTACATTGATTCATAAATTCGCAGATCCGTTGAAGCTTTCGGATCGTAGTGACGTCATCGTGATGGCTGATGAGGCTCACCGGACGCAATACGATCGCTTCGCTTCTAACATGCGAGCATCTTTGCCAAAGGCTTCGTTTATCGGTTTTACCGGTACGCCGTTAATGTCAAAAGGCGAGGAAAAGACCCGTGCCGCCTTCGGTGAATACATTTCGACCTATAACTTCGCCCAATCCGTCGAGGATGGAGCCACAGTGCCGTTGTTTTACGAGAATCGTGTTCCGAATCTTGAAAATGCGAATCCATTCATTCAGGATGATTTGGAAAAAGTATTGGATTTTTACGAACTAAAAGAAGAAGATGAAGAAAAATTAGAACAGGAATTCTCCACCTTCTATCATCTGATCTCTCGAGAAGACCGCCTGAACAAGATCGCTGAGGATATCGTTACGCATTTTCTTGGGCGCGGGTACGACGGCAAGGCGATGGTCGTCTCAATCGACAAGAAAACTACAGTTCGGATGTATACGAAGGTTAAAGAACAGATGCAACGGCATAAGGCTAAGTTGAACATTGCACTCGGAAAAGCGACGGATGAGCACAAGCAGGAAGAAATTCGTGAACAGATCGAGAAAATCGAGCGACTCGATATGGCGGTTGTCGTCAGTCAAAGCCAAAACGAGATTGCAGACATGGAAGAATTTGAAATCGACATGCGCCCGATTCGTGAGCGAATGTTGAAGGAAGACCTGGAAACAAAATTTAAGGATCCTGATAGCAATCTCCGGATCGCATTCGTATGCGCCATGTGGATCACGGGTTTCGACGTCCCGAACCTTTCCACGCTCTATCTCGACAAGCCGTTGAAGAGCCACACGCTTATGCAAACCATTGCCCGTGCAAATCGTGTTTGCCCAGGTAAGACCAATGGCCTCATCGTGGACTACATCGGGGTATTCCGTAATCTCCAAAGGGCTCTCGCCGTTTATGCGGTGCCTCAAGAAGGTGCGAGCATTGATGACATTATTAAAGAAAAAGAAGAGCTCGTACGTGAGCTTATAGAAGCCGTTAAAGCTTCAGGCGATTTCCTAAAGTCTCTTGATCTTGATATGGCCGACCTTCTCAAGGCAAAAGATTTGGAGAAAATTCGGCTTGTCGACGTTTTTACAAACCGTATCCTGCAGGATGAACAGACGAAACAACGCTTTCTAAACTTAGCGACAGATGCTCATACCCTCTACAAAGCGGTTTTGCCTGATCCTAAGGCAGAAGAGTATTACCATACGGTCAGCGCCCTGAAGGTTATTGCATCCCGGATCCGTGAGGTGATAGATGAAAATGCCGATGTCAGCCAGGTAAAAAAAGACCTCGAAGACTTGCTCGACCGTTCTATTCGCGCGGGTGAATTCGTCATTAAGGAACCGCCAAAGTTGCGCGACCTGAGCAAGATAGACTTTGAGGCTCTACGTGTATTTTTTGATGACACAGATAACAAGAACATTGCAGCTGAAAAACTTCGCTCCGATCTGGATCAAAAAATCCAAGAGATGATTAGGAAGAATCGGACACGAAAACGCTTCTTAGATCGTTTGAACCGTCTTATCAGCGAATATAATAGCGGCTCTCAGGATCTTGAGACGTTCTTCGGCCAGCTTATGGAACTGGCGAAGGAGCTGTCAGAAGAAGATAAGCGCGCAATTTCAGAAAATCTCACCGAAGAGGAGCTGGCTATATTCGATATCCTCCGAAAAGAGAACATGAATCCTGCGGAAGAACAGGAGGTAAAGAAAGTTGCAAAAGAGATGTTGGAGAAACTGAAGCTTGAAAAGTTCGTCTTAGATTGGAAGCGGCGCGAAGAAACTCGCGCTGACGTCAAAGTCACAATCCTTGATCTGCTCTACAAGAGCATGCCCGACTCCTATTCTGAGCCGGAGTGCGATGACCGCGCCCTCAAGGTGTATTCTCATGTGTACGAAAATTATGTGGATGCGAAAGTGAATGCGTATGCGTATGCTTAATTTATAATCTTTGCTTAAATAAATTTATGAAGAACTACTTTCAGATCAGACTTGGTGAGGGCAACTCATACGCAGAAGAAGCACGCAAAGGAAATTTTATCGGTACTGGATGGTTTGAGGATATTGATTTGACCAATAAGTTACCGGAGGAGTACCGCGCCTTTAATAAGTTAATGATCCCTGTCTATCTAAAAGAGCATCCAGATAAAACCAAAATATCGGCCGGCCTTGCATGCGGAAGGTTATGGACTGTTTCAAAATTTTTAAAGATTGGTGACATTGTTTTGTGTCCAGATGGGAAGGGTTCGTATTACGTTGGGGAAATCACGTCGAATTATCAATACATCAAGGGTGGCCATCTTCCACATCGTCGAACCGTGCAATGGTCACAAAAGATGATAGAGCGCTCCCAAATGGGCCAACAATTACAACGTTCTTTACGTACAATTGGTACCACATGTGATATTACAAAATATGCGGAAGAGATAGAGGCCTTGCTTGCTGGAAGTCGTCCGCAGGTTATTTTTGCCACAGACGAAACGATTGAAGATCCTTTCGTTTTTGGATTGGAGGCGCAACTCGAAGAATATCTTGTCCATAATTGGAAAAAAACACTTCTTGGTAAAACTTACGATATTTACGAAGAAGAGGGAGAGCTCGTTGGCCAACAATATCCTACCGATACAGGACGGATTGATATTTTGGCAGTAAGCAAGGATAAAAAAGAACTACTGATCGTTGAACTAAAAAGAGGACGTGCAAGCTACGCGGTCGTTGGTCAAATTCAGACATACATGGGATTTGTCAAAGAAGAGCTCGCTGAAGAAGGACAGACCGTAAAGGGTGTCATCATTGCACATGAAGATGACGCCGATATCCGTCGGGCACTTACCATTGCACAAGGTATCGATTTTTACACATATCAATCTAGCTTCAAGTTGCTGAAGGCGTAATTCAACACGTTAGTCTGATTGCATGTCCCTTCCTCTCCTAACAAAATCCAATTTCACGCACTTCCTCAAGTGTCCGATTTTGTTGTGGCTGGATAAAGTTCGGCCGGATCTTAAGTCACCAGTTGATCCTGCAACTCAGCGTGTCTTTGACCAGGGAAATGAGGTTGATGCGCTTGCACAGGGTCTGTATCCGCAAGGTATTGCGATGGAGGGATTTAATCAAACAGGTTTCAAGAATACGCAGCAAGCTATAGCTTCTGGCGCAAAGATTCTTTTTCAACCGACCGCGATTGCTGATGGGTTGACTGCAAGAGCAGATATACTCATCAAGGATGAATATGACGCGTGGGATATTTATGAAGTGAAAATGGCAACTGATGTGAAGGATGAGTATTACGCTGACGTTGCGTTTCAGAAGTTATGCTTTACGAAGGCTGGAATACCTATCGGCAAAACATATCTCGTCCACATCAATAATACGTATGTTCGAAAGGGACAGATCGACGTGAAGAAGTTTTTTACTGCGGAAGACATCACGGATGACGTCAATGATCAGATGCCTGAGGTCATCAAACGTATCCCGGACGCACAGGATGTTCTTGCATGGGGTAAAGAAATAGGTTCAGCGCAATTGTTGAAGTGTCCGGATATTGCGAAGTGTGGGTGCGTGCGACATTGGTTCAGCACACTCGATACATCAGCCCTTGAAAACATTTTGACCGGCCTGCCTCCTGAAGAGATTGGAAAGATGATCGAGAAAGATGTTATCGATTCCAAGAAACTCTCTAAGAAATTTATTGTGCAGATTCCATGGAGAACGCCGGGTGAGCGTTGGCCGAAGCACGTGAATCAAGAGATCATTCGACACGATTTTCAACAGTTAAGATATCCTATCTATTTTTTCGACTACGAGACGATTTTTCCAGCTATCCCGTCTTTTGATGATAATCGCCCATATCAGCAGATCCCTTTTCAGTTCTCTGTCTGCAAGGTCGATGCGATCGGCGCAACGCCAAAGCAGTTCGACTTTCTCAAAGAGACGTATGAAGATCCTCGGCTTAGCCTGATCGAAGCGTTACATAAAGCAATTGGTCCAGAGGGCACAGTTGTTTCTTGGAATGCATCTTTTGAAATGAGCGTGAATACGGCTTTGGCGAAATTATATCCGACACACGCAGATTTTTTACTAGGCATCAACGCACGCATGTATGACCTGATGCAGATCTTTAAAAAGAAGCAGTATGTTGATCCCGGATTTTCTGGAGGGTATTCATTAAAAGTAGTACTGCCAACGCTATGCCCCGATCTCTCATATGCGAATTTGAATATTCATGAGGGTGGCGAAGCTTCAGCAAGCTGGCAAGTTCTTACCGATCCGAACTTACCGGAGGAAAAACGTCATCAATTACGAAAAGACATGATCGACTATTGTCGTCTTGATGTGTACGGAATGGTAAAAATATTGGAATACCTTCATCAAATTGCACGTTAATAGTTTGGTTAAAACCAACAGCTCCCACCGTTCTGTCTGCACATCTCCATCCAGCCATCGAATGAGCGATCGTGTTCCAGCACTTCCGTGATCTTGATGATCGCCATGCTAAAGGAATCGCAAAGGTCGTCGTGATTCTCTACGCCAAAACCCGTTAGCTGCGTGATGAGATCTTCAGCTCCCTGCTTCGGGAATAGGATTGTTCCGTTTTGAATTAGGTGACTTGTCAGCGCAAGCCGCGACCGCTTGTCGCTTGTACTCTTTACCCCTGATACGGAACATCCGATGTCGCTCACCGCGTGTACATAGATATCCTGAAAACCATTTGATTCGATGACGAATTCAGGATGACCGCCTTCGGTCTTCAAGATCCCGTTCAATTCCTGCATTGTTCGTACCGTATCTGGGAAGCCCATCCGTTTGTTCACGGGATTAGGCATGACGTAGACGCGCAGGTCTTTGCCGTGCCCGTATACCTTGATCGTCACCATGGCCGTGTAGTCCGCAGTCTCTCGCTGCGAAATAGCCAAGTCCACACCTACCACGACATCGCGAGGACGAGTGTTCTTATCCGGCAACTCGTCGTAATACTGAATCCATTCCGGCCAGATAACCCGTGTTGAATCGGAGATGATATTGAGCAAATATTCTTGTTGCCACGCGAGCTCATTAGCAACGCTCCGACGTAGATTGTCGATTTTTTCAGGCGTATTGAATTTTTCCGGCCAGAAGCAACGTCCATCCTCTGCAACGAGCGGGAACCATTGGAATGTCCCCCGCAGTTCTTTTGCCTCGATCTTTCTGCGCAAACGCATCATAAGGCAGTCCTCATGCAAAAGATTGCCGACCATGACGATGCGCGTTCCGATGTCGCCGAGTGGCACGATCTCGCGCGTGAACCAGTCGAAGGTCTTGTTCCGACCCTCCAGCGTCCGCGTAGAATTCAAATCCTCGATGTCATCCAAGATGATGAGATCGGGGCGATGTTGGTAATGCCGGACGCCGCGAATACTCTGGTCGATTGAAGCGACCATGATACGCGCACCCGTGTTTTTGAATACAAGGGATGACATTGCCCATTCGCCGGATCCGAATTCCTCCTTGAATGGTCCAAGGTCGCTTTTCAGAAGTGCGTTCTGCTCAAGTTCCCGTCGGAGGTTCATCATGTGTTGCCGCGCCTGAGCTTGGGTCTGGCAAACGATCAGTACGAATTTCTTTGCTTGAACGCCAAGTACCGCCCAGATGGAATATGAGAGGGTGACGAGCGTTGATTTCGCCGATCCTCGGAACGCGACAATGCAGGCGAGCGGATTTGATTGATCTTCCGTTATACGGATAATGTCCTTCTGGAATTCCGCCATCGGGTATCCGATGTAGTGGCGGAGGTAGATGGGAAAGAACATAGCGTGGCTTTCGCGCGTGACTGCGCGACGAACGACCGGATCTTTCGTGATTGCGTCGAACAGCTCATCGCTATTCTGATTTTGATTCTTGTTGGTCATATGGTTGGAATTTAACTCCCGTGAGTTCGAGAGCTTTCTTTACGAGTGCCTTCTGCTCGTCCGAAAGTTCGGTGATCGTGTTCAACGTCCCTTCGATTTCGAGCCGGTTGCGGTAGTCTTTGTGATGATGCTTCAGCCAATACATTATTGCCTGAAGATTCCGATCTTTGACTGCGCCGATGAGCTGAGATTCTGCGAGGTCGTTCACGAGGAGATGCCCTTCGAGCGTCGCCTCGTCCGCTTGCTTGGCGAATGCCGCATCCTCTGCTCGCCAACGGTAGAAAGAGGCGCGGCTTACACCAAGCTTCTCGCAGGCAATCTGGACGATGGGCGTTTTCTTGAGCTGCTCGAGGAAGAGCTGCTTTGTTTGGTCGGATTTTTTCATAGGCGTTCAGCTTTACGCTTCGTCATCCCTTCCCAACGTTTGATGATCGTCTGGCAGTATTCGGGATCCTGCTCGACCATGAAGCATCGCCGCTTCGTTTGTTCGCAGGAGATAAGCGTCGTACCGCTCCCACCGAAACCGTCATATACAACGTCACCGATCTCGGTTGAGTTCAGGATTAGACGGCTGATGAGTCCGATCGGTTTCATCGTCGGATGCAATGGGCTCTTACTCGGCTTCGGGTAGAAGATGACGGACTTATCCTTGCTCCGTCGAAAGATATGCGTACCGAACCAGCCAAAGATGATCAGTTCATGCTGTGGCAGATAATCTTTGCGTCCGACGATCGCGTGATTCTTCACCCAGATGATGAGTTGGGAGAAGCGAATGCCCGCTTGATCCATTCCCGCCTTCAGGGCAAACAACATCTTGTCGGCATTGAAGATGTAGATGCTGTTTTTCTTTGACAGACGAGGCAGAACTGGAGCGAGCCACCCACGCGTGAAGTCGGCATACTCCGGGTCAGTGCAAATGTCGTCATTCGCAATAACCTTGTTCGCTTTGAGCGTAGAGATGCCCATCTTGCTTTCGACGAGCATCACGCCATAGGGAGGATCGCTCACGATGGCATTGACCTTCGTATTCCCCAGAAGCTTTTTGATGAGCTCTGCATCACGCGCGTCACCTTGCGCGAGTCGATGCTCACCAAGTTTCCAAATTGTCGGCTTAGTTGAGTTGCTTGGCTTTTTTGCCTGTGAGTTTTTCATATCGGCGGATGATGAGATCAACGAATATCGGCTCGCGTTCGACCAAGTACGCGGAGCGATTGAGCTGTTCGCAGGCGATAAGCAGGCTTCCCGAGCCTCCAAAGAGGTCGAGCACGATGTCCCCAGGCTTTGTGCAACGGCGGAGAGCTTTCTCGTGGAGCATGGGCGGTTTTTCCGTCGGGTGTTCGTAGTCGCTTCCGCTCAAGCGTTTCACAAGCCAGATATCCAGCATGTCGAGAATGTCCTCGATCGTACGGTTGCCTGTCCCGATTTCTTTGTTGAGCAGCTCGGACAAGTTGAGCACCTTGTCAGAGAGATAGGGGCTTCCGATCGTCCCGTATACGCAGGGTTCGTATTGCTTGTTGAATGCGACCTGTGGCGTCGGTGTGCTGTTGTTCTTGATCCAGAGGCAGACACGCTTCGGCACAATACCAAGCTCGACGTAGAGCATCTGGAGAAGCCAGATGTACCGCTGGTCGCAATAGGTGAAGACGTGGACGGCCTTGTCGCAGACCGCAATGCCGTTCGTGAGTGCCTTGTGAAGGAATGTGCGATATTCATCGTCCGGCTTCGCATCATTCACCGTACCGCCGTAACGGCCTTTGCCACCGATGCCCTTGTTGTAGTCGAGCGAGATGTTATACGGAGGATCGGTATAGATGGCTTGGGCTTTCTTGCCGTCCATGAGTTTCTGAACGATTTTTGCATCCGTGCTGTCGCCACAGACTAAGCGATGGCCGCCAAGCTGATACAAGTCGCCCAGCTTCGACTTGGGCTTCTTGATCTTCTCCAACTCTTTTTCGATATCGAACTCGTCATCCTCGACCGCGAGGTCGTCGAAGAGGTGGGATAGGTCAGCATCGTCGAACCCACTTTCGAGGATGGTGTTCATCTCAAAGTTCGCGGCAAGTTTGTCCCAGTCCCAATCCCCATGAATGCGATTGGATGAGAGGAGGTACTGCTTGCACTCACTCTCTGTAAGTTTGCGGCTCGGGACACGGACTTCGATTGTTTCGTTCTCGCGGCCAAGGAGCTTTAAGACCATCAAGCGTTGGTGGCCTGCCAGCACCCGATTATCGGTGTCGATCACAGGGATCTCTACCAGATTAAATTTCTTAAGGCTCTTTTTGAGATCCTCTACCTGCTTTGGGCTCATGACCCGAGGGTTCTTGTCGTTCGGGATGAGCTTTGAGGCAACGCGCTTCTCTGTATGCCATTGGAGTTTGGGCATATGTTTTTAACCACATATGTGAATAAAACGAGAAAGCCCACCTCGTGGTGAAGGCTCGAAAATCGACGAACGTCGATAATCGGACTTTCTCTACGAGATGGGCATGGCGCACGAAGCGCGGTACTCACCTGTGATCTTCAATTGTTGCTTCTATATTACACCTTCTTCCAAGTTTTACCAGTACTTGCAAGCTTCAGGCGTGCTTTTTTCTTCAGTTGCGCTGCTTTCTCAACTCCATCTTTACCGAGGAAGATAGGGATCCCTCTTTCAGGCATCATGAGCTCAACCTCGACTTCACCGGCATTGATCTGGCGCTGGAGTTCTTCCGGAAGCCGGATTTCATACTGAAATTGGCCGTCTGGCGTTTTCTTTAGGGCATCATTCGTATAGATTCGGCCTCGCTCGAGTCCGTTTCCATCTTGTTTGATAGTCTTCTCCAGCGTCTTCGCCTCACGGAAGTTGCGGTGGTGGAGAGTAATGTCGGTGAGATAGAGGGTGATCTTCTTTTTCATATTAGACCTGTTGCCCAATACCCTCATCAGCAAACAGCTTTAATCGATGCTCTATATCGATTCAAATTGTTTGTTGAAGATGGAAATTCCAAAGTCCAGCCGCTGCACGATTCATCAAATCATCCATTTCTGCGATTCGATTCCGAAGCGTATCTGATGCAGCTTTGAATCGTTTGAATCCTCGAATGGCATGCTCAGAAAGAACACGAATGCCAGAAATGAGACGATTCTCTTTTCGTTCCTCTTCAGTAAGTGGATGATGTTTCGTTGCTTTTTTTGGCATCACAACATTCGGATGCTGATCCTGAATCCCTTTGAATCCCGTATCCGTCCAGATGGTCACTGTAAATGGAATAACGTGGGTCAGATGCTCTTTGTCTGCTAAACGCTTGTCGTGACGTCGACCGGACTTCGAAGGAGTCATGATGAGAATACGTCGTTTCTCGTCAGAAATCACCAAGGTCTTTTTCATCGTGCCTTTCTTTTTGCCAGAGTAGAGTTTTCGTTGGTGTTTTTGATTCTTTGGCCGTTCTTTTCTTCTTTCCGTTCCGTCCAAGAAGAGATCCTTCGCTTCAGGAAACTTTTCAAGAAACTCCTCCATGGAACGAATCTTTCGTTCAGGAAGGACGATTTTTCTGCCAAGTGCTCTGCTTAACGCTTTGAGGAGAAACTGAATATTTCTACAGGCTCGTGTCCGTTCTCCTCCAACAAGAACGGCTAAAAAATCATAGGTCGGATACGTCTTAAGATAGATCAGAACGCAGAGCAGTTTGTCTTCTGCTGTCTGTAACGTGCCTTTTTGACCAGCTCCCATTTTTCGCTGACGATCTGGCTTCTTAAGTTTTTGTTCGACATAGACCGCTTCTGCAAATACAGGAATAAGTTCATCGAATTCCTGTTTACTTAGTCCAGACATCGCTTTCGCTAGGCGATTATTTTTGAAAATACGTGAGGCAAGGTTCATGTCTCTATTATAGCAAAGGAGGGTATTGGGCAACAGGTCTATTGTCGCTAGCTATCCCTTGGGTGGATAGGGGTCAGGTTTGCCGTAGGTATTCCGCTCGCGGATTAGGCCATGCCGATCATGGATGATCACATCTCCCCCTTGGTTAGTGGCGATTTGCTTGGCCGCTTCCGTCGCGTCTGACTGCGTATCGAACAGGGCGGTGTCACGGGTCGCGCGTTCTTTGCGCACAGCCCATTCACCATCTCGCTTTACAACGTGTTGGTTGGACATATTATTTGCCTTGGATGTTATGTTTAGGTTGGTGAAGCGCAATTTGTTGTGCCTCGAAGTCGATCGCCTCACGCTCAGTGCTACAGGCGCTGAAGCAGAAGTGAGTGACGTTCGGCCACCTGCTCTCTAAAAGGTGCTGGAGCAGTCTGCCTCGGATTCCGCCTTCACCGACGGCGCGGCCGATGTACAGTGGGAAGATCTTGCCTGAAGGGGTAAGATACCCGCAGAAGTAAACACCGATATTTGTTGATTGCCAGTTGCTCACGACGCTGTGGTCGTAGTCATAAGGGCCGGGATAATGAGTGGGCATATGCGCTGAAAGGGTTAAGGGTTAGTTTTCAAAACGCTTACGCCAATTTATCAAAACGGTGAATCCTTGTCAAATCGTTCTGATAAGTGTATCATGCCAATATGAAAATTATGCAGAATCAAGCCAAAACAATCGGTGGTCGTATTAAAGCGGCTCGAGAAGAGGCGGGCATGTCTCAGATGGATCTCGCAAAGCTGCTTGATTTTGAGTCTGCCACGGCTATTTCGTTGATTGAAAGTGATGAAAGAAAGATCTCCGTGGAGAATTTGGCAAAAATTGCATCCGCACTCCAGCATGACATTCGTTTTTTCATCGGGGAGGAAGTGAAGAGAACGGTCGATGTGGCCGTGGCCTTACGAGCTGACAAGGATTTGAGCACGTCTGATCGTGATGCCATTCTTCGTTTTGTGGAACTCGCGAAACAGAAAAATAAAAATGACACCTGACATCGAATCGACGGATCTTGGCCCTAATAAGAATCGGGCTATCATCTTAGCGAAATCTCTGATTAAAGACGCCGGAGTACTGAATGCTCCGGTGTCTTTACGTCAGATCATGGAACATCTTCAGAAGTCGCGCGATATTACTCTGCTTCGTGTTACTGATTTTTCCGAAAAGATTTCAGGATTGTTGGTTGTTTGTGCCGAGGTCGACAAGGATTATGCGGTCATAGGCTACAATGACAAGCATCCGTGGTGTCGACGCCGTTTTACGATCGGGCATGAAATCGGTCATCTTCTGATGGGACAGGCCTGCAACCAGCGACCAGAGGATCAGTCACACGACGAAACCGAAGCCAATCTCTTTTCAAGCGAGTTGCTCATGCCCACCGAATTCATCAAGCGAGATTTCAAGAAGAACCCCGATATTCCTGCGCTCGCGAAGCAATATCTAGTCAGCGCGGAGGCTATGTCGTACAGGCTAATGCGCGCGAAGTTATTGCGAATATGAGACACGTGTCTCAATCCCATAAAAGTGTCTCATTTGTCTCATTCTGAAAAACCGACCCCGACCCACATACCTCAAAACAGCAGAAGCGGTAATCTCTCAAAAGCCCTTAGAAAGACCCCTGGACGGTGGTACCTAACCCGTCGACACCGCCATAAACAGCATCCTTTTACGAGGATGTTTGTTGTAGCTCCTCTCGCAGAATCTTCCGTAAAAGAGGCTCCTCTTCAAGACGGATGAGAAACGCTCCCATACGCCCATCGAGCGTTGTGTGATGCGGACGAAGGATTTTTTCAAAAAGCATGCCTTTTTCCTCAAGCGCGTGAACCAAAGGTTCGATGAAACCGTTGTTTGGATAGATTTCGATATGATCGAAACCGCTTTTCTGACTCCCATCAGGTTTTTGATCCGATAGCTCAAGAAGCCCTATCTCACCGACCGGCGTTTTGAGCGGCACGCGAAGCTTGATGATCGCGATGCGACGTTTGCTGATGAACGATTGATACACGAAAACGCTTTCTTGTTCGAGAAGAGCGCGTAGATGCTCGAATTCAACCGTCGAACCACACTTGTAGCAGAAATGATCTGCTGTTACCGCGAGCGGTTGATAGGTGTTGACCCACGCCGCAAAAGCCTCCAGAAGAGGCGTTACATCGTGAAGAAAAGCCTCAAGAGAGGTGTGCATACGCGGAAAAAGAGTAGCAGAACCAAAACACCTGCGCGAGGTGGGGAGTTCCTGATCAAGAAAAGCGAGTCTAGGTTTGACAGGAAAACACGATTTTTCCTATACTCTCGCCACGTCTGATGCGGGCTTGTTCTGCATCGAACGGTACGAGGCTCCATCGTCTAGTGGTTAGGACAGCGGCTTTTCAAGCCGTTAATAGGGGTTCGACTCCCCTTGGAGCTACCACGAAAAAATCCACCGCAAGGTGGGTTTTTGTATTCCTGCTATTTTTTAGGTCTATTCTGTTTGACAAAACGGCTTTTTTATGGAACACTGCCCTATTCAAGCTACTCATTTGGTAGCCTCTGAAGCCAGGGGAGGAAGAGATGAAAAAAGTTTTTCTGTTCAATGGTCGTTCCGTTGAGGGTATCTTGAGTGACGTTCGTCGGGAGTTCCCGGATCACTCACCCTGTGTCATTGTTCTTCTAAACGATGCAATCCCGTCTCCCGAAGGTGTTAAAACGATGACGGTTGACGAAGCTGTCTCCGCTCTCAGCAACGGTGATGATCATGAGGAGATCGTTCTTGTCGCCAACGGTGGTGTGACGAGACAGCTCGTTCCCATTGTCATCCAGCTCGTGAAGGGCTGGCAAGGATTTCAAGGGCCTTACCGTCTCGTTGAGCTTCAAAGAGGGGAGTGTCCGCGTGTCTTTCATGAACGGAATGATTCGCTTGGTTGGGAAGACAAGCCCGCTTATCTCCTCAATGAGGAGGAGGCTCAGCGAACGTACACTCAGCGAAGTTGGTAATTGATAGTTGGTTGATCTTGCGCACTACGTGCGGCACTGAGCACCCCATCTTAGGATGGTGCATTCGCTCTTGCTGTGTGAGTGCGCTCTTTTTTCTAAAGGCCAGGACTTCCACGTTTGGCGATCTTAAGCGCGCTTCGCCTCACAAAATCCTCAACGTACAGCGTGTGTACGTCTCCGGTTTTGCGAGTCTCCAGCATCTCGAATCTCATCCAAACGCGTAAGTCCTGAAGGTGTTTTTTTTGAAAAAGCGTGCTAACGTGAGGGCCCTATGCAACCTATCTCTGATCATCTCAAGCATGTCGCGCTCGAAGGAGGAACGGAAGCCCCGTTTACAGGCGAATACTGGAACCATCACGAGGATGGCTCGTATCGGTGCGCAATCTGTGGAACAAAGCTTTTTTCTTCAGGAGCGAAGTTTGATTCTGGCACAGGTTGGCCAAGTTTTGATGATCCTGTCGCACAAGAGGCGATCGAGCGCATCGAAGACGCTTCTCAGGGAATGAAACGTACGGAAGTGCGCTGCAAAACCTGTCATGCGCATCTTGGACACGTGTTTGAAGACGGCCCCACGAACACAGGCGAGCGGTATTGTATCAACTCCGTGTGTTTGCGATTTGAGAAGGGCGCGTAGTAGGATACCGCTACATGAAAGAACATGCGCCTTTGCGCGTCCTTGGTATTGAAACAAGCTGCGACGAAACCGCGGTCGCGCTCCTTCGCGTGAAAGGCGAGAGTGTTGTTGTTGAGAAAAATTTCGTCAGCTCGCAGATCCTGATCCATCGTCAATACGGAGGTGTGGTGCCGGAAATCGCCGCTCGTTCGCACGTGCTCGAACTTGTCCATCTGCTTGATGAGACGCTCGGCGAAGATTGGACGAACGCATTTGATGCGATCGCAGTGACCAGAGGTCCAGGGCTTTCGATGGCTCTCCTTGTGGGGCTTGAAGCGGCGAAAATGCTCGCTGTGCTTTCTGGTAAGTCATTCGTGGGGGTGAATCATCTTGAAGGGCACCTCGCCAGCGCGTGGTTGAATACGGAAAATCGTGCTCATTGGGACTATCCGCTTCTCGCGCTTTCCGTTTCTGGAGGGCATACCGAGCTTATCCTCGTGAAAGCTCCCTGTGCGTACGAGGTGATCGGGCAGTCGCGCGATGATGCGGCGGGCGAGGCGTTTGATAAGACGGCGAAACTCATGGGGCTGCCGTATCCCGGAGGTCCGGAAATCGCCAAGCTCGCGCTTCATGGACGTTCTCGCGTGTTTCATCTTCCGCGTCCGATGCTTGACGAGCCCTCTCTCGATATGAGTTTTAGCGGCCTCAAAACGGCTGTTCGACAGCTTTGGGAACGCGAAGGTTTTTCGTTTGATGAACAAAAAAGAGCCGATCTCGCTTACGCGATTCAAGAAGCGATTGTCGATGTGCTTGTTGAAAAAACGCGTCGTGCGCTTGAACGAACTCACGCGAAAGGGATGGTGCTCGTGGGAGGGGTGTCAGCGAACAACGAACTTCGTGCGCGCATGCAAGCCATGATTGAAAAAGATTTTCCTTGGATAGTATTTTTTCCTTCGGATCGCGCGTACATCACGGATAATGCCGCGATGATCGCTGCGGCAGGCGCATGGCGCTTGCTTCGAGGTGAAACGCACGATCCGTTTACGATAGATGTGGATCCTGAACTTGTTTTGTAGTTGTGGTGGGCGGAGTGGGGGTCGAACCCACATGCCTTGCGGCACCAGCTCCTAAGGCTGGCGTGTCTGCCAGTTTCACCATCCGCCCATTCTATCAGATGTCTGTCATTCCTGCGAAGGCAGGAATCCATCCTAGAGTGAGCCTGTTCCTATCCCGATGCAAGGATAGATTCCTGCCTTCGCAGGAATGACAGAATCATCCAAACGTGAAGCCCTGTACTATAACCGTGCAAAGAAACCTCTCACCCCGTGTAGGCAGAATACGAGAAAAGATACGCTTATGCAATAAAATCCCCGCACTCGAGGGTGCAGGGTCAGTCCGGAATCCGATGGCAGTGCAAACAGCGCGGCTCATAGCTCACGCGAGCGTTCTCCCCTTCCGGCAAAATGCTCGGCATCGCACGAGAGGCGGGTTGCAGACCAAAGAGGCGTTGCGTGAGTGTCGCATGTTCTGATCCGCATATCGCGCACACAGCCATGCGCTGTTCGTGTTGAATAGCAGGATTCATGAGAAGCGCGCGACTTAGGGGGAACGGATGTCCGAGAAAATCCGCATCGAGCCCAGCGAGAAACACGGCCCATCCATGAAGCGCTCCCGTGAGGAAAAGCTCGATGAGAGTTCCTGTGTGTGTCTCTATCTGCGCAGGGTCTTGATCGAGAGGGAGGAACTGGACCTCATCCACGACGAGCACCCCTCCAGACGTCTCAAAAAGATCGACGAAATGACGACACACCAAGGGAAAACTCTTCGGGAGAGTCATACACGATCGCGTAATACCCGACTGCGAGCGCATATCGGTATCTCGCGTATCGCGAGCGGGTTTGCAGTGATGGACGAGGTGCGGCTGCATCCCCCGTGCGATTGCCTCACGTGCTGCAGCGAGAATGGCAGAAAGCGTCTTGCTCCCGCGCATGGGGCCGTAGTCGAAATGCACGAATCCAGGCCGAGAGTGTCTCATGAATACCTCCGTGGAGGATCGTACGGGATCAACAATAGTGAGACAAGAGAGAAGAACAATTCGTGAATGGGTACAAGGTGTGGATAAGCTATTCTGATGCCTGTTTAGGCACCTTGACAAGGCGTTTTGCCTTCTATACACTCTCACAACTTGTACCGAAATTTCTGCCAACGGCGGCTGATGTAGATCAGTCGAACAAGGCGAAAGATTCGGTCGACCCTCGACAATTTATACAACATATCAAAAACAGATATGTGCAAGGCATCTAACTTGATTTGCAATCAAAAAACAATTCGAAAGAACCTCCATTTGGCGTGCTCATCTTTCTCTTCAAGGAGATGAGAACCCGGATGGTTGAAGCACGTAAGGGCGTATGGTGGATGGCTAGGCAGCGAAGAGCCGATGAAGGACGTGGCAGCCTGCGATAAGCTTCGGGGAGGTGGCAAGCACCCGTTGATCCGAAGATCTCCGAATGGGGAAACCCTCATAGATGAACTCTATGAACGAACGTCTGAATTCATAGGACGTTGCGTGGGAACCTAGGGAAGTGAAACATCTCAGTACCTAGAGGAAAAGAAAAAAATGTAGCAGATTTATCTGTAATATTCCCTGAGTAGCGGCGAGCGAAACGGGAACAGCCAAAACTGTGTGGTATGAACCTTTCTACCGAGTAAGACGCAAGTTTTGCCGCGGAGAAAGGGGAGGGCGTGGGCCGCCTTCCATACAGGGTTGCGGGACGAGACATGCGTGACCCACGAAGCGCACGAAGATGTATTGAATAGTAGTCGAATCCTTTGGAAAAAGGAACCAAAGACGGTGATAGTCCGGTAGACGAAACTACGTCAATCCTTCGGTCTCTGATCCATAGTACAATGAGGCTCGAGAAACCTCGTTGGAAGCAGGCACGACGATGTGCCAAGGCTAAATACTCTTCCTGACCGAAAGTGAACAAGTACCGTGAGGGAAAGCTTAAAAGTAGCCCGAGAGGGCGATGAAATAGTATCTGAAACCATACGCCTACAAGGAGTTGGAGCGGGCGCAAGTCCGTTACAGCGTTCCTATTGAAGAATGAGCCGACGAGTGTGCTATACGTCGCTTGGTTAAGTTCCTGAGGGAGCGAAGCCATAGTGAAAGCGAGCCTTAATAGGGCTATTTGGTGGCGTATACACGACCCGAAACCCGGCGAGCTAGCCATGACCAGGATGAAGGTTGTCGAAAGACAACTGGAGGTCCGAACCCACGAGCCGTGCAACACTCGGGGATGAGTTGTGGCTAGAGGTGAAATTCCAATCGAGCTGGGTGATAGCTGGTTCTCCTTGAAATAGATTTTGGTCTAGCGCTGGTTAATAGCAAAACGGAGGTAGAGCACTGAATGGGGCTGGGGGAGCAATCCTACCATTCCCAACCAAACTCCGAATGCCGTTTTGTGTTCCCAGCAGTCAGTCCGTGGGGGCTAAGCTCCACAGGACAAAAGGGAAACAGCCCTGATCGCCGTCTAAGGTCCCTAAGTTCATGCTAAGTGTAAAAGGAGGTCGAGTGGCTTATACAACCAGGAGGTTGGCTTAGAAGCAGCCATCCTTTAAAGAAAGCGTAACAGCTCACTGGTCAAGCTGCTCGGCACCGAAAACTTACCGGGGCTAAGCATGACACCGAAGTCGCGGGCTTTCTTCCAGTTTACTGGAAGGGAGCGGTAAAGGAGCATTCCAAGCAGCGCCGAAGCGGAAGGGGTGACCCACCGTGGAGCGCTTGGAAGCGAGAATGTCGGCATAAGTAGCAACAAGACGGGTGAGAACCCCGTCCACCGTAAACTCAAGGTTTCCAGGGCAACGCAAATCGTCCCTGGGTTAGTCGGGCCTAAGGCGAGGCCGAAAGGCGTAGTCGATGGACAGCAGGTTAATATTCCTGCACTTCTTGTTGGTTTCGATGGAGTGACGCATGGTTTTAACTGGTCGAGGTTCTTGGAATGAACCTTTGGGCGTTGCGGGGTGATCGATAGGCAAATCCGTCGATCATTAAGCCCCGTGGCGAGCGCGAGGCTGGCGTTAGTCAGCTGAGGATCGGGTACGCTGTGCCTAGAAAACCTTCTAGAGCTAACCAACGAGAATCCGTACCGGAAACCGACACAGGTGAGTGGGCATACGTGTGCCAAGGTGTACGAGAGAACCCATGTTTAGGAACTCGGCAATTCAACGGCCGTACCTTCGGTATAAGGCCTGCCTCGAGCAATCGAGGCCGCAGCTAAAGACGCTTACCGACTGTTTACCAAAAACACAGCTTCCTGCTAAACCGCAAGGTGATGTATAGGAAGTGATGCCTGGCCAGTGTCAGAACGTCAAGCAGAGAGGTCAATCCTTCGGGAGGCAGCCTTGAAGTTAAGCGCTGATGAACGCCGGCGATAACTATAATCGTCCTAAGGTAGCGAAATTCCTTGTCGGGTGAACGAAGTGTTCCACGGGTTGGATAAAACAACACTCGCCCGAATACTGATGTAAATTAGTATATGTAAACTGACTCATAACGGTGAACCCCACACCTCGAAACGATCGAGACGGGGAATACCGTGGGAATCCTTATGCTTATGAAAAAAGCTTTGGAACCTGTAACGACTGACCCGAAAGGGGAGGACCGATGGGTATCGGTCAACACGTCAGCTCTTGCTACAAAAACGCGATCCATGAAGATACGTTCGTATATAACAGGGTTTATTGATGGAGAAGGAAGTTTCTTGATCTCATTCACTAAGCGACCACAGCTAAAAACGGGCATTGAAGTCCGTCCAAGCTTTACGGTCAGCCAACATGAACGAAGTAAAGAAATCCTTCAAAGAATTCGAGTCTATTTCGGATGTGGGACTATTCGATACAATGCAAGTGATACAACGTATAAGTACGAGGTGAGAAGCCTTAAGGACTTATGTGAACGAATCATTCCGCATTTTGAAGAATATCCTCTTCAAACATCCAAATCGCTTGATTTCGATCTGTTTGTCCAAGTATGTTTGCGTATGCAACGACTTGAGCATCGATCTCGTGCTGGTATAGAAGAGATTCTTGCTATCGCGTACACAATGAATAACCTCGGTGCTCGAACGCATCGATACGAAGATCTTCTACAGATTGTGTGCAAGATGAAGGTATAGTCTGAACTTTAGGGAAACCTAAAGAGATAACACAATGGAGTTCCGACCCGCACGAATGGCATAACGAGTGAGCGACTGTCTCAACATGGGACTCGGCGAAATTGCAAGTGGGGTGAAGATGCCCTGTACGCACAGTCAGACGAAAAGACCCCGTGAAGCTTTACTACAACTTGATATTGGGTATCGGCTTAGCATGTTCAGCATAGGTGGGAGCCTTCGGGCACCAGTGAGATACCACCCTTGCTCTGTCGCTACTCTGATCATGGACCGTGAAACCGGTTCATGAAACAGTATCTGGTGGGTAGTTTAACTGGGGCGGTTGCCTCCTAAAAAGTAACGGAGGCGTTTACAAAGGTTGGCTAGCTCCGAATGGAAACCGGAGTGATTCCGCAATGGGATAAGCCAGCTTGACTGCAAGACCAACAAGTCGAGCAGCTGCGAAAGCAGAACATAGTGATCCGACCGTACGATATCGGACGGCGGAAGCTCAACGGATAAAAGCTACTCCGGGGATAACAGGCTGATCTGGTCCAAGAGTCCACATCGACGACCAGGTTTGGCACCTTAACACATCGGGGTGCAGCAGAAGTGATTCTGTTCCAAAAAATACGGCTTATAACGGTGAACCCGTCAGTGGTATACTGAAAGTATGTCACCCGGCAATACCGTGGGAAGTCTATCGACGAATGTCGATATGACCCCGTAACGACTTACTCGAAAGAGGAGGGCTGATAGGGATCAGCCAATACGCCGACGCTCGCTATCTAAACCGAGATTATGCCTCAGAACGGCTACGATCCGGAGCGAGATGAAGATATAGTCTGTGCCCTGTGAAAGCAGGGAAGAAAAGTCCGACAGCGATGTCGGCCCATCGCATCCTGGGGCTGGAGAAGGTCCCAAGGGTTAGGCTGTTCGCCTATTAAAGCGGTACGCGAGCTGGGTTCAGAACGTCGTAAAACACATCTTGCGACCTTTGGGTGTAAACCCAATGTAAAATTTGGCTATATCGGTGAAACCCTTAAAGATTTGACCGAACGATTTAAGGGCAATACCGAGGGAAGATTCATGATAAAATCGGATTGGTATGATATTGACCAATCTTGAAAAGGCTTACGTGGCAGGTTTTCTCGATGGAGATGGATGTGTTATGTTCCAGTTGGTACGTCGAAAAGACTATATTTTTGGCTATCAGGTGCGAGCAAGCATCGTCTTCTATCAAAAAACCAAACATCGAAAACATCTAGAATGGTTGAAGAACCTGTTTCAGGATGGATACGTTCGTGATCGTTCAGACGGTATGTCTGAATACACGATTGTCGGTGTACCGCCCGTAAAGAGAGCGCTCACGCTTCTGAAGCCGCATTTGCGGCTAAAACAAGCGCATGCAGTTCTCGCATTCAAGATTATAAAAATGCTTCCAAAGCGATATACGTCGCAGCAACTTTTGGTTGTCGCGGCGTTGGTCGATCAATTCAAGGAATTGAATTATTCGAAAAAACGAACGAATACTCTTCAGACGCTGGAGGCATTCTTTCGAGCTAATCATGTTTCCCCGTAACGACTGATTCCTAGTACCGAGAGGGAACGGATGAGATATCGCGCATTATGCGGTATCACACGCCAACCCCTGATCATAGTCAGGGTGAAGATATAGTCTATGCCGTTAGTAATAACGGGCTTCGTTAAAGACAAAAGAACGAAACAACAATGGAGACAGTTCGGTCTCCTGTCTACTGTGCGCGTGGAACATTGAGGGAACTGTTCTCTAGTACGAGAGGACCGAGAACAACGAACCTCTAGTGCACCAGCTGTTCTACCAAGGGCACCGCTGGGTAGCTACGTTCGGCACGGATAAACGCTGAAAGCATCTAAGCGTGAAGCCGTTCCCAAGATTAATGTTCGTCATAGAACCCTTCGAGAACAGGAGGTTGATAGGCGGTAGGTGGAAGAGCCGTGAGGCTTTGAGCCGAGCCGTACTAATAGTTCAATGCTTTGACCATCCGGTTTGTCCGGATGGAATCGGTGATTTCTTACGGAATCACCTAGAAATGTCTTTGCGTGCATCAAGAAAGAATGCCTTGCACATACCTGAATTTGATATATTCCAGCCCTTTGGGCTGCCGACCTCGTAAAACCCTGATTCTAATCGGAGTACGAGGCCGGTGGCTCAAGCGGTGGGGCTCACCCGTTCCCATCCCGAACACGGTCGTTAAGCCCACCAGCAGCGATGGTAGTTGGACCCAACCCGGTCCTGCAAGAGTAGCCCGTCGCCGGAACAGAGAACCCCAGTGAAAACTGGGGTTTTGTGTTTTTCTCTGCTGGCTCTTAAGCTGGTTTTTTTATGGAGGCGCAGTTATGTGCTATCCTATGTGCATATGCCCACGTCTGAACCCCGTTCTATTGGTTCAAAGGTAACGAAATTAACGGATACACGTGGTTGGAAAACTCGTATAGGAGCGGGGCTGATGAGCGCCTCCGCGGCGATCAGCTCTGTGGAAGGGTGTTGGCCGCATCAAGGGAATCGAGGAGTACGTACAACGGAATATCGCTCACCAGAAGAGGAAGGAGAAAGAGTACGAACGCTTTCGAGGTTGGCGGACGTTGCTCTTCGTGCATGGCGCCCAGAAACACGACGAAATATGCGTGTGCTTCTACCATATATACGAAGCGCGCGTCTTGGCGGCGCATGTGAGCGTCTATTGGAAGCGGTTGAGAGAATGGAGGGTGTGGCGGAAATCTATGAGCAAACGCACACAGCTCGAAGACCTTCTTCCGAGGAAATTTTTTCTCTGGAGGCGCAATATGAGGCCGCTATGGAGTCTTTTCGACATCTTTCCCCGCTTGATATCTATGCGTTCAGTGGAGCGGGTATTGCTGCGCTTGAAAATGGTATTTTATCAGCTTCTGTGGTGGAAGATCTTGTACGGCGCGTGCTACGTTTAGGATATCTTGGATTTGGTAATCTTGATTTCCAAGGGATACACGATCGTGAAATGATTCATCTCACGCAAGATCTTGATGGAAGACAGGTAACTCTTGTGACGCAGGCGATGCAAGAACTTCCCGAACAGCAAACACGTCTTCTAAGAGATGGAAGCATTCCGTTTGAAACGGTTTACACGCTCTATCTTCGTCACGTGCTTGATAGTGAAACAGAATTACGCGTGATTCAAGCGATTATGAGGCATCTTATTCAAGAGCGTACCCAATAGCCCCAAGCCGCACGCCAAGTAGAAGAAAGAACCGAGGAGAGTCCGGTTTCAAGAGGTGTGTTGTTTTTGATGTAGGGGCATCTTTCTCTTGAAGACCGTGCGCATACACGTGCGTAAGAAGTTCTTTGAGGATCTTTTTATGCGAAGCAACGGTGACATCTTTCACGGAAAAACCCGCTTGTTCAAGCGCTATTCCGCCAATGGGAGTGTTTTTGTAAGAAACGAGAATAGTCATAGAAGAAGATTAAACACCGTGAACAACAAGCTGTTGAAGTGCGCCGATACTGTTGATCTTTGGAAGGGCAAGAGGCGCTTGCGCAGCTATCGCTTCGCGTTGTTTTGCCTGCATGAGCGCTTTTGCCGCATCAAGATCAAAGCCGAATTTCGCCGTATAGCGACGTACGAGCTCTTCTTTAAAGGGTGAGGCGATATGCGTGAGTTCAGATACGAAGGAAAAACCAAACATTTCTGCCCACTCTTCTTGCAGAGTCGCCATAGCAATCATCTCTTCCTGTTTTGCTTGATTATCTTTAAATACGCCGCTATCTTTGAAACAGGGGTGCATTTGAGTAATCACCTCTAGATTATTTTGAGCAAACATCTGTTCATAATACTCTTTTGCTCTCGCGCTATAATGAGAAGTAAACCTTTCCTCCTCTATAGAAACATCGAGCGCGACATTAAATTGAAAAGCTTCATCCAGAGGAAGTGTTTCTTCAAGGCGTAGAGCATGACCAACTTCATGAGCAAGCGTGCTCGCAAATGCATCGCCTCGAATATTAGGCGCTATGTGAACTTCTTGCTTTTCTGGCTTAAAAAGTCCTGCTGCGCCCAAGGATCGAACTTCTTCTGAATCGAGGGCAAGATTTTGCAGAAGAAGTGCGTTGCCGAGAAGCGGTGTAAGAGCTTCTACGGCTGTCTTATGCAACGAACTCGCATCAGGATTTTCTCGAAGTTTTTGTACATCCTTAAATTTAATGCTCGTGCCTCGTGCTTGTAACGTTTTTGGTTCCCCATCTAAGGCCGCATGGAATATGTGGAGAGAAGCGGCTACTTCTTTTACTTGTTCTTTTGTGAGTCCTTCTGACCGCAAAGGAATGTTTGGTGGTTTGAGATATTTCGGTTTAAGGCTTCCTACCTGACTCCCACGGCTTTCAAACATGTCATCGGTGGTACCAAAATGACTATCCATATTACTGACTCCATGCGAATTTTTTGCAAACCTCCAAGATTCATCGAGGTTTTGTACAAGAACCTGTTCGAACTCTTTTTTCAGCGTGGTACCAAAAACGCGTTTGAGAATGCCCGGATTTTTTACCTGATCTTGGGCGATAGACAGGAGAAAAGCGGAAAACACCTCTTTGCTGGGTACGCCGGGCGGTTCAGCGAAAGACTGAAGCTCTTTTTCTACCGCTTCTACGCGCTCAAAGAGACCTGGATGAATACGATGATCCTTTAAGAGTCCGTGCAACTCTTTTCCGTGAAATGTTTTGAGAGCTTTTTTTGCCTTGTTTGCCCGTTGTGTGAGGTCTGCCCAGTTTTGCGAGGCACGTTGAAGCCATGAGTTTGGTGTTTCTAGCTCTTTTTGAAGCCATGCTTGAAACGCTTCGTGTTTTATTGGACGAAGTCGATCTTGTAGAAACGTAAACTCTTCAAGAAAAGCCTTTTTTTGTTTTTCGTTCAGCTCTTGAGGGGCGGGTTTTTCTTGGAGAGAACTCATGAAATCACGCGCGCTACGAAAACGTGTTTCCAAATCAAGGGTCTCCATGGTTTTTTCTACGCGCGCATCGCACGCTACAATACGTTCGTTCGCATGAGCCTGTTCTTTTTCTCGTATACGAAGCAATCGTTCATACCGTTCATGACGCGGATCTATCACATCAGAAGCTTCTGAAGGAGGAATAGACGCTTCTTGCTCGAGTGGAAGAGGGGGGGGTCCTCTGATATCGGTGATGGGTGTTCGGCGAGACGAAGTTTTTTCATAAAAAAGAAAACATTTATGTTATAGTATAGGGTATATGATTTCTCTTGAGAAGAAACAGTCCGCACAGGAACAGGCACCACCAGCCCCAAAGGGACCTGATCTTCGTATCGTCCGAGCACCCTCTGAAGCAGACGTACGCGGACAAACTGCTCTTGTTCATGAACGGATTGGAAAAATGCAAGATCTTTTCGCAGAAACGGAATACGTAGAAGAGCTATCCCAAGATCTTCTTGAGGATGCAGACGATGAGCAGCAAGGAGAGCTTCCGCAAACACCAGAAGAGCAGTATCAAGAAGCGATGAAAGAGTATATCGCCGCGCAAGAGGCGTTAGCGAGACTTGCACAAGAACGAAATCTTTGGAAAGGGCATGAAATAGCAGGAGGGCGCGTGCTTGCGCAAAACGCGGAAGAGGCAGATGGATGGAATTTACTCCTGCGTGCCAGTGAGCGGCGTTTGGGAGAGCTCTCGCAAGAGATGGTGGCAAATGATCATAAGCAAGAGATGGGAGTACAAGAAGAGACGCAAAAAATTCATACAAGAGAGCGTGTAGCTCGATCGCTTGATGAGCTGAAGGCCACAGACCAAGCGTTAAAAGAAGTATCAAACGCTATTGCTGATGAGGAAAGAAAGAATGCTCCGACTGTGCAACGTCTTTCAGAATTGATGCTCGCTTCTGGAAATCATCAAGCGGAAATAACCCGCCATCAAGCAGAAATCACGCGCTTGCAGAGTGCTGGAACGGTCTCTGGCTGGAAGCGAGCGTTTTCATGGGTGAAAAATTCTCCGCAAGAGCGTGTGAACGAAGAAAACCTCGCGAATGTCATGCGAGAGCAGAAACTCGTTGAACTGGAGCAGAAGTTAGTTCAACGGGAGATGAATGGGATTTTTCAAACGATGGGACAACAAAACAAAGTGCTGGATGGACTATTTACGAAAAAAGATGCATTAGACAGTCAAAGGAAGAGGCTCGAGGAGGACATAGAAAGAGGATAAAAACAAGAAACCCCCAGTTTTCACGGGGGGTCAGAAGTTTCACGTCGGACCGAGAGCGGTGCACGTGAGTCCTACGAGGTCGGAGCAGCTATCTCCGTTCAGCGGGCATTCGTGCGTAGGAAGGAGGAACGTGCGTGCGTCGCGCGGCTCGTCGCGGAGGAATCGGCACGCGCGATCAGCAGCGTTCGGCACTTGCGTGCCGTCAGAGCTCACACGCCAGAGCGAAAGCTCTCCCTGCATGCGCGGTTGCGATCCGCTTGCGAGGAGGTTCATCGTACGACCGTTTGTGTAGATCGCCTCGAGAAAGAGCGCGGACGTGAGCAGGTTTGGGATGGTGACGAGAGCACTCACGGTCCACGGATTCGCTCGCTGCGGAGATTCTGCGCGAAGAAGTTCGATCACGCGCCCGTCACGAATGAGACCGATACGCACGTGCGTGGGTCGTTCGTTCGCGAGCGATTGATCCGACGTCATCCGCGTTGGTGTCTTGATACAGAGGTGCCACACGCTCGCATCCTCCTCGAAAAGCGAGACGTCGAGCGCACTCATCGAGAGACGACGCCCGTGACAGCTCGTCGGTGCGAGCAGAACCGCACGTGCTCCCGTCGTAGGGGTGCGATTCATCACGTCCTCCGGCTCCGCGCGGGCATCGATCTCCGTGCGTGCGTCAGCCGCTTCCAACGTCGCGTCCCTCAAGGGAGCGTTTCCTGCATCGCTAAACGAGGGGGTGTTCTGCACAGATACACGTTCGTTCTGAGGAGCGTCCATCTCGAGCGAGGTGGCATCAGGCGAGCGATCGCACCCCTCAAATCGAGGGAGCGATCCACACGCGGGCGTGAAGAGACTGACGGTCATGAATACGAAACAGGAAACGAGGAGACGAGGAAGGTTCTGCATGAGGGTATTCGTCCTTTCGTCGAGAGATCTTCGCAGGAGGCGGGATCGATCACGACCTTCTACTCCGTTCCCTAAAACAAGACCCCGTGTCAAGGGGTTGCTTTTTTCGCTGCGTGTAGCTCTTTTTCGCGAAAGTACGTTTCCATTTGCGTATAGTAGGCGAGCACTTCTGGATGTTGTTCTTTGAGAAGCGGGTCTGCGGCAAATACAGCTTCCCATTGCGTTTTATAGGCTTCGAAAGCGATGCGTTCTGGGTCTTGGACAGGTTCTACGTGGGGAGGCTCTGGAGGAGCAGCTTCTTCGCTCGTTGGTACTTCCTGCAATGCGACAGGTTCGGTGATCACCGCTTCGGGAACGGTTTCAGGAGCGATCGCTTTTTCGCCAAGTAAATTCTGTTCGAGTGTTTCTAATGTATGCTGAATAGTCATGAGATGCTTCACCACCTCTTGAAGTCGCGCGCGTGCTTCTGGAGGTAAACTTAATCCGTGGAGCATGTGTTTTACATCGCTTGGATCAAGAATCGTGGCGATCTTTTCCAGATGCTTTGAAGCGTCCATCAGTTTACGCATCGCTTCCGTTTTTGCCGGGTCCTCTTGAGCGGGAGGGGTTTTATCGAGTTCCGCGAGAAGTTCATCAAACGAAGAGTCCATAGATGCATTTCATTCTACGTGATACGATGGGTGTATGACTAGTGCAATCATTGTGGAAGAAGCAACAGCGCTTACCGCAGAGCTGCAAGCGCTTGAAAAAGAAGCGCACGATTCCGTAAAATTTGCCGTTGCAGCCGTGAGTGAACGGCAGATTACGGCGATTCGTGAGAAGATCAAGGTGTTGATTTCGTGAGGAGCGTGCGTACAATCGCGGGTGTGATGGTACGCGTTGCGGCGAGAACAAGCAGGTATGTGCCAGACGTAAGAAACAAACTTGAAAAGAGTCCAAATGAAGCAGTTGCACTTCCCACGTACCACATAAGCGCTCCAGAAAAAACGGCCCCACCGACAATGCGTAGACTCGGCATGAAGTGCACGTGTTGACGCACCGTAACGATGGAGCCTAGTAAAATAAGGGTTTCAGAAAGAACCGTGAGCCACGCCGCGGCGATAGCTCCGTACACAGGAATGAACAAAAGATAGCCGGCAAGCGTTCCAAAGGCGACAAATCCATAGAGAGGAAGCATCTTTTTTTGCGCTTGAAGCGCCACAACCGCATGAGACAGAACTGTATTGAGATAGATGGCAGCGACTCCAAAAACGAGAATTTTCGCGATAGAGCCCGCCGCGAGAAACGCGGGTCCTGAAATCGCGACAAGCACACGCTCACCAAACCACTGCATGCCAATCACGAGCGGTAAAATCAACAGAATCATCAAATCCAGCGAACGTGAGATAAGAGCGGAGAGGTCTTCGTGACGCTTTTCCGCCCATGTTTTCGATAAGACGGGAAGGAGCACGCCCGCATACAGAAACGGAATGGAGATAAGGACTTCAAGCAGTCGATAAGCCGCGCCATAAATCCCTACCTCGCTTTGTGGACGAAAAAATTGCAGTACGAGCGCATCTGCTTTGTAGTAGATGAGATTGAGGCCGATCGAAAGACCAACGGGCCACGAGCGGGTGAGAACCATCCGCCAAATCGTTGGATCCCAATTCCACACAAGAGGAACGAATCGTCTTACGGAGAGCACATTGATGAGGAATACGGCTCCTGACCCCACAGAAATAATGGCACATTGTGCCACAACCCCCCAACCAAACATCGGTGCAAGAAGAAGGCCGGCGATATTAATGAGACGTCCGACATTTTCTGAGATCGCCACCGCGTTCATGCGGAGTTTTTGCTGTTGAACGCCGACCATGATTTGCTGTACGCTCGGAAAAGCAAAGGAAAGGGACAGCGCAAGAATCGCGAGCTTGATCACCCAAGGAAATGGCCACGTAAAGGCGACGATGGGAGCAATCACAAGAAGAATGACTCCCGTCATGAGCAGACGTAACGTGAGAACGGCTGTGAATACCCGTTGCTGATAGGCAGGATTATGCGCGTGTTCGCCCAAAATGGCTGGGAAAGTCACGTTGATGCCTACATCTGCGAGCAAGATAAACACCTGCAAAAAGGCGTTTGCTGTGGAATAGCTGCCGAATCCTTCCGTTCCGAGGAGGCGCGTCATGAGTGAGATGACGACGATACCAAGAAGCGTCGAAACAACTTTTCCGGTGATTTGTACAACCGTGCTGATCGTGAGAGCTCGTGTGACGGACATAGCGACCATCATAGAAGAAAAGACGTTCGTTTGGCGAGAGGGCTGTTTGTCGAAACACGCGTCATGCGTTAGAATAACGTGTATTCATGCGTCTTTCACGTCTCGAGATTCAAGGGTTTAAGACCTTCGCGCAGAAGACCGTTTTTACGTTTCCAGAACAAAAAGCTGGAGAAGGGGAGCTTACGGTGGTGGTAGGGCCGAATGGGTCAGGAAAGTCGAATGTGGCCGATGCGATTCGGTGGGTACTAGGCGAGCAAAGTACAAAGCTCTTACGTATTAAAACGGGCGAAGACGTGATTTTTTCTGGTGCGGAAGGGCGAGCGCGAAGCGGTATTGCAGACGTACGCCTCACGCTCGAAGAAGCGGGTGAGGGAGAAGCGAAAACCGCCACGATCGCGCGTCGGCTTGATCGTGACGGGCAATCCACGTACGAACTCAACGGCGAGCTCGTTCGTCTCGCAGATGTCGCGCTTTTTCTCGCGACACACGGTATTGCCCAGCGTTCGTATGCGGTGATCGGCCAAGGTATGATTGATCACGTGCTTATCGCGAGTCCATCAGAACGAAAGGTCTTTTTTGATGAGGCGTGTGGCGTGCGACCTTTTCAGCTTCGTCGCGAGCAAGCGCTTCGCAAGATGGAAGAAACAGCTCGTCATCTCGATCGCGCGCGCCTCGTGTTGAACGAGCTTGAGCCACGATTTGCGACGCTTCAAAAACAGGTAGATCGTTTGACGCAAAAAGAGACGCTCGCACAAGAGCTTCAGACGCTCGAAGGAGCGTGGTACGGTTCAGAATGGAAGCGTGTTCGTCACGACGTGCGTCTCGTAGAGGGGGAACTACGAACGATCACACAGGAAGAAACGCGCATGGAAACACGTTTGCGCGAGGCCGCGATCGTTCCAAGCGACGAAACGCTCGTGAAGCCTCAGCAGAGCGAAAACCATCTTGAACGTACGCTCTCTACGCTTCGTGCGGCACGTTCTGCTGTGCGAGATACACGCGCCGAAGTGGAAACGCAGCTTGCCGTGGCGCTTGCGACGAACGTTCGTTCATGGTCGCCGCTTCCTCTCTCGACGATCATCGAACGTGTGCGAAATTTCGAGAAGAACACGCGTCTTCTTGCAGAAAGCGCCGTCTCTCTTGCGTCGGATGAGCTGCGCGCGCGCCTCGTTCATGCGGCAGACCAACTGACAAAACTTTTGCAGGAGCTTGAGCGTCCCGCTTCTGTTGCTGTATCTGTTGATGATGCAGGTGTACGCACACGCCTCGACGAGCTTCTTCGTGAAGATGAGCGTTTGAAACAAGAAGAACAGCGTGCGCAAGAAGAGCTTACGCGCTTTAAAGAAGCATTTCGTCTCGAACATGCAGACGCACTTACACGTGAACGACAGCGCGCCGCTCTTGAGCACGAGCGTTTTGCCCTGGAACGACGTCGTTCCGAGGTGATGGTGCGTCTCGCGCGTCTTGAAGAGCGACGGGCTGCGCTTCTTGCGGAAGTTGAGCGGCTTGCTCCTACGCTTCGTGATCAGCTCGAGTCTGTGGCGGACCGTGCGTCGGATGCGATCGATCCAGCCATGCCGCATCTTCTCGCGAGACTGCGTTCGCAGGTGGAATGGATCGGCTCGATTCCTCCAGAAACGCTCGTGGAGCACGAAACGACGCGTGTTCGTGTAGAGGATTTGCGTGGACAAACCGAGGATATAGAAAAAAGTTTGCAAGACTTGCACACGCTTGTCGCTGAGCTCGATTCAACGATTCGCGAGAAACGTACGCATGCGTTCCATCGTTTGAACGAGGCGTTCGGCAGTTCGGTGCGAGAGCTGTTCGGTGGCGGGGAAGCGCGTCTCGTGGAGGTGGCGCGAGAACCGGAACTTGATCCGGACACGGGGGAGCTTGGAGAGCGCGAAGGAGAAGGGATCGAGATTTTCGCGACCCCTCCAGGAAAACGTCTGAAATCGATTACGCTTTTATCAGGAGGTGAACGCGCGCTTGTGTCGATCGGGCTTATTTGCGCGATTCTTCTCACAAACCCCTCGCCATTTGTCGTGCTCGACGAGGTAGACGCAGCTCTTGATGAAGCGAACGCTCGTCGGTTTGGAGAGCTGCTCGCACGAATGGCAAAAACGACGCAACTCGTCGTGATCACGCACAATCGCGCGACGATGACGCAAGCGAGCGTTCTCTACGGCGTTTCGATGAGCGAGGGCGGCGTATCGAAGGTGCTATCGCTGACTTTATAAACAAAACCCCCAGTCGAATGACTGGGGGCAGGGGTGAGGTGAGTGAGGCAGAGGCGGGAGCTAGCCGCTCGCCTTGAGGCTCGCAATTTGCTGCAAGATGTCTTGCGCCATCGCTTCGAGCTCCGCTCTGGCGTGTCTCGCAGGGAAGGCTTTCGATTGCGATCGTCGCCTACCTCGGCATGACGGGATGGGAAACGATGAACAAGTTCTGGGAGGTGCTTCACATCTACCGTCGCATTATGCGGAACACCGTGACGATCAAGCGTGTCGAGAAGCTGCTCGCGGTCGAGAATACGATGCCGAATAACCCAGAAGCGCAGACGCTTTCGGGGGAAAGGTTCGACTTCTTGTGCGATACCCTTTCGTTTCAGTACGAGGGACGTGAAGCGCCGATTCTGCACGAGCTTTCGCTCGCCCTGCCCGCAGGGAAGATGTACGCCTTTGTGGGAAGAAGCGGCGCAGGCAAGTCGACGCTCGTGAAGATGCTTCAGCGCGTGTATGACCCAACCGGTGGGTGTGTGCGCTTGAACGGCGTGGATATTCGCGATGTGTCGCGCGACTGGTTTCGTTCGCTCTTCGCGTATGTTGCGCAAAACGTACTCGTTTTCGACACGACGATCAAAGAAAACGTGCGGTACGGCGTGCCAAAAGCCACCGATGAAGAGGTGAAGCGGGCACTGTTCGCTGCGCATCTCGCGGTCGTGTTTGAAGATCCGAAACGCTTTCCCAAGGGGATGGAGGAAGAGGCGGGGGAGAACGGCGTCGCTCTTTCAGGAGGGGAATGTCAGCGCATCGGCCTCGCGCGGGCGTACCTTAAACTCATGCATGGGGCGAAGTTCCTCGTGCTGGACGAGGCGACGTCGAGCCTCGATTCAGAGTCGGAAGATGCGATTCGAGCGATGATTGAGGATATTCGTCGTGAGGAAGGGCGGGTGATCACGATCTTCGCCATCGCTCACCGTCTCTCGACGATTCGGAGCGCGGACTGCATCTTCTTCCTCGAAGAAGGACGTATGATTGAATCAGGTACGCACGAGGAGCTCGTCCATCTCGGCACGCGCTACGCCGATGCCGTCTCGCGGCAGAGCCTTCTCTCCGAAGCGTCGGAGATTGTGATCGCGTAGTCTAGCCCCACCTCTCACGAGAGGTGGGGTGTTTTATTGAAACATCCCATCTTTACAAAACATCCTTTTTATGGTATCAAAAGCATGAGACCGGAAGGAGGTCCACATGACCGGACTCAGTGTCATCAATGGAGACGACAGGCAGCAAGTTTCGGGTCGGGATGCGGCGGAATTGGTCAAGATCGAGGATCGGGATACGGCGCTCGAGCGGGCAGAACGTACGCCGGCGCAGGAGTTCGTCCATGCGCTTACGCTTCTTCGGAAGCCGAGCGAGATTGCGACCATTGTTGCGCTCGTGCCGGTCGGGCAACTTCCGCTCTTTCTCGCGCAGGATTCGCGAACGTTTGCGCCCGCGACGACGTGGGATGCAGATCCCGATGGGTATGACGAGCCGCAAGGGGCGCTTCAAGCGCTCACGCACACGCAGTACCACGCACTCTGTGCGGCGGGTCAGCAGGCGTGGATCGTTCCCATCGACAGGAATTCGTATGGAGAGGCAGTTCGGTATGCGCTTCGTGATTCGATCACGCGGTTTCATCCAAGCGAGGCGCTTGATCGTCTCGAAGCGATTCTCGATTCTGATGAGGATGATCTTCATAAGGGAGCGGCATTGCGAGCGTTTCCTCACGAATACATGCTCCTCGCCCTGCGCTACGCGAAGAAGCAAGAGCCACTCGCCGCGCATGAGAAGCTCGAGCAGATGGCGCGGATCTTCGAGAAAGATCCGGAGGATGAGGGCTTTCTGCGGGAGATCGAGGGACTTGAAATGTATTCGGACGGAGAGCTTCACAGTCGGATGATCGAGGATCGAGAGAGGCTTCTTGCGGATGCGATGCGGACGATCGAGCTCACGCCCGAAGCCGCTGCCGCGCAAGAGCGTCTTCAAGCGAAAGTGTCTTCGAAGAGCTTGCTGGATGATCTCGAATGAGCGACGTTTCTAGCCTTGTCCGTTATGGGACGCGCGTCGAGGAGTCGGGCAGCGACTTCTTTAAAACGGCGTACGCGGCTGTGTGTAAGGGGGATCCCGATCGTCTAGAACGGGATCGGGATTCCCTGATGGGCTGCCTCGTGCAGATTGCCAACGACTACACGCTCGATCTTTCGCTTGGTATCGGGCGAGATGCCGCTTTCACGGTGTTTGGAGCGACGGTCTCGCTTGGTCTCGCTGAAGCGTCAAAGGAGAACCCTTCTATCGCGATCGAGCGTCTTCGAAAGAATCCGCTCGATCGTTTTGTGCAGATTGGACTTGTGCTTCATGCGGAGCTGCGTGAACGCGCAACAAAAGTGCTCCGTCGCGCCGTGCTCCTGTGTGAGAACGGTTCCCTCTACGGACTTCTCGATCCAGCGGATGAGTCCGAGATTCGAGACATTCGTCGTAAAGAGATGTTCTTTCCAGAGCGTGCGACGTTCAAGCAGGCGCAAGCGCGTCTCGATGAGGCAGAAGCGTTGCTTGTGCTCGCGGGACATCTCCCTCTTGAGTACGTGCTGATGTATGGTGAATACTATACACAGTTTCAAGCGAAGGCGTACGCTCGTAAGGATCGGGAAACGCCGAACCCGCTCGGAAGTGTGCTCTTTCTCGTGTTGCGAAGCTTCATGCTAAAAGGCATGACCACGAAACACCTCACCTTGCCTGTTCTTGGGGGGTGGATGCCGATCTTTCACACGAGAAACACCAATTTTTTGCGAGATAATCTCTTGGTGGATGCGGCATGGATACGAGATTTCATCTCGGAAACGTTCTTTGATCCGGAAGCGGTAGCACTCATGATCCCAAAAGCGGTAAAAGCCATGCACACGCTTTTTTCAACCCGTATAGAGGTGAGCCATGATCGTGCGGGATGTAAAGCGTTTCCTGCGCTCAAGATACCGGCGCAAGAGCAGGTTATGACACAGCTCACGCAGCGTCTTTTGCAGGAGTTTCAGCAGGCTGTGCGCGTCTATTTTCGAGAGGCGAAAGAGGTGGCGATCACCATGAGCGATCTGACGACGTTCTGGTACCCACGTGTGCTGCTTGTGGTAGGGGAACGGTTTGATCCAAAGGAGGATGTGCATGAGGGAGGGAAGCTCTTTCTCATGGGTGAAGATGATGCTGCCGCACACGTGGTGCATCTGCCGACGCTCTTGAAGGTGCCGCCAGAGAAATTGCATGAATACACGAAGAAAGCTGCAGAGTGGCCGGAAGATCTTCGCAAGCGCTTTATGGATGGGTACGATTGGCGAACATTTCTGGATAATGTGACCGATGAGGCACTGACACGATGGTTGGGAGGGCTCGTCGAACAGTTCGGACCAACCATCCTCCAAAAGATGTCGCATCGACGTCTCACGCTCGCTTTCTGGTTCAAGGCGTGGGTGGATGGGTCGCCTGCGCTTCGAGAAGCGATCCTCCAGTACTTTCACGAAGAACGATTCAGACGACCGCCAACAGTCCGAACGCTTCTCGAGGTCATGGATCACTCGTTCATGGCGGGGGAAGACGTGCGTTTGTTCGCCTTCGTGCTCGATCGTGTGATGCGGGAGATCGAGGGGGAGCATCTCACGGGTGTTTCCTCCGAAGGACTTCGAGGAGTGTTCACAACGCTTCTCCGTTCTCCCGAAGCGCTTCGATTGTTTTGGGCGCGCGTGCCTTCAAAGATGCGAGAAGCATCTCGAGCGCGATTGACGCGTGACCAACAACAGACATTGGACTCTATTTTAGCGCAGCCCTGACCCCGTCTCTCTCGAGAGACGGGGTACTTTTTTAGGACGTACGCGTTTGGCGATCTTCGAGCGCTTCGCCTCACAAAATCCTCAACGTACAGCGTGTGTACGTTTCCGGTTTTATGAGGCTCCAGCATCTCGAATCTCATCCAAACGCGTACGTCCTATTTTGTTTGCCTTCGGTCATTCTTTTTGATAGGGTTTACGCGCGTCGTTTCATGCGGGTATCGTATAGTGGCTATTACTCCAGCCTTCCAAGTTGGAGAGAAGGGTTCGATTCCCTTTACCCGCTCCATCACAAAAACCACCAAGAAGGTGGTTTTTTGTTCGCTGTATTCGAGCGAGGGAATCGATAAAAAAACTCCCCGCATCAGAACGATGCAGGGATCAGAGACGGTGCTTTCTGCTCGTCAGATGTTCGAAAGGAGTGAATCTTTCGATCAGCTCGTTCCAATCTTTCGGCATGAGAAAAATGACTTTTGTGAGTGTCTCGGCATGAGACGGCGTGGCTTCGATGCACACATATTCTCGCGAACCTTCGCGTTTACGACTTGCCGTGAGAAACGTGCTACGCGCCAGATCGAGAAACTCGTCTTTTGCTTCGTAAGAAGCTCCATTTCGAACAAGGTCTTTGATGAGTCCACGAGAGACTTCATGCACTCCCCCAAACGCATCTTGAATCAGTACCCCTGCTCGACGAGGTAGCCCAGAAAAACGATAGCCGTTCTCGCTCATCACGAACCTCCTGAAAAAGGGGACTCTAGCATGACAAATCTTTCAAAGAGCGTCAAACATCGAGACGGAAAATAAAAGTCCCTGCACCAGAAGATGCAGGGAGGGGAGCCTATCAGGACTTCTTTGGTGCGGCCACTTCATCGGGTGTGCCGTCAAAAAAGCTGCCTGATGGTTCGTGAGGATCTTGGAGCTGGGCTTTTGCCGCGAGACGCTGAATCTCTTCAACGGAAATGCGTTTCGTGCTGCTGTCATCGAGAGCAGCGTATCCCCTGAAGAAAGAAGGCGGTGGCGGTGGTGGGGCAAGAGTTGCCTCATGAACACGAGTCACTCCGCTTGGCGGATGGCTGGGCAGTCCCACGTGGTCATTCACGTCACCCCAGTATTCTGCGCTAGCATCTTCGATCGGTCCTTCATACATGTCGGGTTCGAGTCTGAAAGGGCCGACGGATCCCATGGGTTGGGTCATGTTCCCTCCGGGGAATCTCATACCGATGGCTCCGCGTGCAGGAACGGCTTGTCGTGTGGCCATTTGAAGCGTTTCGTCCATCTTCGTAGGTGCATTCCCCATGGAGAGGGCTACCGGTTCCGTCGGTTCCCTTTGTTCCTGTCGCAAGGCTTTGAGAGAAGTATTCAGCTGAGTATTCTGCGACCTCAATTCAAGAACGTGTTGTCGACACTCTTGCAGTTTCTCGAGCGTTTGCGTGTTGATCGTCTCGAGAATGCGACGACTTTTTCGAAGATCTTCCATATCCTGTTCGAGAGTACCGATATGCGCTTCTCGCATGCGTGCGGCGTTCTCGTAATGTGTGATTTTGATGTCATTATCAGCCAGATGGTTCAAAAGCTCCTCATTGACCATGCTCGGGCGTCCGCTGCTTCGCGCCGTGTGAGCCGCTTTCTCTTCGCGAAGGACTGTCACTTCTCGCTTGAGCACTTCATCACGAGCAAGAGCTTCGGCAAGATGAATCTCGGAGGCGTTGAGCCGTCCGTGCAACTCTTCAATGATGCTCGTCTCATCATGGCATAAAGCGTGCTCGTTCTTCAGATTCAAGAGGTCGAGATGCGCTTGATCGCGCTCGGCGGTGATTTCTTGAATACGAGGCAGTACCTCTTGTGTCGCGAACTGATGCATACTCGTGGCTGCATATTCTGCAGCGGAAGCTCGCTCTGACACCTCTTCTTTCGAATCCCTAGCGCGTGTCAGCTCATCGGATGAGGTGTGATACAGCGCTTCCAATCGTCGAACATCTTCTTGGTGAGCGCTCTTCAGTTGAAAGTGGCGTTTCCACAGAACCGTGATGATGAACAAGGCCATGAGCAGAAGCAGTACAGCCGCTCCCGTAACGATTCTCCATCGTTGTAACAGCTCTTCGAGGACATCTACGCGTTCGAGCGTCTGTTGATGACGCAGCGCTTCATCTGCCGAACTCGTTCCACGCTCTCGTGGAGGAATGATGGGCGTGATCGGCGGTCCACGCGCCTCAATGATAGGTGTTTGTGGAGCGACGATGGGGGCCGCGTCAGGCGTTATCACTTCTTCGATCTTATTCGGAATCCGCACCGTTCGCCCCGTGAGCGTGATCGCATACGGACGAAAGCAGTCTTGCGGAAGAAGCGCGTACAGATCAGGCGTGCCGCTGCACGTGCGAGCGTTCACACGAGGGTGAGCGCGATGCCCGTTCTCGTCCGTACGACAACGCAGTTGCAGTGAGCGATTTGCGTGGTTCGCGCAGATGAGTTCGGCGAACGTGACCGCAAATTGAGCATTCTCGTGAGTGATCAGCCCCGCAGCGACCGGATTCGACATGGCGCGCAAACGAGGGAGAAACCGTCCTGAACGAATAGCTTCTTTTGCCGAGTCGGTGAGGACACGTGCATTGGCGGCAACCCAGTAGTTCCGAGCATGAAGAGCGGGTGTATCCCGCGCTTCCGCGTATTCAATGGTCTGACCTACGGCATTGCCGCTCATCAAGAGCAGCGCGAGCCATGTGGCAAGGCAGAGAATAGATCGCTTCATAGCGACCCTCCTTTTGTTGCAGGTTGAAGGAACGGGCTTTTGTCGCCAGAAGGCGTCGAAAGCTCCTCTTTTTTTCTCATGTTTTCTTCGGAAAGTCAATGAGGTATGCTACAGCCATGTCCGTTCATCGTGTCAAGTGGAAACGAAGAGTTCTTGTGTGTCTTCTTGGAGCGATACTTCTGTGTGTACCGCTTTTCCTCGGAGGGGCACTCGCTGGGTTCGGTCTGCGTTCCGTGTACCAAGCGATTCAGCGAGCAGAAACGTCTATTTTAGCCGAAGATCTCGTTACGGCACGCACAGAACTCGAAAGCGCGGCGGAAGGTCTTCAACAGGCAGAACGTGGCTCGAAAGCGCTTCTCTATTGGAAATTTGTGCCTATTGCCCGCTCGTATGTATTCACGTTGGATGAGGGTATCGACGCGGCACGCTCGACGCTTGCGGGGGTGGATGAACTTCTTCAAGTAGGCACACTCTTACAAGAGGCGTTTACAGAAGTAGGGCTCGGCAAACAGGCTTTGCAAAACCCTCTCGCCCCGAATCGTACCTTCCGCTCACTCACGCGCGAGGAAAAGCGTGTGATTTTCGCTCGTCTCGCGCAGGTATTGCCACGTCTTCGCATCGCGCAAGAACGTATGGCGATTGCGCTTGAACGATGGAAAAATGTTCCTCGTGAAGGAATAGCCACGTCTCTTCAAGAGATGATCACCCTGCGCGTAGCACAATTTGAACGCATGCAAACGCAATTTGCCGCGGCGACGCAGCTTCTCGAGATCGGGCTTCCGCTTGCGGGCTATCCACACGCGAAAAACTATCTCGTTATCTTGCAAAATACGGACGAAGCGCGAGGAACGGGCGGCTTTATTGGGACGGTGGGAGATGTTCGCGTGGATACGGGCAATGTGGAGCGCATGATCTTTCAAGACGTGTATTCGATTGATCTACCCGTCTCTGGTGTGTGGAAGAAGCCCGTTCCCGCGCCGCTTGCAAAATGGCTCGAACAAAAACAGCTCTTTTTTCGTGATGCAAATTGGCTTCCAGATTTTCCGTCTACAGCCGAACTCCTTTTGACGCAATATGTGGAAGAACGTGAACGAGCGAGCGTGGTGGTTCCGTCTCCTGACGCGCTTATTGCCCTGCAGCCGCAGCTTTTTAAACAGCTTCTTGCCTTTACGGGGCCGATTCAGGTGGAAGACCAAGAGTTTCGTACAGATAATTTCTTCGATGCGCTTCAATACGATGTGCACATGCGGTTTCATCAGAATGGTCTTCCTACGCCGCAACGAAAAGAGGTAGTCGCGAAGTTAGGAGATGCATTATTTCAGCGGCTGACAGACGTGCCGGCAAGCGATTGGCCGCGCCTACTCGATACGCTCACGAACGCGCTTACGCAGAAAGATGTGCTTCTGTATGCGCGTGATCCGGCTCTGCAACAGGCAATCGAGGCAAGAGGGTGGTCTGGACGCACAAAAACAACTTCAGGCGACTACCTCTGGGTGGTGGATTCAAATATGGGCGCCCTTAAAACGGACGGGGTGATGGATAAGCAGCTTCTGTACACGGTAGAGGCGAAACGCGATGGTAGCGCGCAAGCAACGCTCACGCTTCGCTACAAAAACACGAATAGTGCGCCTACATGGAGGTACTCTCGCTATCGAGATTATGTGCGGGTGTATGTGCCCGAAGGCGCGGAACTGCTGTCGACGCGGGGAGCGATGGAGGATGATCTCTTTCGAACGGGAGGGAAGCTCGTTCCTGGGCGTGTAGATGTGTATAAAGAGCTTGGAAAAACCGTATTTGGCGCCTTTTTCGCGGTCGAACCCGGAAAAACAGGGGAAATCACGTTTACCTATCGCTTCCCTGCTTCGCTTGCGAGTCGTATTCAGGCGGGAACATACGAACTTCTCGTGCAAAAACAACCCGGTAACACCTCGCGATTTGCCATCGAGGTGCGCGCCCCGCATCGTGTGCGAAGCGCTCTTCCTGCAGAAGATCCTGCGAAGTTCGGTGATGCGCTCTATCAAAAGTCCGTACGTATAGAAAAAGATCTCTCTTTTTCCGTGGGGTGGTGAGTTAGGTGGTAAACTGTATGTTTAACTTGAACAAAAAAATCGGTATCGATCTCGGTACCACGACGGTTTTGGTCTATGTGCCTAAACGGGGCATTATTTTGCATGAGCCGTCTGTCGTCGCGATTTCGCTCGTTGATAAGAAAATTCTCGCCGTAGGCAATCAAGCGAAGGACATGCTTGGACGTACACCTGACACGATCGTGGCAAAGCGTCCGCTCAAAGACGGGGTGATCGCGGACTATCGTTCAACCGAGGCGATGTTGCGGTATTTCATCAACAAAGCGATGACGGGCATACGTCTGTTTCGTCCAGAAGTGATGGTAGCCGTTCCTGGAGGGATCACGTCCACGGAGCGTCGCGCGGTGATCGATGCCACAATGTCCGCTGGTGCTCGCGCCGCGTACATCATTAAAGAGCCGGTCGTGGCTGCGATCGGGGCGGATATTCCCATTGGTTCACCGTCTGGCCACATGATTATCGATATTGGGGGCGGTACTTCTGAAATCGCCGTTATCTCTCTTGGAGGCATTGTATCGTCCGCGTCCGTACGTATCGGTGGCAATAAATTTGATGCGGCGATTCAAGAACACATTCGTCGAAAGTACGGCCTCGCGATTGGCGAGCGTACGGCAGAGGATATCAAAGTGAACATTGGATCCGCTCTCTATCTTGAGAATAAACTCGAAATGGAAGTGAAAGGCCGCGACATGATCAGCGGCTTGCCGAAGGTCGTCACCGTCACAAGTGATGATGCGACGGACGCAATTCAGCACGAATTGCAGGGGATTATCGAAGCGATTAAAGATGTGTTGCGCGCAACCCCTCCAGAACTTTCTGCAGATGTTATGCAAAAAGGGATGGTGCTTTCAGGTGGATCGGCGATGCTGCGGCATCTCGACCGGCTTTTTTCCGAAGCGACGGGCGTTCCCGCGATGGTCGCGGAAAATCCGCAGATGTGCGTCGCGCGTGGCACCGGCATCGCGCTTGAAAACCTCGATGCGTATAAGCGGAGTATTTTTTCTACGTAAGTATGTTGATCGGACTTGAAGCGTCGCGAGCGAACCGTCCGCATCGAACGGGCGTGGAATGGTATGCCGCGCAGCTTTTTCGAGCGCTTCACGAACTTCCACTTGCCTCGCCGCATGCGTGGAAGCTCTATACAGACAGGCCGCTTCAAGAAGACCTTCGCGCGTGGACACGCGGCTGGCACGAGGACGTGCTCTCATGGCCGCCGCGCTATGCGTGGACGCAGCTACGTTTGTCGTGGGAGATGCGTTTTTTCCCTCCGGATGTGCTCTTTGTGCCGGCCCACGTGCTTCCGCAAGTGTTGCCGCGGCGTGCCGTCGTGACGGTTCACGACATTGGGTTTCATCGTTTTCCACAAGCGTATAAACCCATACAAATCGCCTATCACGAAATGACGACACGCGATATTCGTTCATCTCGCGCCGAAGTGCTCACGGTTTCTTCGTTTTGTAAGCAGGAGCTTGTGGAAGCGTATGGTTTCGCGCCAGAACGCATCACTGTCACTCCTCTTGGAGTGGATGCTACGCGCTATAAAGCGTGTTCAATCGAAGAACGAGACGCTGTTCGTGAGAAATACGCTCTCGGAAAACGTTCGTTTCTCCTGTATGTGGGGCGTCTCGAAGAGAAAAAGAACGTCGCGCAGCTTCTCGAGGCGTTTTTTCGTGTGGCGGAAACAGATCACGAACTTGATCTTGTGTTGGTTGGTTTGCCTGGATACGGCTGGTCGAAGATGGAACAACGGCTCAAAACGCATCCACTTGGCAAGCGCGTTCGTGTGCTTGGTTATGTGGATGAACAAGACAAACCCGCATTAATCGCCTCGGCGGAAGCACTTCTTCTCCTTTCTTTGTATGAAGGGTTTGGACTGCCTGTTCTTGAGGCGATGGCGTGCGAAACGCCCGTGATTTGCTCACACACCTCTTCTTTGCCGGAAGTTGCGGGCGGGCATGCGTACAAGCTCGTTGATCCATCTTCTCTCGAAGACGCGGTTGAAGCGATACGCGCTCTCCGTAAAAGCTCGCAAGAAACGCGAGCGCATCTGACGAAAAAAGCGCGTGTGTATGCGGAAACGTTCACATGGAAACGAACGGCTGAGCAAACGCTCCGCGTCCTCACAGGATATGCCGACTAATCGATGGAAGTTGTGGGAACGCCTCGCTCGTGATGAGAAAATTGCTCGTGTGTATGAGGCGTTGTTTTCTGTCGAGGCGCTTACGCTCACGGACATCGCGCAGAAGCTCGTGCTGCCGCGTACAAGCCTCTATCCCGCGATCGAATGGTTGCGAGAACGTGCGCTCATCACGAGCGAAGTACGAGGAAAAACGACGTTATATCGAGCAAATCCGCCCACGGCGTGGCGAGCGATTGCGGAGGAGGAACGCGAACAAAGTGCCATGCTCGTGCGTGAGACGGACGCGGCGCTCACAGGATGGCTCGCAGAATTCGCTTCGACACATCGTCCTCGTGTGCGCGCTTACGACGGCGAGGCGGGTATTCGCACGATTCGCGAAGAATTACGCTCGAAAGGTGGATCGATTTGGGAATACTATTGCGTAGATGACCGCGTACACGCCCAAGCGACGATGGAAGAAGCGCAGCGTATCACGCTTTCGAGCGAGCTTATTGGTGGGCGTGTGCTGCTCGTGCTTCAAAACGAGGCAATTGTGCCACCGTTTTTCGATCGTCGCGGCTACGAAGTGCGATTCCTTCTTGAACACGACGCGCCTTTTTCTGGATCGCTGACGTTCGCGGGAGAGACGGCGTATCTTTTGTCTTCAGGAGAGGAATGTTCTGCTCTCGCGATTGAAAGCAAAGATTTTTCGTTGCTTCTGCGTTCGCTTTATCTTCATGCATGGGAACGCGCGACGGCATGGGAGGCGCCATCGGGGTGGGGGATGGGACGAACTTAGGATCTACATAAAACAGGCTTTCGCCTGTTTTATGTGCTTTTGAACCTGATCTTTAATACGCTCCCGGCCTCGCAACGCGCGCTTCCCCTGCGCGATTTGTGGACACAGTGATCGTTGTCTCTCCCGCAGGTGCTCGTGGACGTGCTGGAAGAGCCGACCAATCAAACGTTGGCAAACCAACCGTGGTTACGGCGTTCAAAACGCTCGTATCTGTCACGTGAAAGTCGTTGCCTGTCAGGTTCGTAAAGCGAGGTTCCGTGCCGCCGATCACGTTGTCGCGCGAGAGTTGTGCCACGTTACACGTCGCGTTCGTATCGGCGCATCCGCCATCAATTCCCCAATCGTTTGTGCTGCCATTCCAGAAATAATTTCCTTTGATTTGCAGGTTTGTATCAGCCGCTTGCGCACCAGAGAGGTTCGTTCCGCTTGGAGGCGTAACGGCGCGCGCGACCTGCAGAGGGTACGGCGCTTCCTGTCCACGTGGATTATAGAAGAGGTTGTTGAACACGTAGACGTTGCGATTTGGGATGTACTGTTCTTCAGCTCCCGCATTTCCCCAGCCGCCCGCGGCTTGGTTCGCTGAACATGTTGCGCGAATCCCATCACATCCACGACGTCCTTGGTTCGCTTCGAAGAAGTGGTCGCGATTACCAACGCGCACAAGCGTGTTATACGCGAAGAGGATGTTGAACCCGCCGTTCACGCCCATGCCGGCGACGCCTGTATCACGCACGATGTTGTTCACGAAGGTGATGCCGTACGCTTCATAGTGAATCCACGGCGCCGTCATAAACTCGAAACCTGTACCTTGACCGGCGACGAATCCGCCTACACCACAGTTGAAAATTTCATTCCCTTCAAGACGAATGTACGCCGATCCACCTTTTGTGTAGACGCACCAATCTTGCGCGTTCGAAATTTTCGAGTTCACGATATGTCCGTATTGTACCGCCACAAAATCAATCGCGTTATCTTCTGCGCCTGAAATATCGCTCTCTTCGATGTAAAACCGTTGTGATTGGTTCACTTTGATCGTTTCATGCGCGATGCGATTACCACCGCTGAGCTTCATGCCGCGCATGAGCGTTGTGTCGCATTGTTCGCAGTGAAACGCATCTCCCGCTGGGCTTGGAATGATGTTGAAATCAATCATGTAGAGATGTCGCACGTCAAACACGTTCATGTCGCCGGCGAGCGTGGTTGTTCCTTTTCCATCCGCGGCTTGCATTACGATGGGAAACGCTTGCGTGCCGCGTTTGTTCTCCCAATAGTTTGGAATGGCGGATTCAGGAAACGTTCCGCGCATGAGCTGCATGCGATAGCCTGTGCCCGTGAGCGTGCCGTTTGGAATCATGTTCCATGCAGCGTTGATCGTTTTGAGAGCTTGCGTTCGCGAAGAGCCATTACGACTGTCGTTACCATTCACCGGATCGACCCAAATGTCGCGGAGGGTGGGCGAACCCATGTCGAAGCGGAGACTCGCGACGGGCGTTGGGCTTGGGGCAGGCGTTGGCGTAGGGGCTGGTGCGGGCACGGGAGTTGGTGCGGGTGTTGGAGCAGGAACGGGAGTTGGTATTGGTGTAGGAGTAGGTGCGGGAGCAGGCGCAGGAACCGGTATTGGTGCAGGCACGGGAAGAATCACCGCGCCTTGCGTCGTTGTAAGACGCACCGTTCGAAGACGTCGTCCGTTTGTTGCGAGAGCTTCTATAACAAGGTTGGCCGTGCCAAGCGAAGCGTTATTCTGCGCGCGCACGATCAGTGTTCCCGTTCTTTGTCCGGCAGGAATCACGAGCGGATCGACCATGATGCCGTTTGGCAGCATCATGCCGCGTACCGTGATCGCTCCCGCGAGGCGATGACGCACGACACGAATAGGAAGCGCGATCGTTCCGTTTTGGAGGATGTTTGCTGAACCGTTTGTGCTGATGGCGAAACTGGAACCAACTTGGCTTTGGATGCTTAATACGGTGGTCGTTGTAAACGAGGTTGAACCATCGCTCGCAATAAGACGCAGCTCTTGAAGACCAAGGGGAGCGGTAGCGCTGATGTTCAAAACGATTGTTCGCATGTGACGAAGCGGTTGAACGATCGTGCGTGCCGTCACGCCCGAAGGAAGTCCCTCGATGCGAAGCGTTGGGTTTGATGTGTAGCCGTTCGAACGAGTCAATTCTACACGAAACGAACGGGACGTGCCTCGAACACCATTGATATAAGGACCAATGTTTGTTTTGAGAGAAAAAGCGGCGGGCGCGAGCTCATTGGCGTACACCGGTGTGACGAAAGAAACCGCTTGATTGAGAGAAAAACCGACAGAAACGAACACGAATAGACCGATGAGGCTCCGCAAAGCGGAGGATAGGGGGGTATTCATGCAAACCACCGTAGCACAACAACGACTCTTTTGCTACGCTCGTAGGGGCGCCGGGATGGCGGAACGGTAGACGCAGCGGACTTAAAATCCGTAGCTCGTAACAGGGCATGAGAGTTCGATTCTCTCTCCCGGCACCACGTAAAAACCTCCTTTCCCAAGGAGGTTTTTACGTGCCCCGTGAACGTGAAGCGTTTTTACGGGGCTCCCCCATCCCTTGACAATCAAGGGGGTTTTTGCAAGAATGCGAGACTTATCTTGAGGAAGAGCAGGGAGAAAGAGAGGGTGCCGCATGGACCGATTGGATGAGCAGATTTGGGAAGGACTTTTGAGGGGGTTCGACATCGTGCGAGAGGAACTTCCGCTTCTCGACGTTGTCTATACGAGCAAGGGCGCAGGTATCTCTATCGAGCTGCTCTTGCCTCGCGCGCGCGGTTCGTATGAGCGAGTCATCCTCTTTCCATCGGAACCTATCACGAAGGACAACGAACTTGGGTGGTGGAGAGCGCATCTCGCGTGTGCGTGCGCCTTGAAACTCGAAGGAGCCTACGCCATCGCGTTGTGGCGATACATCGTGGTAGACGAACGTGTTCGTGAAGGAATGGTCGAAACGCCGGACGATCTGCTTCTAGGCGAACGCGTCGTCCTCGAGGAAATCATCCTTCCACTGCTACGCGAGCAACTGCAGGACGAGGAGAACATCTCTCTTTCAGACGACGAAACTTCTTAGTCTCGTCGTATTTTTGTTGAGGGAGAAATCATAAAGCCCCATTGAGGGGCTGTATGAGATGGTGCGTCCTGAGGGAATCGAACCCCCATAGGCGGCTTCGAAGGCCGCAGTTTTATCCGTTAAACTAAGGACGCGAAAGAGGAATGACAGAATGATCCAGACGCGTAATTCCTAAGAGTGGTACGCGAGCAAAGCCTATCCGAGAGAAGGAGTTGGTGCAACCATCCCGAGCTTTCCATGCCAACCCTTCTTCTCAAGACCTGCTGCTGCCGCGGCGAGTTGCGCCTCTTGTTTCGATGTACCGCTTCCTTTCGCGATGAGTTCACGATCAAGAAACACGCCCACAAGAAACTCTTTTTGATGATCGGGCCCCTGTTCTTCGAGTACTTTGTAGGTAGGAGTGATGCCGAGCATTTCCTGCGCGGTTTCTTGAAAGCGACTTTTTGCATCGACATACAGCTCCAGTTCAATGATACGAGGCAGATGCGACAAAATATGCGCATGAATGAAATCCGTCGCCGCAGGCATCTCGCCATCAAGGTAGATCGCGCCGATAATCGCTTCAATCGCATTCGCGAGAATATACATGCGAGCTTTGCTGTCTTTATCACGTGCCTCACCCTTCGAAAGGAGTAAAAACTCTTCAAACGCAAGATTGCGCGAAATACCTGCCAATGTTTTTGCATTCACGACGGCCGCGCGCCAGTTTGTGAGCACCCCCTCTGGTTGTGCATAGGTGTTATACAGATACTTCGTGACAACCATTTCGAGCACGGCATCGCCTAAAAACTCAAGACGTTCATTATGATCGTGAGACACATCGCTGTGTTCATTGATGTAGGAACGATGTGTGAGCGCCTGCAGGAGGAGCGATCGGTCACGAAACACGTGGCCCAAGCGCTCTTCCAGCACGGAAAGATGAGAGAGATCCATAGGAAGAGGGAAACTTATTTTGGAAAGGTGGGTAGATGGAGAGCGGGTTCGTCCTCTTCTTCGTTGTCGTTCGTGCGATCTCCTTGAAGAAACGCCTCAAGAGGAAGAGATGCTCCTTGTTTTTCGGTATCGGATGGTTTTTGGATGCCTTTTGCGACCTGATCACGATACACGGCTCCAAGAACGCCGTTGACGAACCGTCCGCTCGAATCGCCACCGAAGGATTTTGCGAGCTCAATTGCTTCATTGATCGCTACTTTGCTAGGAATATCGAAATTATAGAGGAGCTCAAAAATTCCTACGCGCAAAATGTTGCGATCAACGGTAGTGATTTTTTCGATCGGCCAATCAGGAGCAAAGCGCGCGATCGTTCCGTCGATCTCTTGTTGATGCGTGAGTACGCCCTCAAGAATGTTCTTCGAAAACGAGAGTTCGTCGAACGTTTCTCCTTCTTCGAGCATCCATCGCTCAACGTTGCGCTCACAGAGTTCGAGAGGACTACGTTCGCCATTCCAAAAATCCCATTCGTAGAGCGATTGGAGAGCAAAGCGTCGTGCAAGATGACGGTTCGACATAGAAAGAACAGGAAAAAGAACGAAACCAACCTCTATTTTTCGTCGTGTGTATGACCGGCGTGGTCATGACCTGTGTGGGCAGCATCCACTTTCGTGCGAGCGGCATTCAAAAGCTTGGCAACCTTTCGATCGCGGCCCTTCACATGGATCGCTTTTCCATTGTACTCCAAAGCACCAGGCGCTGCACGGTGAGGAAGGTGGATAAGCCCCGTCGCTTTATCTAACGCAAGAATGCTCGGTTTGAGAGCGAAGTGTGATGCGCGACGGCGTTTGTCTGAGGAGGTGCGGCGATGGCCAGGAAGTCCCATAAGAAAAAGAAGATAAAGATGTGAACATACGCTAGCAAAAACGATGGGAAAAGGCAAGACGCTTGCTCTTCTTCTTCTTTTTCCGCATACTTGAGGCACTTCTATGGAACAAACTCTTGTATTGATTAAACCGGACGGGGTGCAGCGAGGGCTGACGGGGCGTATTCTCACGCGTTTTGAAGATGCGGGACTCAAACTCATTGCGCTCAAGATGGTTCATCCAGAGCGTGCAGATGTGGATAAGCACTATCTTCTCACGGAGGAATGGATGCGTGGGGTGTATGATAAGGCGAAAGCGAAATATGACGCAAAAGGAGAGGCGTTTCCCTATGCAAACCACGAAATCTACGGGAATGAGATCAAGCGTGGTCTGGTGGACTTTCTTCTCTCTTCGCCGATCATCGCGATCGTGATGGAGGCTGAACAGGCGGTAAGTCTCGTCCGTAAACTTGTAGGATCTACCGAACCGGCGGGTGCGCCCCCTGGAACGATTCGCGGAGATTTTTCTCACGATAATTATTCTTTTGCGAACAGTCAGAACCGTCCGCTGCGCAATATCGTGCATGCATCCGGTACATCAGATGAAGCAAAACATGAAATCGGTATTTGGTTTACCGAGGCAGAATTACACGCCTACGAGCATGTAAACGATCGTGTGCAGTACGATGCGAGCTGGTTCTTGCCGAGAGAATAAGACACGAAACGTACGCCCTAAAACAAGTATGCTACACTCCTTCGTATGAAGGGGTGGCTTTCACGACTTGGTCCTGGGCTCATTACCGGCGCATCCGATGATGACCCTGCAGGGATCGCGACGTATACCCAAGCGGGAGCGAAGTTTGGATTTGCGCCGCTCTGGCTCGCGCTTTTTACGACGCCGCTTATGATCGCGGTGCAGGAGTCGTGCGCGCGCATCGCTCTCACTACGCATAAAGGGCTGTTTGCGCTCTTTCGTGAGCATCTTCCGAAGCCGCTCGTTGGGCTCTTTGCCATCGCGTTTATTGGAGCGAACGTGTTCAATATTGCGGCTGATCTCAATATGATGGCGGCCTCTATGGAGGTATTCGTTCCGCAGTCGCGATTGCTTTGGTTGATTGTGTTTGCGGTTGGCTCGCTCCTCGCGCAGATTTTCTTTCGATATAAACTGTATGCGAATATCTTGCGTTGGCTCGCTCTCGCGCTTCTCGCATATGTCGCGGTGCTCTTTTTTGCGGATGTTTCTTGGGGTGAGGCGCTTCGAGCGACGTTTATTCCTCGCGGTATTCCTGGAAAAGAATTTGTATTGATGGTGGTGGCGATTCTTGGAACGACGCTTTCTCCGTATCTTTTTGTGTGGCAAGCGTCTGATGAACTTGAGGATCAGGCGGAATGTCGTCGTGAGCATATCGGGAACACAGCCGTATGCAGCATCGCCGCGCACGACACGCTTCCTCGTATGCGTTTTGATGTTTCCATTGGCATGATTGTTTCAAATGTTGTTTTTTGGTGTATTTTGACGGCTGCCGCAGCAACGCTTCACGCACAAGGTATTCAAGATATCGCCACCCCTGCCGATGCAGCACGCGTTTTACAACCGCTTCTTGGTTCATCTGCGATTGTGCTGTTTACCATAGGTATTATCGGCACGGGATTGCTCACCATTCCTGTTCTTGCTGGATCAGCCGGATTTGTCATGGCTGAATGGGCGGGTTGGCGTCGTAGCTTAAATAATACATGGCAGCAAGCACGCGCGTTTTATCTCTGTATTGGAGCGTGTATGTTTGTCGCGATCATTCTGGCATGTTCCTCTGTATCGCCCATTCGTATGTTGATTGCCTCCGCGGTAGTGAACGCCTTTCTTGCACCGCCGCTTCTCCTTGGAATTTTCTGGCTCGGCAATCATCGAGGGATTATGAAAAATCAGCGGAACGGGGTGTGGTCGAACGTCGGGATAGGGCTTGCCATCCTCATCATGACGCTTGCTCTTGCGGTATTTGCATGGTTCTCGTGGACGTAGGATACTAGAGAGAGCGGATGTGGGAGTTCGGCCTATTCGGCTTTTTGGATGAGAACACGCGTGCGGCCGTGGTCGTACGTGATATCATCCTCGTGATCGATACCCTCTACGTTGTTCTGCGAGCTGGGGATTCCTAGCTTGTGAGAATGCTTGGCGGGTGATCCAGTAGCGCGCACGCCGAATGTCCCCATCCGCTCTTTCGTTTGACAAAACGGTGAAAAATAGGTGAAATGAACCATCCGTCGCAAAAACGGATACGGCTTGAAACGCCGAAGAAAGAAGGAGATGCGTCATGAGTAAAAAGCAGGAGCCTTCGCTTTCGTTTGGGCTTTCGGCAGAGGTAGACGTTGTGGCAGAACAGGACCCTCTCATTGGTCGAACGGTACGGGCAGGAGCGGTGCGGATCGACCGCGTGCTGGGTGTAGGAGGAATGGGAAAGGTATATGACGTCTTTCAGGTGACGCTTTCTCGTCCGGCGGCGCTCAAGGTGATTTCGCGTGCGGCAGGCGATGCGGTGTGGCACCGATTTCTCGCCGAGGCGAAAGAGGTCGCGAAAATCCAGCATCCGAACGTGGTGCAGGTGTTCGACTTCTGGAAAGAGATAGTTGATGGACAAGAATACGGCTTTTTTCTCATGGAGAAGGTGAACGGACAGCTGCTTGAGCTGTTCGTTGGTCATCGTGGTCCGGTCGTGGTACAGACGGTGATCGGTATAAGAAAAGCGCTTTCCTTTCCCCATGCGCTCGATCTCATCAAGAAGATCGCGGCAGGATTGAACGCTCTGCACATTCAAGGGATCATCCATCGAGACATGAAGCCTGAGAACATTCTCGTGGATCGTGAAAAGGGTGAACCCCGAATCATTGACCTCGGTATCGCGAAATCGAGTCGCGACAGCATGCCTGAAGCAGATCGCATCAAAACGCGGAGCAATGATGTGTTCGGTACATCGAATACGATGGCTCCGGAGCAAGCGATGGCAATGATGGAGCAGGTGCGTATTCCTGCGGATACGTATGCTCTCACGGTGATCTTCTACTTCCTCTTGGCGGGAATCTATCCGTTTGAAGACAAGGTCAGTATAGGTCCAAACGATACGGCGCAGATGGTGTTCCTGCGTTGGCAGACCGTTCATTTGCACAATGCGGACGCGATCAAGAAGGGAAGCGAGGAAATTCTTCCCACTTCCATTTCGTTCCTTCGACCGGACGTGCCGGTGTGGGTAGAAACCTTCCTTCGGAAGGGACTTGCTCATGATCCAGACAAGCGATTTCAGACGGTCGGGGCTTTTTTGCGAGAGCTACAACAAGAGCTTGCGCAGACATCAGAACAAGCAAGCATCTCTCAAGAGATGATGCGAACGCAAGCCCCTTCTATGGAAGAAGAGATTGCGGGGCCCACCATCCCTTCCTATCCGAGGGTGAAAACGATTCTTTCGTGGGGAGGGCCCACGGCACCGTTTCGTGATGAAAGAACGTGGCGACGCGTAGGTTTGGGTCTTGGTCTTGCGGGCGTTCTCGCTCTCACGGCGATTGCGGCGAGCTTGATCAAGAAGCCGACACCCGCTTCATACGCCTCTCGAACAGATGCGCAAACGCCTACCACCATCGTTCTGCCCCCACCTCTCTCGAGGACGGATGCGGGGACTTTGACGAGAGCTTCGGCAGATGTTGTGAGCGTTCCTCCTGTCGAACCGACTGTTCCTGTGGTGCATGCAAGAGAACGTTCCACGAGGTCATCACCTCGTGCACGAGTACGAGCCCGGCCGTGTGAGCCGCATCTCAATGAGAACGGGACGTTTACGCCCTGCCTCTAAGAGAGAGCGAGTTGGTCTACCCCTGCATTCTCTGCGGGGGGCTTTTTTTCAAGAAGAGAGAAGCTTTCTTGCAAAAGCTCTGGTTCCTGTTTACACTCCTGTTCATTCGCCGAGGTAGCTCAGTGGTAGAGCGAAGGACTGAAAATCCTTGCGTCGCCAGTTCAATCCTGGCCCTCGGCACCACAAAAAAACGCCTTAGGCGTTTTTCTTGTCGAGTCGTACTCGATGGCGCTTGGATATTTGCATCAGCTTCCGTTTTTCTCCTTGAATCATCCCTTCATTGATGAAGATGTTGTTGACCGTATCAGAAGGTTGAGCCCCTTTGCTGATCCAGTAGAGGGCGCGTTCTTTATCAAGAATGACGGACGATGGGTGAACGAGCGGGTTGTAGGAACCAAGAATCTCGAGGGCTTTTCCCCATGGATCGCGCGCTTTCTCACACACGATAAAACGATAGGAAGGTTGTTTTTTCTTGCCAACACGAGTCAAACGAATAGTCAACATGAGAGAAAAGAGTAACGTCACATAAGAGGAGGGAAGCCGCCTACCAGAGCCGCTTCCATCCGGAGCATGGAGGCAGTATAGAGAAAACAGCTAGATTGTCAATCATGAGCGAGCTTGCTACGCTTTTTCGGACCCCTCATGGGGAATTTATCCTTTATCATCGTATGATGAATGAGTCTCGATATGGTTGAAACGCATCAAGATCAGCAGTTTTTGGAGATGGTCGTGAAGGCGATTGTGGATAAACCGGAGCTCGCACGAGTAGAACGTACGGTGGATGATTTGGGAGTGCTCCTCATGATTCATGTGGACCCTTCGGATATGGGAAAAGTGATCGGTAAACGAGGACAGATGGCACAAGCGATACGTATTTTTTTGAAAGGTTTGGGAGCGAAAACAAACGCGCGCATCAATATGAAGATTTTTGAACCAGAGGATGCGAGGCGAGCATTTCAAGAAACGCGCACACCGATGGCAGACACGCGACCATCCGCACCCAATCGGCACGGGGAAGCGAGATTGGTCACAGACGAAGATTTGAGCGATTTGGGTATTTAGGTATTTCATCAAATACGAACACATGACTCTTCGCGTCGATATTCTTACGATTTTTCCAGAACTTATCGAACCGTATTTACACGGAGCGATGCTTGGTCGTGGAGAAAAAGCGGGGGTTCTTGCGTTGCGCGCGCATCAATTGCGACGATGGACGCATGATCCGCATCAAAAAGTGGATGATCGACCGTTTGGAGGAGGGGTGGGCATGGTGATGAAGCTTGCGCCGTTTTATGAGGCGCTTCAAGAGCTTGGTATTCTCACGAAGACAGGAACGCGTTCAAAACGCGAGAAACATACACGAGTGATTTTGATGAGTCCACGAGGAAAGCGGTTCACCCAGGGTGAGGCGCAGCGGCTTGCGACCTACGAACGCCTCGTTGTGTTGTGCGGTCGTTACGAAGGGGTGGACGAGCGTGTGAGCGAACATCTTGTCGATGAAGAACTCTCTCTTGGAGATTTTGTTCTTACAGGAGGAGAGCTTGCGGCGCTTGCGGTGGTGGACGCAGTTGCGCGTCTTCGTTCTGGCGTGCTTGGTGACGAAACGTCTTCTCATGATGAGTCGCATAGTGAAGAGGGTGTGCTCGAATATCCGCAGTACACCAGACCAGAACGCTTTTCTCCCACGAAAAATGGTTCATGGCAGGTGCCAGAGATTTTACTCGGAGGGAATCACGCGAAGATCGCCGAGTGGCGAACCGCGCAAAAACGACGTATCTAGCCTATGTCTCTCCTCTTCACCTTTCTTCCTTTGTTTGCGGCATTTCTTGGTGGGTATGTGGTGTATCGTTGGAAAAAAGATTTGCATCCATGGGTGTCGTTTTCTGGTGGGCTTTTACTCGGTGTCGCCCTGCTGGATCTTCTTCCAGAAGCGATTGAGCTCGCTCTCGAAAGCGGACGTGAACCGGCGTTTGTCGGATGGATCGTGCTTGCGGCCATCCTCTTTTTTCATGTGATTGATCGGGTGTTTGGCGTGCATGCGCATCATGAGCAGATTCATGAGCACGAGCATGAATCTCCGTGCGAAAATCAGGCGCATCAAACAACGAAGCTGTGGGTGCGTGCATCGGGTATGATTTTGCATCGGCTATGCGATGGTATCGCGATTGGTGGCGGTTTTTTGGTTGATCCAAGCGTGGGTATCGTGATTACGAGCGCCATGACACTTCATGGCTTTGCGGATGGTATGAGTATGGTTGCTGTTCTCAAGGATATGTTGCGTTCACGAACGCGGTTCCTGTTCGCGTTGCTTGCGCTCGCGGTGGCGGCGCCTCTTCTGGGTGCGGCGCTAGTTCTCGTGATGCCTGTCTCGCCGCTTCTTCTTGTTATTCTGCTCGCTTGGCTTGCCGGCTTCTTCCTCTTTCTTACGCTTGCCGAACTTCTTCCAGAGGCGCACGCCTCGTCTGGAGGGCGATGGTTCGGGCTTTTGCTCACTCTTGCCGGTGTCCTGCTTGTTGGGGTGATGGGGCATTAAACAAAACCCCTCTTCAGAGAATGAAGAGGGTAGTCTAATCGCGTTCCCGTTCCACGATCACGGGGTATCCGTCGATTTCTGAAGGAATAGTGAGTGCAGCGCTCGCTTTCGCTTGCATGTGGACGCGAATGCAGGGGCTTCCTCCAGTGGTTCGGGCGAGGCTAACCCCGCTTACCCCCGGATACGAGCTCAATCCCTGTGCGTATTTGAGATAGACGTCTTTCAGGGGAGGAAGAGACGAGGTTTCTGCGGGTTGGGTGTGAAGCTCCGCAAGCGACGCAGATACACTTTCTGAAATGGTGAGCTCGATGATACCGGCAGGAGGCGTAACAAACACGCTGCGGAAACGTTCGTAATCACGCATTTCCTCACGTGTGTGTGAGAGGCGTTCTCGCGAAAGACTCCAGATCGCTGCACGAATCCAATCCGCATGACACACAAGGATCACACGTTCGTGCGTGAGACGAAGCTGATCGGCACGATGCACCGTTCGCAAGACACGCTCTATGAGGCTATTGAAGGAATCGCACGTTGGATGGTCGTGATGGTTCGGATCGGCTCGTTCCCAATAGGTGCGACGCCCCGCCTCGCGCTCATCCCACGTGGTTTCGTGATACGAAATGGGATTGAGGTAGGTGAACTCACGAAGATCTGGCCATTCTTCACGCGCAATCTGTTTGAGCGTGTCTAGACGTGGAATAATCCTGAACGCCGTATCTTTCGCTCGTTCATAGGGTGAATAGGCGACGAACGTTGGAAGCGTCTCCCACGTCAGGAGCGTATCTTGTCGCAAATAGATTCCCGCAAGCCCCGCTTGGCGACGTCCCTTCTTCGTGAGAGGGATGCTCGCCGTATCTTTCGTTCGCGCTCCTATGAGCGCTTCGCTTTCGCCGTGTCGTACTACGAACAATCGTCCCTTCATATTAAAGTTCTCCTTTGCGTTGAAAGCATCGGACATTCTAACGAGAACGTCAAGGCGCTTGCGATCCCTGGAAAAAACGTATTCAAACAAGATCTATCCACAGACGCATATGGTGTAGCAGAAAATAGGCGTACCAAAAATCCCCCGAAGGGGATGATTTGCGTCTTAGCGTTGCGATGGTTGAGAAGGTAAAGGAAAAGTTGGAAGTTTTCCATCGCGCCACAAATCTTGTCCAGAAGCGATCGAAGGACCTATAGCATAGTTGGCAAAAAATGCATCCGGCATATCATCCACAAGCAAGCGCCAATTCGAGCCGTAAAACGTCTCCGCGATGTCTTCTGTTTCCAGCCAGCGGAGTTGTCCGCGGTGATCCACTGCATAGACTTTTGGATCGGTAGTAATTTTAATCAAACGAGAACCACCTTTATAGGCAATGTTTGGACGAAGTGGGATAGCGGCAAGTTCCGTATCTGAGATGGTCTGAATACGCCAAAAATCGTACGGAGAAAACCATGTATAAAATGTTTGCACGTTTGGAAATGCGTGACGACCTGTGAAATCACGAAAGTATACCGCGGAACCGCTTCCTTTAATAAGACTATTAAGACTATAGGGTTGCCTAAATTGTGCGCTCGCCATCGGCACCGCTCCTACAAACACCACGCTCGCGAGAATGAGTGAAAGAAAAAAAGATTTCATAGGTACAGGAAGTATAGCACACATAGCACACATGGTGTATTATTGTGCTAAGTTCTTTTTTCTTTCTCTATGGATACCTCTCCAAACACCCAAACACAGACAACGACACGCACCTCAACAGGAACAAAAGTCGCGTTAGGCGTCGCGCTCGGTGCTTCCGTCGCTTTTGCCGCGATGGCAATAAATGATTCGTTTTTAGATGGTTTTTTTGAAGACCCAGGTATTTTTGAGCAGAGCACGGCGAGTCATGGGGGTGCGAGTATTCCAGAAACGTGGAACTATTGCCGAGAGAAGTGCGAAGATACGTGGCGTATGTGCGCTGATCGTGGGGAAGATCCTCTGGTGTGTTACGACGGAGCGATGCGTTGTTATGATCTGTGTAACGTCCTTCCTGATACGCCACCGGGGTATCTTCCATCGGGCTACGTTCCATCTGGGTATCTCCCGCCTGGATACCTTCCGCCTGGGTACACAGAGCCGGGCTATTTGCCTTCCGGATACATTCCGCCTGGATATATGCCGAGCGAAGAGCTTCCGCTTGAACTTCAGCCGGGCTACATCCCTCCACCTGTACGCAAATAAAAAACGTTTTCTTTCAAAAGATTCACGAAACGGCAATCGCGTGCGGCGCACGGTTGCCGTTTTTCGCAACGCTTGGCGTGTGGAGTTTGCTTCTGCTCTGTGTAGGGCTTGTGCGTACTTCCGCCCCGCTTACCTCTCCGTGGCAGGCGCTGTCTCTCGCTATTCTCCCAATCTTTACCATTGGGATTTCGGTGTATGCGTTTGCGCTCACGAGATGTTCCGTACGAATGGTTGGCCTGTTGACCGCTCTTGTTGCCCTAGGAACGTTCGGTCTGAATTGGATCGTGTACGCGCATGGTTTTGGCTTCGATCCGTTCATTCATCAAGCAGCAGAACGCTATCTCGTGGAGCACGGGCGTATCGAGCTTACCTCGCCGCTCTATGCGGGACAGTATGGGTTGATCGCTCTTCTTGCATGGATCACTCGCTTACCGGTTGATCTTCTTGATAAGGCGCTTGTGCCAATCCTTGCGAGCGCATTCGCTGTATGGATGTTCGTACGAGGGCTTGCGCTCTGGGGCTATCCGCGCGTTTCGGGGCTGGCGCTGTTTCTGATGCCGTTCCTTCCGTACACATTTACCGTGCCGCATCATGTTGTGTATGTGCTGCTCGGTGTGAGTATTATGCTTTTGCCGCAGGCGCGTGAGCGACGACTGACGTTTCTCGCGTTGAGCGCGTTTGCTCTTGCGACGCATCCGTTGCTTGCCGTACCGCTTCTCGTTCTTGCGATGTGTGCTGCACTTCGAGAGCGGCGCACACTTCCCGTGTTCGCTGCGTTCGCGACGTGTGCGGGTATCGTGGGCTTATTCCTTCTCCAAGCGCTTCTCGTAGATGGAACGTTCGTTTGGGGAGGACGCGCCTCCTTCGAAGAAGCTGTTCGTGTGCTCTTCGCGTTTCCGTATACACACCTGTCTGGCGCGGAAGAACTCCTCTATCGCTGCGTACACGTGTGGCCATGGATACTGATCGCGCTTGGAACGATGGGCTATCTGCGAGATCAAGAGCTGGCGCGTGCCTACCGAGGACGTCTGTTGATGGCGACGGCGTTTGGCACGTTCCTTGCGGCGATGGTGCTTGCGGGTGGTGTGCGTCTGCCGAACATTCTTCCTGCTGAACAGTATGAATTTGCGCTCCGCTTACGGTATGCGCTGCCACTCTTTTTCTTGCCGGGACTATTTTGGATGATGGAACGATGGATGCTCTTGTCGGGGAAGAACGCGATAAATCGCGCCCCTACGATCTGGATGTTGGTTTGTATTGCTGCATCCGCGACGTTCGTGTGGTATGCGTCCTACGCACCTCATGGAGATGCGTTTCGCGCAGCACCGGGTCTAGGTGACACAGATATTCGTGTATTCGAAGCGATCGAACGCGAAGCAAATGGACGTCCGTATTTCGCGCTTACGTCGCAGATGGTATCGGCGGCGGCCTTGCGAGGCTTTGGCTTTGAACGAGAGCTTCTTACAGAGAAAGGCTCGCGCTATCCCTACGCCATTCCGACGGGTGGTGAGCTGTACCAGTATTATTTACGTTTGTGGCAACCAGAAAATGTCAGGAACACGCTTCGTGAAGCATGTGCATTCTCGCGAGTGCCTGAAGGGTTTATCGCGATTCCGCTTGCGTGGGATCCGCGTCAGGGAATTGATGCGCGCCTACGTCCATTCACGACGCGTATTGAGGCGCCTGCCTCGGAACATCGCGTGTATCGTGTTGCATGTCCTGTAATGAAAGAATCTTGACGTGCGGCGCGTACTACGAGTGAGATAGTCGCTATGGAACCGTCCCTTCGGCCAGATGCAGAGCTTGTCGCAGACACGTTGCGACAACCGCAGGCCTATGCAGAGCTTGTTGAGCGCTATACATCGCGCTTACTTCGCTATGTACGCCGCCTTGGCTGTGCATATGAGCAGGACGCGAAGGATATTCTGCAAGAAACGTTCATCAAAGCGTATGTGCATTTGCGTGAATTCGACACGGCTCTCGCTTTTTCCTCGTGGATCTATCGTATTTGTCATAACGAAACCATGAGTTGGTTTCGCAAACACGTGATTCGTCCGCATGCCGCTCAAACTGAGGAAGAGGCGCTCAAAATCGAAGAGCTTCCCGATGGGCGAGACGTACTCGAGGGGATCAATCACGGCTTGAACGCCTCGCATCTCCTCGCCGCGATGGAAAAGCTTGATCAAAAATATCGCGACGTGCTCATCCTCCGGTTTTTTGAAGAGCGTTCGTACGAAGAGATCGCGGATATTCTCGAAAAACCCTCTGGAACGATTGCGACGCTCATCAATCGAGCAAAAGTGCAGCTCAGGCCCCATCTCCATACCCTTCATCTATGAACACCCACGATTTTTCGCAAGACATTCTTGCCCGCATCGAGAGCGAACACATCGCTCCTCGTTCGCGTTTCGTGGTGCTCGTGCGGCGAGGGTTGTGGTACGGTCTCGCGGGTGTGATGGTGATCGCGGGCGGTACGGCTTTTGCGACGATTCTCTTTTTTGCGCGTGAACAGGAGTGGCGCGAAGTCGTATCCATGAATATGCTGGAAAATATGCATATCATACCGCTCGTATGGATTGGAGCGTTCCTTCTTTTTGCCTGTCTTACCCTTATAGACGTGCGTGCGTTGCCTCGCGGCTATCGTTATGAAACGGGCATGGTCCTCCTCCTCGTGATGATGGCGAGTATGGCGGTTGGTATGGGTGTGTACGCTGTTGGATTAGAGGAGGCTCCGCATACAGCGCTTGGTCGAGCGGTTCCTGCTTATAGGGAGCTTTTTCCTGATCCGGCGCTTGCGTGGCATCGACCACAAGCGGGAAGGTATGTGGGAATCGTGTCCGCGACCTCTTCACAGGGGTTTATTCTCACAGGGCGTGGAGGAAATGAATGGCGTATTAGCGTTGCGACCAGCTCGCGATTGCTTCCATTTCGTGTGATTGATGTTGGTATACCCATTCGAACGGTGTGCACATCAACGAACGAAGGAGATCTTGTCTTGCTCGAAGCGCGTCCGTGGAGGAAGCGTTTAGCTCCGTTTGAAAGAAGCCGTCCGTGAGGCGCGTATTAGGAACCAGAGGGTCGTACGCTCTCGATCATAATTCCTTCATACTTCCATCTCTCTCTATGTCTTTCAAACAATCGCTATTCGCGGGAATGCTCAGTGTGCCGATCGCCTTCACGGGGATTGTAGGAAGCGCGTTTGCGCATACAGGTACGCCGCCCGCGGTGGTAGCGCCTGATCAAGTGGCTGCGCAAAAACTGATTGTACAAAAAGCGTTTGAGGCTCTCAAAGCAGCGCATGCAAAGCTCGCAGCTGATCTCAAAGTCGAGCCAGCCTTGCCGCGTGAAACCATCAAGACTGATCACGAAGCGCTTCGTACAGCGATGAAAACGTTTCGTCAGGAAGTCATGAAGCTTCCTGAGGCAGATCGAGGGGTATTCCAAGAGCAGATCAAGGCGCTCATCAAAGAACAACCGGGTCTTGGACGCGGCATGCATCGTCAGCGGAAGGCTATTCGTCATGAAGGACGCGATGAACGTCGCGACGAGCGTCGAGGCGAGCGCAGAGAACAGTTCGGCCAATTTCGTGAACGGTCCGAACGTCATCAAGACGCTCGATAAAGAAAACGAACACAACATCCCTCCCACGCCCCACCAGCACGGAGGATGTTTTTATTTGACGATCATTTAGTGCTACACTACAAGAGCATGCTTTACGCTTCAGGCGATATCCCACGCTTTTTACTGATATTTGCCGCTTCATTCGCTCTTGTTTTCGCGTTTCCGATTCTCTCTATTGCTGATCCGACCGACAGCATCATTCACGTACTCCTTATCTTTTCGTTCCTCATAGGTTTTCTTACCAATCGAGCGCTCGAACGGAAACAAACTCTCTCTACGAACGTGGCCAACGAACTTGCTCGTTTGCGTCGTGTTCATCACTTGAGTGAATTCGTGTCCGACGTCGTATGGCAAAAACAGCTTCATAAGGCTCTTGAACAGTATCACCAAACTTTGGCCGCAAATTTCGTTCAGCATCAAGAAACGAACAAACTGTTTCGTCACATCACTCATCTTATCTATAGCTGTAAAACCAAGAATAAACGCGAGGAGCAGCTTTGGAATGACCTCTTGCAAACCACGCGCGACCTCTCGATCGAACGCCAGCGTATAGAACAAGCCCTCGTAGGAGGTCTTTCTTGGTACAGCTGGCTCGTGATGGGTACGTATGCCGCGATCGTCATCATTCTTCTTATTCTCAGTCGACAACACGCGGGCCTCACCTACTTCAGTGTTGGGGTTACGACGGCTGGGGTTCTTTTGGTGACGGATCTTCTCTTTCGTCTTGATCGGCTCTCAGATCAAGAGCTCGCGCAATTCACCATCCTGTATAAACAAAACCTTCCAAAAAGACGAAATCTTGCGGCTTGAATACCGCTTGCCTTTTTCTCTTGCGCAGGTACACTTCTTTCATGGAGCGTATCGTCTATATGGACCATGCGGCGACGGCTTTCGTTGACCCGCGTGTTCTCGAGGCAATGATGCCATTTTTTTGTGATACTGCAGGCAATCCTTCGTCCTTTCATACGGTGGGTTTGCGTGCGAAAGAGGCTGTTATGGAAGCGCGACACACTATCGCGAAGCTTCTTGCCGCACATGAAGAAGAGGTACTTTTCACCTCTGGCGGGACAGAATCAAATAATCTTGCGGTAGTGGGTTTAATCCGCGCCCTGAAAATACAGGTGGAAGAACGGTGTGGCGCAGGAACGAAGCCGCATGTGATCACGCTCCCCATTGAGCATCCTGCAGTGCTTGAACCGCTCCTCCATCTCGAAAAGAAGGGCGAGATCGAGCTCACGCAGCTCACTGTTGATCGAGATGGGCTCGTCGCTCCAGAGACGGTGCGCGCCGCTCTCAAGCCGAACACGATTCTTGTCTCGATCATGTGGGCGAACAACGAAATAGGAACGATTGAACCGATAGCAGACATTGGGCGTGTGCTTCTCGCTTGGCGAAAAGAGCAGAAAACGCCGTGGCCATTCTTCCATAGCGATGCGTGTCAGGCGGCGGGTGCCTGTGATCTCAACATGGAACGTTCGCATGTGGATCTTCTCACGATGAACGGTTCGAAAATCTACGGACCAAAGGGTGTTGGATGTTTATTCTTGCGACGCGGAGTGAAGATTGAACCACTTGTACGCGGAGGAGGGCAAGAGCGAAATCTTCGTTCAGGCACGGAAAATGTTCCAGGAATTGTGGGGCTCGCAAAAGCGTTCGAGCTCGCGCAAGCAGAACGAGAAACGGAAAACGCGCGGCTGATCGCTCTACGGAACCGTCTCATTGAGGGGCTTCTCCACATTCCGAAAACGCGCTTGAACGGCCACGCGCATGAACGTTTGCCGAACAACGTGAACATCAGTTTTATGGATATTGAGGGGGAGGCGGCCGCGCTCTATCTCGACGCGCAAGGGGTGATGGTATCGACGGGTTCGGCGTGCGCTTCGGCGTCGCTCGATCCATCGCACGTGATTCTTGGGATCGGCCTTTCGTATGAGGCGGCGCATGGCTCGCTGCGCTTCACGCTTGGCCACATGACCACACGTGAAGATGTGGAGCACACAATACGCATCATGCCCGCGATTGTAGAGCGTTTGCGCGTAATGAGCCCCGTTAATCTTGATATGAAATATTTTGTTTAATATATGTCTGACGTGATTGCGAAGAAAAAAAGTGAGGGCTGGTTCTACACGGATGAGGTCAAAGAACACTTCTTTCATCCAAAAAACTTTCTTGATAGCGAGGAAGGTGTGCCGAATTCGTACATGGGTATGGTTGGTTCGCCTGCGTGCGGCGATGCGATGAAGGTGTGGCTCACGATCGAACGCGCACCAAACGGCGATCGTATCAAAGATTTCAAATGGAAAACGTTCGGATGCGCTTCGGCGATCGCTTCAACCTCGATGCTCTCCGTGATGGTGACGGAAAACGAGGGCTTGCTCGTCGAAGAAGCGCTCAAGCTGCGTCCGCAAGACATTATGACGCGACTCGGCGGGCTTCCTGCACGCAAAGTGCACTGTTCTGTGCTGGGTGATAAGGCGCTCCGTTCGGCTATTAATGATTTCTTTCGAAAAACAGAGCAGAATGAGAAAATTATCGTTGAGCAAGGGCGTATTATTGATAAAGTTTTGAAAGTGACGGACCACGATATTGAAGAAGCGGTCCTCGAAGGCGCGCGAACACTTGAGGATCTCCAGAAACGGACAAAAGTCGGTACAGGCGACCCCTCGTGCATTCCAGAGGTCGAGCAACTGCTGCGTTTTTACACGGATAAGTATTTTGGGGCATAATCCTTTCTATGATGTCTCCAAACTCCACGCAGCCGGTCGTCCCACCGCTTCCCATTGTACCCGCTGCTGAACCTTCTGAAAAAAAGCCGCTCAAGATCGCGAAAATCTACGTTGATCGAGATATTTGCATCGGCGCTGCGCCGTGCGTGACGGTTGCTCCGGGAGTATTCCAGCTGGATGATGAAAATAAAGCCTTTGTCGTTGATCAACACGGCGCAGATGCAGAAACGATTTTACTCGCTGCGCAAGCGTGTCCTGTACAAGCGATTATTCTTCATGACGAGGACGGGAATCAGATTTATCCCTAACTCTTCCTCAGTTTCACGATGCGGCGCGCGATGCTTTGTCCTTGGCGGACGTAAATCAAGTCTTGTTTATGTGTGCCATTCACCAATACAAACGGTTCGAGAAGAAAGCCTAAGTCGCGCAAACGTAGGGGAGGAATGTCCACGCGCGCTTGTCCGAACGGCGTTCTGTAGCTTGGCCAAGAAGCGATCACCACACCCTCTTTTTTGAGTACATGATAGAGATGCGGAAGTGCCGCTTCCCAGATTTCGCGCACGCCCTGTGCTTCGCGTTCAAGTTCGCCCTGCTCTTCATTGCCTTGAAGCGGAGTACCAAGATAGCCCTCCGTTACGATCGCGTCGATCGAATTCGCTTCCAAAGGAAGAGGTTTACACGCATCCGCCACGGTGAGATCGATATCGGCAGATGCTGGTACGAGCGATTCTGCCCCCGCCCATGCGAGGTTTTGTTTCGCATCTGCGATAATATTCGCCGAAATATCCGAGCCGTACACGTGTGATACACCCGCCATAGCGGCCGTAGCGAGGATAGTTCCGCTTCCGCAGAACGGGTCGAGGAGGCTTTTCGGATGTCCTGCAAGATGCGTCATAATGCTGGCGAGTTTTGGCGGTGTCATGCCGTTTTTCGCGTTGCGACGAGGTCGTTCCATATCAAACTTCGTCCAAAGATCGGCATCTTGTACGGCATCCGTTACCGCGACCCAGCACGTCGTTCCTTCTTCGATGATGGTAAAATCATACCCTTCATGAATCAAATCAAGTTTCGCGATCGCGGCGGGTGAGACATTGCCATCGTTTTCAAACCAACGAACGCTTCGACCCGTCGCTTTCAGGGCGTGTTTGAGCTCGATAGGGAGGCGTCGTCCAAGAGGGGATGCGCCATGCCACGTGAGTGAGAAGGTGAGTTTGCCCTTCGCAGCGGACGTATCTTCTCCGTGAGGATGCGCGTGGATCCATTCTGCAAGAAGTTTCGCGGTGCATTGTTGCGTTGGGAGGGAAAAAATCACGCTCCCTATTTTCGTGCATCCAGACAGCTCATTGAGAGCGTTTTCGGGCAACGTCTCTGCGAGAAAACACGGTCCAAGCGTACGCCAGCCCGCATCAGGAAGACGCGCGATCGCTTCGGCAGAAGAGAGGGCAGGGGAAGAACCGGGAGTGGCGAGGAAGGGCATAGGAAAAATCAGGGGGCTGCTTCTTGGAGTATAAGATGCGCACGCTCGATCACTGATCGGAACTCGGGGCTCGTAGAAGCCCAATCAACAATATCAACGCGAAACGGGAGGGAGGATTCTTCAAAAGCAGCTCGCAAGTGGGCGTATTGAAGAAGAGGAAGCGGAACATCGCCCAAGATCGCGAGGTCAGCATCAGACGTTGGGCGTGCATGATCTGTGGCGCGCGAACCAAAAAGCCACACGGTGCGTTCTGGCACATGTTCTTGTAAGATCGTTTGTAGGATGACAAAATGCTCTGGATGCATGTTAACCATACCGTTGTTCGAGACGCGCAAAAAGCTGCTCTGCATCACGCGCAAACGCAGGTACGGCGGCAATAGCTTCCAAAGCGATGTGCTGGTCGTAGGCATGAGACGTTTTATTGCGCGATTCTTGATAACTAAACCATACTTCCGGATCACTGACTAACCCGAATTCAAAGGCTCTTCGAAACAAATCTCGTCGACCGACGGCATCCAGTGATTCATGAAGCTCCTGTTCAAGACAGCGCTTGATACTTCGCCACGCAAGCTCGTACGTGTATTCAAACCGCTGTAAAATCGAATCACGAAACATCTGCTGCTGTACGTGCGTACAGGATTCGGTCGGCTCGCGGAGCGCCTCTTGAAGAGAGGCGAGCGCATCTCGAAAAGGGGTGAGAACTATCGGAGAATCAATCATAGTAGCTTATTGAACCATACCCGAGGGGGAAAGGATAGGCGTAGAGAATGGGTGCTCTATCCGTTCAAATGCCTCATCACGCCACGTATAAAAGAACGGTGTGAGAGTTTTTTTGCTGGTGAAATATTCTTTGAGCATATCTTCATCGATCGTGAGGAGTGGTGCAGGTTGGCGGGCTGGATCAAGAATCTCGTCCTGTGTGAGCCAATGGACGCACGTGTCTTTCTCGGGACGTTCTTCGCCGCCGATGCGTTCTCCTTCAAAAACGAACTTCGCGAATTTACCGCCGTCAGACCACGTACCTTCAATGACGCCAACGAGGCCTGTGAGGCGAATATCTAACCCTGTTTCTTCTTTGACTTCACGTATCGCCGTATCGGACGGTGCATCAAACGGGCGTACGCGTCCGCCCGGCATATTAAGTTTACGAACATCTTGCCGATTTTCTTCTAAAAGAAGAATACGGTCGCCTTTACGCACAATAGCGGCGGCGATCACGAACGCGTTGAAGGGTTTCATGGCTCAAGTGTAGAGGAAAGTTTGCATTTCTGCCATGCTCCTCGTATGGCGATCACTCTTCAGCTTCAGCGCGTGTCAAAATCCTTCGGACCGAGAAGGCTGTTTGAGGCGGCGACCGTTTCTCTCGCTGAGGGGCAGCGCGTTGGGTTTATTGGGGTGAATGGCGCAGGAAAGACGACGCTTTTACGCATGATCCTTGGGCAAGAGCCGGTCGATGCGGGCGAGATCCTCCTCCATCCGTCGGTGCGTATGGGAGCGCTCAATCAACATGAGGTGCTCGCAGCAGACGAGCGTCTTCTCGACTATTTGTTGCGCGTGTCCGGTCGTGAGTCGTGGGAATGTGCCAAGGTTGCGGCGTCGTTTGGTCTCACGCCTGCGCTTCTTGAGAAAACGTTCGCGGATATTTCCGGCGGTTATCAGATGCGTGTGCGTCTTACGGGTGTTTTGGCGAGTGAGCCAAATCTTCTCCTACTCGATGAGCCGACGAACTATCTCGACCTTCAAACGCTCGTATTGCTTGAAGAGGTGCTTTCCGCCTATCGAGGGGCGTTGCTTCTTGTGTCGCATGATCGCGAATTTCTCAAAAACGTGTGCACACATACGCTTGAACTGCGTCATGGAAAGCTCACGCTCTATCCGGGGGATATCGAGGCGTATCTCGCGCATCAAGAACATCAACAGAAAGAAGCAGAACGGTATAATAAAAAAATCCAAGGGCAGCAATCGCACATTCAACGGTTTGTCGATCGTTATCGCGCAGTGGGGTCGAAAGCGGTGCAGGTGCAGTCGCGGCTGAAGCATCTCGCGAAGCTCAAAACGATTGAAATCGCGCACTCACTTCGTACGGTGCGTATACAGATTCCGTCGCCTCTCCCAAAGAAGGGCACAGCGCTGACGCTGAAAGACCTGACGCTTGGGTATGGAACGCGCACGATTTTGGAACGTGTGTCACTTTCTCTCGAACGAGGCGAGCACGTGGCGGTGTTGGGCGAAAATGGACAGGGGAAAACGACGCTTTTGAAGGCGATCGCGGGCGAGCTTGCCCCGCTTGAAGGGTCCCGCGTGTGGGGCTATAAGCTTCGCGTTGGCTATTATGCACAACACGTTCCTGCGATGCTTCCTGTCTACGGAAGTGCGGGGGCGTATCTCATATCGGTCGCGGGCGAGGTGCTTCCAGAGGAGTTGCTTCGTATGGCGGGGAACTTTCTCTTTTCAAAAGACGATCTTGAAAAGCCGATCAGCGTACTTTCAGGAGGCGAACGTGCGCGCTTGTGTCTTGCAGCGCTTTGTTTGGGAAAATTTGATGCGCTTGTTCTTGATGAACCCACGAACCATCTTGATTTTGATACGGTCGAAGCGCTCGCGGAGGCACTTGCCGATTATACGGGAACGGTGATTTTTGTGAGTCACTCGCGGACCTTCGTCGCACAGGTGGCCACAACGATTCTTGAAGTGGGACAGGGGCAGGTCAGGCGCTATCCCTATCCATACGAGGTGTACGTGCACGAACTCAAGACACACGAGACGCTTGAACGCCTCCCGTCAGAACCGGAAGAGAAAAACGAGGGAGAATTGCCGTATACACGGTGTAAAACGGAGGTATATCAAGATATGCAGAAAGAAAAACGCATCCTCGAACGTCTCGAAAAAGAGATGAAAGAGCTGTTGCATGAACGCGAGGAAATTTTGGAGATGTTTTCGAACCATCCAACTGCGCGCGACGTGGTGAAAGCGAAGCGTTTGAAAGAGCTGGAAACCCTCTCGTTTGAGCAAGAAGCGTCGTGGTTTGAGACGCACGATCGGCTCGAATGCCTCGAAAAAGAGATGAAGACCGCGAAAGAGGAGTGGGGATAGACGGCGTTTTCTCTCCTGTGATACCTTTTACCCATGATAGTCCGTCATCGAACACGAAAACCACGGCGTTCCCGCGCTGTACAATCGCACGATTTTATCGTCCTTCTTCATGCCGATGAATCTGGAGGGTACTGGACGAGCTGCCCAGCTCTACCGGGTTGCTTCAGTCAAGGAGAAACGATGGAAGAAGCGCTTACGAATACACGTGAGGCGATTCAGCTCACGGTTGAGGATTTACGTATTTTATAGTTCTGTCATTCCTGCCTTCGCAGGAATGACAGAACTAAACGTGAGAATAATTTGGTAAAGGTATATAAAAACATTCCACGAGTGAAGATTTTGTAGCCTAATAAAAATCCCCCGCCTCCTGCGGGTAGATCACCCATACGAAGGCAGAGGAAGAGGAGAGAAGATGTCGAGAAACGTGCGTGAATGATCGCGGGCTGCGTAGATCAACGATCGAGAGGTACGAGGGCGTTTCCGTACTTCGATCACATGACCCACGTCGTACTTGATGAGATAGCTGAGAAACACCTCGTGAACATGATTGCCACTCTCGAAGGCTTCTTCTCGCGCGGCATCTTCCGGGCTTTGCATGATGGGCAAAAGACCATCATGGGATTCCCATCGAACCACGGCGAGCGCATGCACGTCTTTCATCACATACCATTCAGGACCCTCTCCCTGCATGTGAGCGAGACGTACGTTGTGCAGAATGATGTAGGCACAAGGGCCATACGAAGCATTCGGTGTTTTGTACCAAGGGAAGGGGAGTTTCGGGCCTTCGCGCTTAAAATCCGTCACATCCTCGGCGAGATAGATCTCTGGCAGAAACAGGCTTTGGAACTTCCAGAACCACGGCATATGGCTCGACACACGAGCACGAGCACTCAAGTTGAACATGGACACCTCCTGTAGGGGGAAGTGTAGCAAAACAACGTTTGAGAGCAAGTACCTTGACTTCCGACCCCATTTTTGGTCTACTTCGCGCACTTATTTCTTCACAGAACAGGCCATTCCTTGCGGCAAAACGCCAGCAGGATCCCCAAATAGGGGACTGTTCATCTTCTATGGAACAACGGTACGAGCTTCTTTATATCATTCCAACCTCCTTCACGGACGAAGAGGTTGGGGGTATTGAGACGAAGATTTCCGCGCTCATCACGAAATGGGGAGCGGCGGTAGAATCAACAAAACGTCTTGGTAAACTCAAGCTCGCGTATGCCATCGACGAGCAGCGCCACGGGCATTACACCATGACGTTGTTTAAGGCGGACGGTGCATCGCTTGCGAAGATAGAAGAGAATTTGCGCATTAATCAAGATATTTTGCGCCATTTGATTGTGCGAGCGGATGAAGCAGGCGCTGATCAGAAGTTTGAGCTGATCCAATTCACAGAGATCGTTGTCGAGGGACGAAGCGACCGTCGTCGTGAAAAGCCTGCGGAAGCAAAAGACGTGGCTAAAGATGAAAAAGCGGAAGAAAAGGATGGAAAAACGGCAGAAGTGGTTGCAAAAACAGAAGAGCCTTTGACGACAGAGGAGAAGTCGGCATAATAGCCGTATATGGATCTCAATCGCGCTCAACTCATCGGCAATGTGACACGTGATCCTGAATCACGTGCGACCGCAACGGGGCAAAACGTGTGTTCGTTCAGTATTGCGACAAATTCGCAGTGGACGGACGCGCAAGGACAAAAACAAACGCGCGCCGAGTATCACAATATTGTTGCGTGGGCGAAGCTCGCGGATATCTGCGGGCAGTATCTCGCAAAAGGACGCAAGGTGTACGTGGAAGGGCGTTTGCAAACACGCGAATACACGACGCAGGATGGTCAAAAGAAGAGCCGTACCGAAATCACCGCAGAAAATGTGATCCTGCTCGATCGTCCACCTGCAGGAACGGGTATGCCTCAAGGGAACGTGGAGCCGACGGTGGTTCCCATCCCTCCTCCGCAAGATCCAACCGTGATGGACAAAGGCGCGGGCGCTCCTGAGCAAGAAATTCGTATCGAAGATATTCCTTTTTAACCTATGAAAAAAATCCATGATCGCCAGTGTTTCTTCTGTCAAATGAACGTGAGTGAGGTCAACTACAAAGATACGAACACGCTGCGTCGCTACCTTTCCTCGTTTGGAAAGATCGTGCCTCGCAAGCGCTCCGGTGTGTGTTCGTGGCATCAACGCAAGCTCGCAAATTCGATCAAACGTTCGCGCTTCATGGCACTTCTTCCGTACTTGGTGCGATAGAGTACCGTTTCGTTGCAACACAGCCTCCGCCACAAGCGGAGGTTTGTGGTAGAATGGGAACATGAATAAGGAAGGGAGTGTGGTTGTGAAAGAAGAACAAGGCGCCGTCTCGCATGAGGCAAGTTTTCTTGTAGAAGATGAGCAGTTCACGAGAAATATTTCTGAAAAAGCGCGTGAACTGAAGCAACGCTTAACAGAAATAACACGATTGAAAGAAACGCTGCCCGTGGAGCAATTTCAACAGGAAGAGGTATTTCTTGAGACCATGAGCTTTGTTCGTGATTTGATAGGCGCACCTCCTCCATTACCGAGAGAGAATGAACCGGCGGAAGCGTACAAAAAACGATGCGAGCCATGGTCGCATCTTGGTATTTTAGCGTGCATAGGAGCGATAGATGCTTTAAATAGTCATGCATCGAAAAAACATCAGAATCCTTTTGTGCCTGCACCAGATACGAAAATCCTCGATGGTTTCGAGTATGAGTTTTTTGTACATGTGATGGAGAGAGGACTCGATGACGATGTTGAGTTCACAGGACGAGCCGTCGCTTCTATGCAGGAAGAGGTCTCTTTGAGAACAGCTCGTGAGCTACTTAGCATGCTTCCTCCAGAGCTGCCCGCAGACTCTCTCGATGAGCTTTTTGCTGGAGAACCTGGGGCACAGACAAAGTTTTTTCGTGGCTATGTGCAAGCGGGTAAGCTTAAAGGAGAGTTTGGTATATTACGAAATACATTCCCTCCGTTGCGAGTTCTTCTAGAAGAAAAACTGTATTGTGAAGATTCTCAATGTTTTCAACAGGCTTTTTTAGATACAGAAAAAATGAAAGATGTTGAGACCGTGCAAACACAGATCGTTGAGGAAGTTCTTCAAGCGGGGAGGGTTAGCCTCTTCGAACATATAAGGCTTAGAAACGGTTTATTTCGTGGGGCGGAGAAGCTCTTTTTTAAACATAAACAATGGGGATTTGCGGTCGCTCACAATGGATTATTTCAAGAGGAGAATTTTTTGCAAGAAGCAATCTCGACTCCTGAAGGTATGGCGGATGTGATGAGAAATATAAAAAGCTCTAGTATAGATGATGTATCCACGATGCAACGTATTTGTGATGCTGGTTTTGCAGAACAGCTTCTTAATACAATAGACCATCTTCAAAAAGGAAGTGAAATCGTCATAGAAGCGCTTATGTCTTCAGCAAGCGGCCGTACCTGTTTGATGGAAAATATTTACAAATTGAATCCATCTTTTACGCCAGAGCAAGTACAAATATTTCTTGTAGAACATCCAAACACTGTCTGGAGACAGCCGAAAAAGTTTCATCTTGATCGAACGTTTTTACAAAAACAGCTTTTTGATACAGCTGAGGGGAGAAAAGTAGTAGCGGAGGATCTTGTGTATGGTTCTGCATTTACCCTTGAAGAGACGAAGATTTTATTAACTGATGGATTTGCGACACAAGTAGCTGCAAGTCCAGAAGTATTTCTTGGAACAATATCTGAGCATGCGTTTGGAGAGATGCTCGCAGCAACATCGGAAGGTCGAGCGGCTCTTATGAGATATATAAGGCAACAAAAGGGTTTATCAAAAGAGGTGGCAAACACGCTTATTCAAGAAGGATCGGCTCTTCAAGCTTTGGCATCACCTGAAAGTTTTACGTATGATGCGCAACAGCTGTTGATCGAAAAAGCAACAGAAACGAAAGAAGGATCGGCTCTTTTAGCTGCAAAGTTGAATGTATATTACGGACTCACAAATAACATTGCGGAAAAGCTTATGGAAGAGGGATTCCTTGCTCAAGTAGCAAGGAATATAAGAGCATTTCCAATGCTTGAGCAGGAGAAGAAAAATTCAATCATAAAACAGCTTCTACGGTCTCCTGAGGGTCCAGATATTTTTTCAACGATAGAAACGAGTTCCTTCACCGATCTTACACTTGAAGATGCGCAGCTCATTCTTCAAAATAAATCCATTGAAACATGTCTTACGAGTTGTACGAGTTTTTCGCCAGAGGTGAGGCTTTTCTTGATTGAGCAGACGCTTCTTCAGCCGAATGCTACGGAGCTTTTTGTAAAATATCTTCACTGGTTTCGGGATCTTCCTGCTGTTATAGCAGAAAAACTCATGGAAGCAGGGCATACGGAAGCGGTGATCAAAAACAGGCGATCTTTCAAAGATATCGATCCCCTAGTCGAAGCGCGTCTCGATGTGTACGAACGGATCGCTGCAAAAATCGCCGAAAGCCCTTCGCGCACCGTTCGTCGTATGGCGGAAACGCTTAAACGAGAGCTTTTTTCGAGCGATGATCCTGAGGAGGCTTATACAAAGATCGAGCGCCTGTATCTTCGTAATCATATTCCTCTCGTGGGGAAGCTGTTTCTGACATTCGATACCATTTATAACGAAGAGCACTTGCAAAGAGATGTCTATTCCCCCTCTCTGAAAAAGGCGAGTCCTCGTGAGGCAAAAATGCTGATCTATAAAGATCTTCTCAACATTCATCTTGATACGGGGAACCCATCGTTTAAAGCCTATCTCGAAGATCTACAAGCGGTAGAGCCTCTCTTAGAAAAAGTTGAAGCAGAAGATGAGTTGAATGCCTCAGAAACGAGCAAACTTGAAAGTTTCTTTCGAAGCGCAGAAGTGTTGCAAAGCGAGTCCACTCATGGAAAAGGGCGAGAAGTTCCACGACAAGAAACATCGACGCTTCGTGAGCAACTCACTTTATGGAAAAAGTCTCTTGGTGTTCGTGAAGGACAAAAAACGCACGATCGTTTGGAAGAAATGTTCCTCCGTCCTGCGGGAGTTGCCTCTATCGAAGAAGCGCTTTCTCGCATGGATGCTTCGAAAAAACGTGCAGATACGCTGAATCGCGAGCTTGTCACCTCTTCTCCTGAAAAGATCCTTCTTCAAGAAGGAGACTTGCTAAAAGGTGTAGATTCAAAGTATTTTCTTTCCTATCTTCAAAACGGAAATGTTGCGGGAGAGTTCTTGGGGTATGCCTCAAAACATGACTATACACGCATGGATACCGATACGGGGAAGGTGCTGGCGAAAGACCTAGAACAAGGGAATAGCGGAGCGCTTGAAATGAATCCAGCGAAAAGCTATGGCGATATGGTGCTCGTCATGCGTCCTACAAAAGAACGGTTCTTCACAGATACGCCTCCCGTGCACGATCAAATTCGTGGGAAAACCGCTCCGTATGAGGTGTTCTCTTCTCCTGTTGCGGATCATGAGCGGCATTTCGGTATTCGGACAGGGGCGCCTTTCACGGAAGTGCGTGCGATTATCTTGAAAAATCCTGAACGACGCATGATGCTTGATCTCAAAATGGATCTTGTCGCGAACGGGTATTACGTGCCGATTACCGATATCGACGGAAAGGTACTCTTTACGCCAGAAGAGTTTGATGAGCTACAAGCACGCGCTTTCTCTGGAACGGAGATGGTGAAAGAACCGTTTACTCTTGAGAAAACGACGCGTTCAGAGGAAGAACTGCACAAGATCGAGGCTCTTCAAGCAGGAATCGTTGCTGAACGAGAGATGATCGATACAACACGCAAAACAATCGAGATGCGTATCAAGGAAGCGCTTGCACAAGCGGGTATCGCTCTTCGTACAAGCGGTGAACTTGCGGTGGGAGCGGAAATTCTGAATACAGGGTCAACCGCGCGACATACGAGCATCGTTGGTGAAACGGTCGATTTTGATATGGCCATTCGTCTTGATGAGACTGATCTTCGGCAGAAAGCAAAGATTATGGAGGCGCTCAACGCGCTTTTACAGGGCGAGACGGAGGGTGGCGCGACTGCACAATGGCGACGAAAAGGAGTGAACATCGATGGAACGATGGCAGATATCGACATTACGTTTACCTCAAAACCAGAAGTAGAGGGCACACCATCACACGTGGCCATCGAACAGCGTCTCGCATCGCTTGATCAAAACAATCAAGCAGAAGGGGATTTAGTCCGGGCAAACATCGTGTATGCGAAGAAAATCTTGAAAGCGTCAAGTGTGTACAAAAAACTTGACGGAGGATTGGGAGGTCTTGGGGTTGAGAACTGGATTCTCCAAAATGGAGGAAGTTTTGCGAAGGCACGCGAGACGTTTCTTGAGGCGGCGATCGATGAAGAGGGGAACGTACGCCCATTCGATGAGTGTGCCGCGCGCTACAACGTTCCCGATGCAGGGGTAAATCTTATCGAGAACCTTGATGGAGATGCAAACGGTCGTATAAACCATCGTCATGATAACTTTTTCTACTTTTTGAATAAGGAGGGAACGAACGGCTACACAAAGATGGTCGAAGCGTTGCGCCTGACGCCTTCATAAAAAAGAATGGTTCTCGTGGTATACTGGACGCATGGATAAAGATGAACCACAAGTAGCTACTCTTGGTAGCAAGCCTTTTATCCCCGCGTATCTCAAGCGTGATCTCGAGCGCAGGCCGATTTCACGAACTCCGGAACTGCTCGCGATGCAGAATATGGCGAGCGGTGCGGTTGCTCTGCCGTTTGTGACGTCAGGCGAAGCGATGGATCGCGCCGTTGCGTGTGGCAAGGGACTTCTTCTGCAGCGCGAGAAGTTTCAAGAACATACAGATCAGGAGCTCCTTGCGCGAGCGAGCGAGTCCGTACTCGTGAGTTTTCTTGTGTCTCTTGCGAACAAATGTACCACGCCTTCCGTGGAACCTCGGCATGTACACAGATCGAAAATGAAAGATCTGCCAAAGCAGCGACAGCTTCGATCGGGAGAGCGGCTCTCCCTTGGATTTGCGGCTATCAAAGGAGATGCAGAGGAACAAAAACTCAAAGGCTGTTTGATGGATACACGAGGTGACACAAGACTTACCGAAGAAGGAATTGGAAAACTCGTAGCGTTTACAGAAACATTCCTCGATGCGGCAGCGCAATTTAAGGGGCGAAATGTCGTTGCAAGAGGAGTTGCACGTGTGCGTCAGAACGAGCTTCGTTCTCACATGATGAATGGTATCGCGCATCGATTGAACACAGCAGAAGGAGCACCGGCGAACGAACCCTCTCTTCAGGATGAGCCCTTTTCGATCATACGCGATCGTCCCCTTACGGCGGGAGACGCGTTTCTCGTAGAGGTGTTGCAAGAGGTTGATCTTGCGAACAAGGAAAGAGGAGGAAGTGTATCAAAGATGGATTTTGAGCATATGGCTACGCTTGATGTGAGCGTGCAAGCCATCTATCAAAAAAAGCTCTATACACGTTCATCGGAATGTCTGCGGACGCTGCTTCGTGTGATAGAGAAAGATCCAGATCAAGCGATGTTGCTTGAAGAAGTGGAACAGGCGGTGCTTGAAAGCGAACCGAATGATGCGTTTTTCTTCCCTCTGTTTCCGTTTACGATAAAAACCGTCGCCTATCTTGAAACGCACACACGTGGGCGCGTCCTTCTTCAGCACGCAGAAACCATCGCGAAAAAAACAGGACTTTCGTCTGAAGAGGTCTTCGAACGAGGTATACAGAGCGGAGGATGTGGAGAAGATGTACAAAAGTTCTTGCGAAACGCTCTTTTGCAAAAACGGAGCTTGTCAGCGACGTTGCTGACAACGATGGGAAAAAACCATCTTCTCGGGATGTTTTTCGAGGTGCAGGAGGAGGAAGATCAGGACTACCGCAAAGCGTTCAAGATGAGTACAACGCAAGAGTTTGTCGACGCCTGTTTTGCTTCGCCTGAAGCGATTGCGTGGTTAGCGGAATCTATTCAGGCAAAAACGTATACGAAAAAAAGCGCCCTCCCTTTAACCGTGGCATCAGCAGATCGTTTGTGTGAAGCGGGATATGTCGCAGAAGCGTTTATCGCTTTTAAAGAGGGATTTTGTGAAAAAGCGCTTAAGCGCGATCATCTCATGGATCGAGCAAGACATATGCCAGAGGACGTGTTTTTCGCGAATCTGGAACGCGTGCCAAAACGCACATTCGCTGGTTCTCTCATCGAACAATACAAAGATGAGGCACATCTTGCACGTTGCGTCCCGCATCTTGAAAAGTTTTTCGGCGTTTCAGACGATATCTATGGGTGTTTGTGTGCGCAGGGATATGAGCATGAGGCAGAAACCCATCTTGGCGTATTTCGCAGTTTGAAAGCAGAGCGTGCTGATGCACTGATTGAGAAAGGGCACATACGCGAGGTGTATCTGAACAAACAAGCTTTTCTTGAATTTTCTCCTCAAACCAACGAAAAAATCCAGATGTACGATCGTTTATTGGAAGCAATTCGAGAAAGTCCATCGCGTACGGTTCGTCGCATGCAACAAGAGCTAGCCGTGCAGCTGCTTTCTTCCGAGCATCCAGAAGAAGATTTTACCCGTATCGAGCGAATCTTTCTTCGTAATCATATTCCTCTCGTGGGGAAGATTTTTCTGACCTTCGATACGCTGTATAAAGATGCGCATTTTGAAAAACGCGTGTATTCTCCGACGCTCCTTTCTGCGAGTCCTCGCGAAGGAAAAATGCTCATCTACAAGGATCTCATCAACATCCATCTTGATACGGGTAATCCTTCTTTGAAGGCGTATTTAGAAGAGATGCAAGCCATGCTGCCCATCCTTGGAAAACTTGAAACGCAACAGACGCTTGATGCGCAAGCATCAGAAAAAGCGCAGGCATTTTTTCGAAAAGCAGAGGTCTTGCACGATGTCTCTTTGTACGGAAAAGTACGAACGGCGGAAGTCTCTCAAGGAGATCTCGCGGAACAGGCACGAACATGGAAGAAGGCGCTTGGCGCGCGCGAAGGGCAGACGACGCATGAACGTTTGGAAGAAATGTTTCTGCGTCCTGCAGGCGTTGCGTCCATTGAGGAGGCGCTCGCGCGCATGGAGGCGTCAAAAAAACGAGCTGATACGCGCAATCGCGAGCTGGTCAAGGCTTCACCTGAAGGTATTCATTTGCAAGAGGGAGATCTTTTGAAAGGGGTCGATGCGGAGTATTTCTTGTCCTATCTTCAAAACGGGAACGTGTCTGGGGAGTCGTTAGGGTGTGCCACGAAAGATGATTCGACGCGTTTAGACGCAGATACAGGAAAAGTTCTTGCAGAAGATGCGGAGCAGGGGAACAAAAAAGCTTTTGAGGTGAACCCAGCAAAGGACTACGGAGATGGAATGGTGCTCGTGCTTCGTCCTACGAGCGAGCGGTTTTTTTCTGATGCGCGCTCTGTGCATGATCAAATCCGAGGTAAAACGCCTCCATACGAGCTTTTCTCTTCGCCGGTCGTAGACCCAGAACGGCATTTTGGTATTCGTACAGGCATTTCGTTCACGGATGTGCGCGCGATCATGCTCAAGGATCCAGAGCCACGCCTTCTGCTTGATCTCAAGATGGATCTCATCGCCAATGGGTATTATGTGCCGATCATCGACATAGAGGGAAAGTTTCTGTTTACCCCAGAAGAATTTGATGAGCTGAAGACGCGCGCTTTTTCTGGAACAAAGATCACAAACGAGGCGTTTCTCCTTGAGAAAATAACACGTTCGGAGGAAGATACGCGTGTCATAGAGGCGCTTCAAACAGCTATTGCGGCCGAACATGCAGCCATCGAGCGTGTACGTTCTGCGATCGACACACGCATCAAAGAAGTTCTGGCGAAAGTGGGCGTCGCTCTTCGTCTCAGTGATGAGCTTGCCGTGGGAGCAGAGCTCTTGCACACCGGATCAACCGCGCGGCACACCAGCATCGTGGGAGAAACGGTCGACTTTGATATCGCGATTCGTCTTGATGAGAATGATCTTGCGCGACAAGAAGAGATTCAACAGGCCCTCGATGAGCTTATGCAAGGGGAGGTGGAAGATGGCGGCACGTCGCAGTGGCGTCGAAAGGGCGTAGATGTGGATGGCGTGGCAGCAGATATTGATATCACCTTTGTTGGTAAATCTGAAGCAGAGGGCATGTCTTCGCATGAAGTGATTGAACAACGGCTTGCTTCTATCGATCATACAAGCCAAGCGGAGGGAGATTGGGTGCGGGCGAATATTGTGCTTGCCAAGCAAATCTTGAAAAAAGCAGGCGTGTACAAAAGTGTGGACGGAGGACTTGGCGGTATTGGTGTTGAAAGCTGGATCTTGCAGAACGGAGGAAGTTTCGCAAAAGCGCGCGAGACGTTGCTTGCGGCGGCGATCGATGAAGAGGGGAATGTACGCTCATTCGAAGCGTGTGCGGAACGGTATCTCATTCCGAACGCGGGTATGAACATTGTCGAACATCTCGATGGAGATCTATCGAAGAACAAGAGTCATCGTCATGCCAACTTTTTCGCCTCTTTGAATCAGCAGGGCGGTCATGGTTACCTAAAAATGGTCGAAACGCTCAAAAACATGTAGGTTGTTTGCATGAATCAAGATTTTCTCAAACTCCGTTCTTCGGTCGTTCGCGCTATTCGTCGCTATTTTGATGAACAAGGCTTTCTCGAGATGCATACGCCGCGCCTCGTGGGGCTTCCTGGACAAGAGCCCTATCTCGAGCCTTTTTGGACAGAAGTGATCGAAGCGAATGGGAGGAAGCATCCTGCGGCGCTCATTACCTCGCCGGAATATGCGATGAAACGGTTGCTTGCGAGTGGTTTCGACAAGATCTACGATCTCGGCCCCTGCTTCCGCAACCATGAACCATGGGACGGTACGCATGATCCGGAGTTTCTTCTCCTCGAGTGGTATCGCCGTGAGGCGGGTTTGGAAGAGCTTCTCCGTGATACGGAAGGGATGATTCGGTTTGTCGCGGAGATCCTAAACCCCCTCATTCCCCCTTATCAGGGGGAGGTCAGATCTGACTCCTCCCCTGATAAGGGGAGGCAGGGAGGGGTTTGGTTGAGCGTTCCGTTCCGTCGACTCACCGTGTGCCAAGCCATGCAACAATATGCACATGTTGAGCTTGAGCCGCTGCTCGATGATAGCCAAGCTCTCGCAAAGATCGTTCATGAACACGGGCAACCCGTGAACGCAACAGATACATGGGATGATCTTTTCTTCAAGATATTTCTTTCTGAAGTCGAACCGCATCTTGGGTGGAACAACGATCATTCATTGTGGCAACCCACTTTTTTGACTCACTACCCCGTTTCGATGGCCGCGCTTGCACGCAAAGACCCACAAAATACGCGTTTTGCGCTTCGCACCGAGCTGTACATCGGCGATCTTGAGCTTGCAAACGGCTTCGCTGAACTTGCGGATGAGCAGGAACAACGTACCCGCTTCGAAGAAGAGCGCGCGCTTCGGGCTTCACTCGGAAAACCCACATGGGCGCTCGATGAGGCGTTTTTGCAGAGCCTTCCTCGCATGGGAAACGCGGCTGGAATTGCGTTTGGCGTTGAGCGTCTCGTGATGTTGCTCGCAGATGCGTCTTCCATCACGGATATTCTTCCGTTTTCTGCACGAGAACGGTTCGGTTTGCCAAGCGCATGAACGTCTCGCATGATGGAGCCACGGAGGTCATCTCATGGATGGAACATCTCATGAACTGGAGCGCTCCTTCACAGGGTTGATTCCAGTTTTACCACTCGTCGCCCTGCCGCAAATGCGCAGGGTCATCGAACGCGATCCGCTCGAATGTTTAGCGAACAGCATCGCTGGACGAGGTATGTTGCAGCAGATTCGTGTTGCGCGCTATCTGTCGCGTGAGCGAGCATTGCGGCATCTCGCCGTGCTTGAAGAACATACGTACGCAACCATCGATCCGCAGCGTCTTGGTTCTGGATCGGTGTACGATCTGATTGTTGCAGGGCATCGTCGTGTAGAAGCGCATCACGTGTTATTGAAAGCTGGGTGTGATCTCTGTCGAGAGGCACAGATCGTTGGACCGCTTGGTTGTTGGTCAAACCATCCGTCCACACTCCCGTATTATCAAGATGCGCCGTCGATCCTTGCCTACGTAACGGTGAATCCAGATCCGGATGAGATTCTGCAGGATCAGCTTGCGGAAAACATCTACGTGCCACCTTCGCCGCCGGAAGCGGCGCTGGCATATGCGGGGCAGTTTGCTCGACAAAAACGGCTTAATGCGAAGCTCACGAGGAAGAAGTTCGCGAGTACGATCGGTATTTCGGCAGATCGTTTGGGTGATGCAATCGCGTTCGCCTCACTGCCGAAGTCGATCCGCATGCTCGCCGTCTTGGGTGCGCCTGATCGAACGGGGAAGCAGCATGCCGTACTTCCGTACCAATCTGCGGTTGCGACGGCGCGTCTCATGGGGCGATTTTCAGAGGAGCAGATACTTCGTTGGGTGCATATGGGCATGGCGAAGGGAATTCGTGCGGTGGAATGGCCCGCGTATGTCCAAGGTGTGCTTGCGTCTATCAAGTAACAAACGCTTTTCACGGAAGTCATCGATGCGAAACACGTGGAACATGTCGCTCGCCGTCTCGAGGTTGCGCGAACACTTCAAACGCTGAGTCGTGCTGCAACGGCGCTGCGTCGAGCGCACGCGGTACATGATCTCACGAAGCTTGCGAAGCTTCTCGTGCGTGAAACAGAGCGCGCAGGAACGCTCGCAAACAGTCTGCCGATGCTCGATACCGATCAGCAGGAAGAAGCCGCTTGCGTACAAGCTGACATCGCGCGAGCACTCGCTCAAGCGCGGAGGGTGCTTGCTGGGCAGGGCGCGTATCTCTGAAAGAGTTCTGACCCCGGCGAACGCCGGGCTTTTGATCTTATCCATCGATCTGTATATGAAGGTTTGCTCGTTGTTGCAGAAGTTGTATTTCCTCATTTTCAAGCTTCGTTAGTCGAGCAGCAGGAGATTCTTCTGGCTTTACATCGAGCCTTGCTTGAAGCATGGTGACGCGCTGTTCTGCGAGAGTTCTTTTGTCGCTTTTCATCCCAAGTTTTCCAAAGAAGGATGAAACAGCGCCTAGCTCTGCTACCTGCCTCTTCGCTTCAAGAAGCTCAAGACGTTCTCCTTCGGCACGCGCCTCTGTTTTTTGTATATGTTCTTTCATTCTATCGATTTCACCCTTCTTCGCTTTCAAAAGCATATCTACTGTTTTAAGCACTGTGTTCAAGTTTTCCAGTCTTGCGTCAGGACGTTTGGAGGTATTTGCCTCAGCGGTTTTTGGAGTGCTGAAGGTACTATCCAATTGTTGCAGCCTTTCTCTTGCCGCACCACGCTCTGGATGGTAAACGCCTCTGTTTAGATCCGCTGGGTAGATAATTGGTTTATCAAAGCGTTCAGGGGGCTTGGGGGAATTTTCTTGTGCTGTTGGTTTTGGTTGATCAAATCGAAACATATGATGAAGATTATAGCATGGTTTTTACCATTCCATCACCTCCATTGATCTTCGTCTTGCGTGTAGTTTGCGTAGAGGTCAAGATGATCGTATGCGGTTTACTCTTTCTGTAGAGGACGAGCAACGCCTTGTGGAGGCGCATGTTTGCGCTCTCTATCTATTTGGATCCCATGCCACTGGATACGCGTCTTCAGCAAGTGATGTGGATTTTGCTGTTGTCTTGGACGACCCAGAGATCTTGCGGGATATTCGGCAAAAACAAGAGCGCTATGTGGTCCTTTACGATATTTTGACCGATGTGATTGGACGTCATGAGATCGAGCCGATCGTGGATATTGTTTTTTTACAAGAAGACGTTTCTTTGGAATTGAAGGGGCATGTGGTCAAGCAGGGCGTGGTCCTCTTCGATCGTGCGCCGAATATCCGTGCGAACCTCGAAGCTTTGATCATGGAGCGCGCAGCAGATTTTGCTCCCTTGCTTCAAGAGATGGATCGTACTATCTTAGAGCGCGTATGACTGCCCCATCTCTTCAACGCGAATCCTTGCAACCGCGTGTTGACGGTATCCAAAAAAATATTGCAGAGCTCGGTCGTTGGTCCCAGCTGTCATTAGAGGAGTTTTCTAAGCCAGAGATTCTTGATCGTGTTCACCATCATTTGCGACTAGCCTTAGAGGGTGTTTTTAACATTACGAGCCATATCTTGGCACGCATTCCCGGAGCGCGAGAAACGGAATACAAGCGAATGGCAAAAAAATGCGGAGAAGTCGGTTTGGTTGATCAAGCTTTCGCGGATCATGCACTCGTATCTATGGCAGGATATCGAAATAGGTTGACGCATTTTTATGCAAATATTCAACCTGAAGAGCTTTTTGACATCACGCGCAATCATTTACAAGACGTCGAAACTTTTTTAAAAGCGGTGAAAGATGTGATTCAATATCCAGAACGTCTCGGATTGACGCTGTCTTAAGTCACCTCCATTGACCGCACGGCGTCTTTTTGGGAGCATACGCGCATCTATGGCATCTCCCTCTGATATCAAAAAAGGCGTCGTCATCAAAAACGAGCAAGGGCTGTGGTTAATCGTCGAATTTCAACACATTAATCCAGGAAAAGGAGCGGCCTTCGTGCGTTCGCGTCAGAAAAACCTCCAAAGTGGGAAGGTGCTTGAAGTGACGAATAAAACGTCCGAATCCGTAGATATTGTGGAGGTTGACCATCGTAACATGCAATATCTGTACCACGATACAACGGGCTATACGTTTATGGATAACGGAAGTTACGAACAATATACGATGTCAGACGACGAGATTGGCGAACAAAGCAAATACCTACGCGAAGGCCTCGAAATTCATATGGCAGTGTATGACAACCGTCCTATCGCGATTGAAATCCCTCGAAAACTCACACTCAAAGTCGTGGAAGCACCTGAAGCGTCCGCAGGAAATACCGTTAGCGGAGGAAATATGTTTAAAGAGGCGATCGTCGAGGGGGGAATCAAAGTGCGTGTGCCGCTGTTTATCAAATCAGGCGAAAGTATTGTCGTGAATACGGAAACGGACGAGTACGTAGAGAGGGCGAAATAGGGGGGGGCTACTTGCTGCTATGCCGCGCTTTATAAGGCTCGTTTTTCGTATTCGGAAATACGTTTTGCGAGAACCGTTTCTTGCGCACTTTCCCCTGTCCATCGCGAGAAAAACCCGCTTTGTCTCTGTTTGCGAAGCTGATCGAGCTCTTTTCGCGCGGCGTCAATATGTGCTTGCAGACGAGCCTCTTCTTGCACGCGTGCTTCTTGATCTCCTCCAGCACGGGCTTCTTCTTGATACATACCGGTATCAAGGCTAGCTCGAGCTTCTTCATCTGCCTCATCAGGTGAATGTGCCGTCATGAGAGTATCAAGATGGTTTCGTACTCTTCCGTGGTCTTGCTGAGGAATTCGATGCACGCCCGACGCCTCCGTAGTTGTTGAAGGAGGTTTTTGAGACTTTTGTTCTTGGTCTGCGATTTCAAGATCGATTGAACCACTTCCTGGAGCATCGAAACGAGCTTCATTAGATCGAAAAGGCATAGTACTTGTAGCATACCACAGAAAGGGCTATCTTTGCATATCCCTTGCCTTTTATCGAGAGAAAGCGCAGGCTTTTGCTACCAACCGATAGGCGGTTGCTTGTAAAGGAGGTTCGTAATGACGAGCGAATTCGTAAGAAAGCTCGAAGCTTCGTGGGCGAAGGGGCGGTATGTATGTATCGGTCTCGATCCAGACATGGAGAAAATCTACGAACGAGTCGGACGAGGGCATCAGCTCGTGCGGCATGCGATCGAAGACTTCATCCAGAATATCGTGTATTCGACGGCGGATGTGGCAGCTGCCTACAAGCCGAACATGGCCTTTTTCGAACGTTTGGGACAGGAAGGGCTCTACGCACTTCAGCATGTCATGGAGAGATTCCATCACTTCGCTCCCGAGGCAACGCTGATTCTCGATGGGAAACGCGGTGACATCGGTGATACGAATGAGGCATACGCCGAAGAGCTGTTCAATCTGTACCATGCGGACGCGACCACCGTTCATCCGTATCTCGGACGCGAAGCGAACGAGCCATTCTTGCGAAGGAAAGATAAAGGTGTGTTCGTCCTCTGCCGTACGTCGAATCCGGGAGCGGGGGAGTTTCAGGATCTGCCTGTGATGAATCTCACAACGGGAACACCATCGCCGCTTCATCTGCACATCGCTCGCGCCGTGAACGACGTGTGGAACCAAGAGGGAAACTGCGGTTTGGTGGTAGGAGCGACGTATCCTCCAGAGATTACGCGTGTGCGAGGAGTTGCGCAGAATATTCCGTTACTCATTCCGGGTGTCGGCAAGCAAGGAGGGGGTGTCCCGCGCGTGGTCACGGCGGCGAGACATCGCTTTCTTATCAACTCTTCGAGCGGGGTGACGTATCCCGAACGTCTCGAGGGTGAGCCGTATCAAGAAGCGACGCGTCGTGTCGTTCTCGCGCTTCACGAGGAAATCACGGGTGTGATGGGAAGCTTTCTCTAGCCTCAACATTTCGTTGGGCTTTTTGTTTTGTGCTATACTCCAAACACGTATGTTCTTTTCCTCTTCCAACATAGCTTCGGTGCGTGGACGTGAAATTCTCGACTCGCGTGGAAACCCTACCGTCGCGGCGTATGTTACCCTTCGTTCAGGAGCGAGCGCGAGCGCGTATGTGCCATCTGGCGCCTCGACTGGTTCGCATGAAGCGTGCGAGCTTCGTGATGGGGGAAAACGTTTTGGAGGAAAAGGCGTTTTGAAAGCGGTGAAGCACGTTGATGACGTGATCGCGCCAGCCCTTCTTGGAAAAAATGCGTTTCATCAGGAAGATCTTGATGAAACCATGATCGAACTTGATGGCACATCCAATAAAAAACGTCTTGGAGCGAACGCGATTCTCGCCGTGTCGCTTGCGTGCGCACGCGCGGCATCATCAGAGCGGCGTTTACCGCTCTGGAAGTCTCTTCGTGAGACGTTTGATTTTCCTCATGCGCCATCGCTTCCGATGCCGACGATGAACGTGTTGAACGGTGGGGCGCACGCGCATTGGTCGATGGACGTGCAGGAATGCATGATCGTCCCAAAAATGCCCACCTTTTCCGCGCGTTTGCGTGCAGGAGCGGAAATTTTCGCTACCCTTCGAGGCCTGCTTGCAGACGAAGGCTTCGCGACGACCGTAGGAGATGAAGGGGGGTTCGCCCCGCGTCTTCCGAATGCGGAACACGCGTTCACTTTATTGATCAAGGCGATCAAAAAAACGGGATATACGCCAAAAACGCAGGTTGGGCTTGCGGTAGATGTCGCGAGTTCTGAATTTTATGATGCAAAAAAGAAGCTCTACGTGTTTCGTACGGAAGGAAAAAGCTATACCGCGCAAGAACTTTTGAAGAGATATCTCGCGTGGCAAGCGGCATTTCCCTTTGTATCGATTGAAGATCCGTTCGCGGAGGATGACTGGCAGGCGTGGAAGCAAGCGTTTCCTCTCATGAAAAAAGGAAGCGCGGTGGTAGGAGATGATTTTCTCGTGACGAACGTGGAGCGTCTCGAGCGCGCGATCAAAGAGCAGGCAGCGAATACGATTCTTGTGAAAGTGAACCAGATTGGTACGCTTACAGAAGCGGTGCGCGCGATCACGATGGCACACGAAGCGGGGTGGAAAACCTCGATCTCGCATCGTTCCGGAGAAACATCGGATACGTTTATCGCCGATCTTGCGGTCGCGTGTGGATCGGAATTTATCAAAACAGGCTCGCTGAGCCGTTCAGAACGTGTGGAGAAATACAACCGGCTGCTGGAAATCGAAGATGAATTGTAGAAGAAACAAAATAACGCTCGTTGCGACAAGCGTTATTTTTTTTGACTTACTTTAAGGTGAACGTCACGCTCAAGGAAAGCGTTGCTTTCTTTTGAAGTGAACTTGTTTCATCACCGTAGCCGTAACTGTTCGTAGAGCCTGTTGGGGTAAAATAGAGCTGATCTTCCATGGTACGTATCACTTTTCCAACGCGCTTTGGAGCGATGCTCTCGGCTTTTTCACGAGCGTTTTCCATCGCCTTGCCGAGAAGTTCTTGACGAAGCGGTTCATCATCCGACACGGAGAATTCCATGCGGTTTTCGTTGACATTTACGCCGCGCGTGCGAAGATGTTCCGGCAGGCTACCGCTCAGCGTATTGCCTTTTTCCGCTTCTTTCATTTCAAACACCATGGTTTGGGTGACGCTTCCACCGCCACAAGATGGAGGGGTAGGAGGCATGGGAAGGGTGATTGGCATCGGTTCTATAGGCGCACTCATTCGTGTAACCTCGTTGTAATATCCCTGATCTGGGCAATATCCTCCATAAAAACGCGAGGGCTGACGGCTCACCGTAATGTCTTTCGCTCCTGCTGTTGCGAGCTCTTGCTTCATAAATTCGACATCGCCATCGAGGTCACGGTTCAAGCTTTTTTCCGTAGACGTGCTCGAGCCATAGCGGTTCAATGTGAGCGACCACTTGAGGGTGTCAGCGGTGATGACTTTCACAGCTCGACCACTCACGGTAAGCGCTTGGTTCACGAGACGAGATTCGTCATATTTTTGCCACGCAAGCGATCCGAGACCAATAACAAGAGCAAGACCGAGAATAATGGCTCCAGGGATCACACCAGATCGTGGAGGAACTGCAGGGGATATTTCATTCATAAGTAAGCGGATTTTAGCATAAATTTGCCAAAAAGTCAAGAAAGACGTTGAATACAGGGTATGAGTTCCCCTCTCTTTCATATCACGACGTATGGCTGTCAGATGAATAAAAACGATTCTGAGCGCATCGCGAGCCTCCTTGGATCGCTTGGTTTTGCCTCTACGGAGGAGGAAAGTGTGGCGGATTTGATTCTTGTAAACACCTGCAGCGTGCGGCAATCGGCGGAAGATCGGGTGTTTGGTTCGCAAGAAAAGTACCTGAATTACAAAAAAACCAAGCCGAACATGATCGTGGCCGTGACGGGTTGCATGCCAGGACGCGACAAAAAAGGGGAGTTTCGCAAGCGCTTGCCGGCGACCGACCTCTACTTTCCAACGCCGGACATGGTGCATCTTCCGAAGTGGATCGCGGAACTTCGGCCGGATCTGGTAAATTCGGATTCGATCGAACAGGATTATCTCAAAATCCATCCCGTACGTGCACCGTCGGTGCAGGCGTATGTGACCATTCAAACGGGATGCAACAAGTTTTGCACGTATTGCGTGGTGCCGTATGCGCGTGGCATGGAACGCAATCGCCCAGCAAAAGATATTCTTGAAGAGTGCCAGGAGCTTGTCGCGCACGGTATTCTTGAGATCACGTTGCTTGGACAGACGGTGAACTCGTTTAAAGCGTCTGATCCAGACTCTTTTTCGAAAGAGAATCCTTACAAAGATCATTTCGCCGCGCTTTTGTGGGAGGTGAATCAACTGGAGGGATTGAAGCGTCTCCATTGGACGGCGGCGCACCCGCTTTCGATGACGGACGAGGTGATCGACGCGCTCGCCCTGCCGAAGCAGGTGAACTACCTGCACTTGCCCGTGCAATCTGGAAGTACGGACGTGCTTCGCAAGATGAATCGGAAGTACACGCGTGAGCAATATCTCGAGATTGTGCGAAAAATCAAGGCTCGCCTACCGAATATCGCCCTTGGAACGGACGTTATCGTTGGTTTTTCGCAAGAAACAGCGTCTCAATTTGAAGAAACGCTTTCACTCTATCGCGACGTAGACTTCGATATTTCGTATAATGCGCAATACTCGCCGCGTTCGGGAACGCTTGCTGTGAAGCTCTTTCCGGATGATGTCTCACGAGAGGAGAAGCGCGCGCGGTGGGATCGGATGCAAGAGTTGATGGAAGAGACATCGCTTCGCAAAAACGAGGCGTACGTGGGAACGGAAAACGAGATGCTCGTCGAGCGTGTCGAGCACGGGCTTGCGACGGGCACGAATCGTGAGATGAAAATCTGTCGCTTTCCAAGTAGCGACATATCTCTCGTGGGAAAGATGCTTCCTGTACGTATCACGCACGCAAAAACGTGGGTGCTGGAAGTGCAACTCGTATGAAACTCTTGTGTATTACGGGTCCAACATCTTCCGGAAAAACAGCGCTTAGTCTCAAGCTTGCGCAGGAATTTCATGGAGAGATTATCAATGCGGATGCGCGGCAGCTCTACCTTGATGCACCGATCGGTACGGGTGTTCCTTCGGAAGAAATGCGTGCGAGCGTTCCGCACCATCTTTTTGCTGTGAGCGCTCCAGATGAGGTGTGGACGGTATCGCGATGGTGTACGGCCGCACACGAACAGATCAAAGAAATTCTCGCGCGTGGACATATGCCGATCGTGGTGGGAGGCACGGGTTTGTATGTACGAGCGCTCACAGAAGGGTATGTGTTTTCTGGCGCACCTGACAGGTCGCTTCGTGCAGAGCTCCTCGCGCTTTCAGAAATGCAGCGTGTGAAGCAGCTTCTTGCGTTTGACGCCTCACTTGGCGCGAAGCTCGATCTACGTAATCCGCATCGTGTGCTGCGCGCGCTTGAGCGTTTACGTTCTGGCGTGTCACTTGAACCTACCCGTGAACCAACGCCGTATACATGGCAGAAGCTCGCGATCCATCACGAGCCAGAAACGCTTCGTGCGCGCGTCGCACACACGATTCAAGAGCAGTTCGCTCGTGGATGGGTGGACGAAGTGCGCGCGCTTCTTGAGCGAGGTGTTTCGCCAGATGCACCGCTTATGACGAGTATTGGGTTTCGAGCGATTCGTGATGGCCTTCTGTCGCATCCTTCTGACGTAGGGACGCAGTGCATCAGTCTTGTTCTTCGCGATACATGGCAGTACGTACGTCGTCAGATGACGTGGTTTCGGAAAGAGCCGCATCTGCTCTGGGCGCATGATGAAGCCGAAGCGCTCGACAAGGTGCGTCGCGCGCGGTAGTCTATACGCCATGTCTGACGCTCCATTTTCGCCTCTGTCAAATGCTATTCCTTCTGAAAAAGCCCCTTTAGAGGAAGAAATACGCGACTCTTCACGTTGGCAGGAAATTCTTCAGGTGATTGTGATGACGCTCGTCATTGTCATTCCAATTCGCCTGTTTATTGCAAATCCGTTCAAAGTCGAAGGAAAGAGCATGGAGCCAACCTATTTTGATCGCGAATATCTTATTATTGACGAGATTTCCTACCGATTTAACGAGCCAAAGCGCGGAGAGGTAGTCGTGCTGCACCCACCAACCGATCCAGATAAATACTTCATTAAGCGCGTGGTTGGATTACCGGGTGAAACGGTTGAGATTATTCAAGGACAGGTAAAAGTGTTTACGAAGGACCATCTTACTGGATGGATTCTTGACGAATCTGGGTATTTTGATCCAACCGAGCTTCCGAAACAAGATCGAGAAGCGATGAATATGCGTCCTGTCACGCTTGCGGATGATCAATATTTTGTGATGGGGGATAATCGTCGAGCGAGCTTCGATTCTCGCTATTTCGGTCCCATTACTCGCGATGAACTCATCGGTCGCGCTTGGTTACGCGGTTGGCCGGTGAATCGATGGGGTGTGCTCACAGCAGTCCCAAATTATCCCGTGCCGAGCAGGTAAATGACTTGAAAACACTACGGTAGATTGCTAGATCCTCTGTTTCTTGCTACGCTCCGCCTACTCTCACCCCTTTTTCTATGCCATTTAATAAAAAAGATCCAAAAAAAGCTGCCGCAGCGAAGCCTGCGACGCTGCCCGCTCCAAAAAAACAGGTGCAACCGATCGCTCTTTTGCGAGGTATGCGCGATGTATTGCCGCACGATCTTGTGCACATGCGACATATTCAACGTGTGATCGAACGTATTGCTTCCGCATATGGATTCAACGAAATTGAGACGCCTATCGTGGAAGAAACAGCCCTTTTCGTGCGAAGCGTTGGCAAAGCCACAGATATTGTTGAGAAAGAAATGTATACATGGGAGACGCCCGGAGGCGAATCCGTATCTCTCCGTCCGGAAGGCACGGCATCGATCGCGCGCGCGTTCATTCAGCACGGTATGTTGAATCAGCCGCAACCCGTAAAGCTTTGGTACACGGGGCCGATGTTCCGTTACGAACGTCCGCAGGCGGGGCGTTTTCGTCAGTTCTATCAAGCGGGGCTTGAGTGTGTGGGCGAGGAAGACCCGATTGTAGATGCACAACTTATTTTGATCGCGTATCTTGTCGCGAAAGAGCTCGGCATTGATTCGATCGTGAAAATCAACTCGATTGGAACGCCAGAATCACGAACAAACTATAAAAATGCGCTTGTCACGTACTTCCGCTCGAAACGAAGTAAGCTTTCGGAGGAAGATAAAAAGCGGTTACTCAAAAATCCTTTGCGACTGCTCGATTCGAAAGAACCGGGAATGCAAGAATTAAAGGCGGAAGCGCCACAAATGGTGGATTGGCTCGACGAGCCTTCGCGCGTGCATTTTACCCGCGTGCTCGAGTATCTGGATGAGCTTGGCGTCCCGTATGAGCTTGACCCTTACCTCGTGCGTGGTCTTGACTACTATACAAAAACGGTGTTCGAGCTGTTTGCCACGAGCGATGATCAGGATCTGGCGCAAAGCGCGATTGCTGGAGGTGGTCGCTTTGATGGATTGCTTGAACTGCTTGGTGGGCGTCCTACGCCGGCGGCTGGGCTTGCCTTCGGTCTTGATCGATTGCTTTCGCGTGTGCGAGACCGTGCCGTCGTTCAAGAGCCTACGCGCGTAGAGGTGTTTCTCGCACAGCTCGGGGATATGGGTCGCAAGCGCGCCCTCGCTCTGTTCGAAGAGTTTCGTCAGGCGGGTATCAAGGTGGGTGAGGCGCTCTCAAAATCGTCTATTAAGACACAAATGGAGCTAGCGAATAAGCTGGGCGCGAAATGGGCGATCGTGATTGGGCAAAAAGAGGTACTCGATGGAACGGCGATTATTCGTGATATGGATGCGGGCACGCAAGAAATCGTTGATGCGAAAAAACTCATTCATGCCATCCAAAAAAAGCTGCTTCAAAGTTAAGAACACCGCGCCCCAACGTTTCGCTATGGTTGGGGCGTTCGTGTTTGTGCTGCTCGCGATGGGGGCTGGGTGTACCGTGCCTGTGGCATGGGAGGGAGAACCAAAGCCGCTCTCATCCGCGCCTGAAATAACGAAGAGCGATTCATTTCGTTGGACGAACGTGGATGAAGGGGTGGAAACGCTCGACACCCGAGTCGCCGCGTCCGGCGTGGGTGCACGCGTGTTGTTGTGGCGTTTTTCCTCTTCGACGGAGCGTACATGGACCATCGCCACGTCTACGGAAGCAAAACTTTTGGGACGATGGGCGGAACAGGAGCGTTCTGCGAAGATGGTTCTGAATGCGGGCTATTTTCATGAAGATGGTTTGCCGTCTGGATGGGTGTTCGCAGGAGGCGCGCCGTGGGGAAAACGCCGCTTTTCGCCAGAAAAAAGTGGCATCGCGATGTTGGGAACGCATCCGAAGCTGCTTGCCGGTCAAACGACCACCTCGCGCATGCGATCCGATGCGCTCCAATCCTTTCCGTGGATATTTCTTGAAGGAAAACGAGCGTTCTTACAAGAAACGGGCAACTATGCGAGGCGAACGTTTCTCGCGACAGATACAGCAGGGACGTGGTACGTCGGCATTGTGCCACAAGAAACGGTTACGCTCTATCAGCTTGGACTTCTTTTAGAGGCGCTGCCGATCGCATTCGAGCGGGTGTTGAACTTAGATGGTGGTCCCTCAACCGGTGTGATGACACGTTTTCGCGAGCAAGAAACGCGTATAGATTCGTTCGCTCCTGTGTCGTTTGTGATCGTCATGCGTTAGACGTCACACGATACATAAAGAGGTATGTATCGTGTGGCTGAGATGCTATCATGTACGCATATGCCCGATGTGCTCGCGTTCCTTTCTTCTGTTGGCTATGCCGTTCCGCGCGACGTCGTCGTACTGACAGCGCTTGCGCTTGTATGTGTGGTGTACGGTCTCACTACGGGGCGGGATCGTTCGATCGTACCGCTTCTCGCGATGTACGTGGCGTATGTGCTTGCGCAGCATCTTCCTCTTGTGCCGCGCTTGAACCATTGGCTCACCCTTCCGCCGAGCCCTACGCTCGCGGTGCTCTGGTTCGGACTCTTTTTTCTTGCAGGAGCGTTTCTTTTTCGACGAACACCTCATATTCAGCCGCTTGGGCGTGAAGCAGGCACGTGGTGGGAGGCGATTTTTCTTGCCATCTTGCAGGTGGGCCTCGCCGTGTCTCTTGTAGCGCATCTTCTACCAGCGAACGTCGTGAGTGAATGGACGCCTCGTCTTCGTGCGGTGTTCGTTGGGGAGTGGGGGACCACCTTTTGGATGCTCGCACCTCTGCTTTTTCTTGTATTTGTGCGGCGACCGTTCGGGTATTCGAGTGATCTTACCCTCTCTTGATCCATAGGCGGTCTGTTGCTACTGTTTTTTCTATCTATGCTTCGTCTTTGGAATACGCGATCGCGATCGCTCGAGGTCTTTTCTCCGCTTCATCCGCCAGCTGTCGGCATGTATGCGTGTGGACCCACGGTGTACGGGGAGCTCACGCTTGGAAATTGGCGCAAGTATATCAATGATGATGTTCTTCGTCGCGCGCTTGTCCTCTCTGGATATGTCGTCAAACATGTGGTGAATATCACCGATGTAGGGCATCTTGTGAATGATACGGATACGGGCGAAGACAAAATGGAACGCGAGGCACAAAAAACAGGTATCACGGCGTGGGACATCGCAAAATGTTATGAGCGGGCTTTTATGGAAGGGCTCGAGGCGTTTGCTCTTACCATGCCCATGATTTTGCCTCGTGCGACCGACCATATCGCGGAACAGATCGAGCTTGTGCAGACCCTTGAACGGGATGGGCATGCCTATCGTACGTCTGACGGTGTGTATTTTGATACGAGCACGTTTCCTGCGTACGGCGCGCTTTCGAGACAGAAATTAGACGAAAAAGAGGCAGGTGCACGCGTCGAGGTGCACAATGAGAAACGGCATCCAGCAGATTTCGCGCTGTGGAAACTCTCGCCTATGCACGAAACGCGACAGATGGAATGGGACAGTCCTTGGGGAGTGGGGTTTCCTGGCTGGCATATCGAGTGTTCTGCTATGTCGGTCAAATATCTTGGGCAACCGTTCGATATTCATACGGGAGGCGTTGATCATATCGCCATCCATCATGAAAACGAGATCGCACAAAGCGAGGCACATGACGGCACGCCTCTCGCGCGCGTTTGGGTGCACCATGAGTTTTTGACGGTAGATGGTGGTCGTATGGGAAAATCGCTTGGAAATGGGTATACGCTTCACGATCTTGTCGAGCGGCGTGTCGATCCGATGGCGTACAAGGTATTTGTGCTTGGAGCGCACTATCGTTCAAAGCTGAATTTTACGTGGGAAGCGCTGGAAGGAGCGGTACATGCGCTCGATAAACTGAAAAAACGATACCTCGCCTTGCCCATGGGTGATGAGATAGACGCATCTTGCATGCAAGCGTTTCGTGAGGCGATCGAAGAAGATTTGAACATGCCGAAAGCGCTCGCCGTGATGTGGGACATGCTCAAAAACGAGACGAACGTTTCATGTAAAAGAGCCACGCTTCTTGCGATGGATGCGGTGCTTGGTCTCGGTGTGTCCACATGGAGGCAGGAGGAGCTCTCCATCCCTGAACCTGTTCGCCTGCTCGCCGAAGCGCGTTTGCAGGCACGCCAGAGCAAAGACTGGGCAGCTTCAGACCGTTTACGCGAAGAGCTCGCAGCTCTTGGGTGGATGATGGAAGATGGTGCCGATACCTACAGCCTTACGCGCTTGCAAAAGACATGACCACGCTCTGCACGCTTCATGAGTGGATGCCGTTCATCCAAACGCATATTCTGCCCGTTCTCACGCCGGGCACCGTCCTTTTGTTAAGCGGACCGCTTGGCGCAGGGAAAACAACGTTCGTGCAGGTGCTTGTGCAAGCGCTTGGCGGAACCGTTCAGGTAAAAAGCCCTACGTTTGCGCTCATGCGAGCATATTCCGTTGATCATACACAGCTCAAGCGCGTGCTGCATATTGACGCGTATCGTCTCGAATCGCCAGAAGATGCTCGCGTGCTGAATCTTGCGGAAGAGCTCGAAGAAGCGCACACGATCGTGTGTATTGAGTGGCCGGAACGTCTTACGAAAGAGCTTTTTCTTGAGGCAACGCAGGTGCTTCGCCTAGAGATTGTTCCGCAGGTGGATGGGGCGCGGTTGCTGCGGTGGTGAACGTATCTTCTGTCGTGTCTATATTTGCCACGGCGAGGACTTCGTCGACGTTCGTGAGACCGTCGAGCGCTTTCAAGAGGCCGTCTTGCGCCATGGTGATCATGCCGTCCGCGATCGCGACTTGCTCAATATCGAATTCCGTTGAAGTCCCTTTCAAAATCATTTCCTCAACTTTTGGCGTGATGGTAAAAATCTCGTAGATACCAACACGACCCTTAAAACCGGCACCAGCGCATTTTATGCACGAGGGATTTTTTCCTGCATCAAAAAAGGTGAGTTTTTCAAGATCGAGCGTCACGCCAGACGCGGGAGAGAGCGCTTTTAAGATACTCATCACCTGTTTTCGTTTTGAAAGAGAGAGTTCTGCAGGAATTTTGCATTCGGGACAGAGCCTTCGTACGAGACGTTGTCCGATCACGGCGTTTAAGGCCGGTGAGAGCAGGAACGGCTTCACCCCCATCGAAACGAAGCGCGGAATAGCGCCTGCCGCACTATTCGTGTGGATGGTGGAGACCACGAGGTGTCCCGTGAGGGCTGCTTGAATGGCAATATCGGCCGTTTCAAGATCACGAATTTCTCCCACCATCACGACGTCTGGGTCTTGACGAAGAATCGAACGAAGCCCCGCGCCAAAATCATAGCCTTTTCCATGATCAATCTGGCTTTGGTTGATTCCATCAAGCTTGTACTCAACAGGGTCTTCAAGCGTAATAATCTTGATCTCTGGCGAGTTCAGCTTCTTCAAAACGGCATAGAGCGTGGTCGTTTTTCCAGAACCTGTCGGACCCGTCGTGATAATCATGCCGTTTGGTCGCTCAATCTGTTTTTGGAGCTGTTCGAGCGCTTTTCCACGTACGCCGAGATTATCAAACTCAAGGGCAATCGCCTTTGGACGAAGTAAACGCATCACGACGGATTCGCCGAACGCCGTTGGCAAAAAGCTCACACGAATATCGATCTTTTCGTTTGTGAGATAGATCGTAATACGTCCATCTTGCGGTACATCTTCGACGTTGATTTTTACGCCAGAGAGCAACTTCAAACGCGAGATGATTTGCTTCCATGCCTCACGAGGCACGTCTGCCGCATCACGCAAGAGGCCGTCAATACGAAAACGGAATTTTACGCGCGATTCCTCTGCCTCGACGTGAATATCAGAGGCGTTGGCACGAAGCGATGCGCCGATAATCAACGTCAGAATATCGGTCGTGTTTACGTCTTGAATACGTTTGCGTAGCTCATCGAGGTTCGTGATCTCTTTTTCAAACTTCGCGAGATCCGCTTCTTCGATACGATAGCCGTAGATCACCTCTTTTGTTTCCGGAAGCGCATCATAGAGCTTGTACGCTGCCGCAAAACTATCTTCCGAGATGATATAAATAACCACTTCCGCGTGCTCGCGCTTTTGGATATCAGCAGCAAGCAGCTCCACATCTTTCGTGAGATCAATCGCTCCGACGCGAACTTGGTCTTTTACGCGCAAAAAGACGACCGCTTTCAGTTTATCTGCTTGAATGCGCGGCAGCATCGCCAGCGCTTCTGGGGCAATAGGGAAGCCTCGGAGTGCGATGTATTCTTTTCCAGATGATTGCGCTTTTTGTTGAGCAAGTTTCTCGTGTTCGCGGATGCCAATCGCGCTCATCGCTTCGCCGAGCTTGTCGGTCGCATTTTTCTCATCATCCGTTTTTTTTGGTGGGGCTTTTGGTGGTCCAGACACGCCCGTCCCTGTTCCTGCGGGAGAAGCTTTTTGTTTCAGCAGGTCTTCAATGGATGTGGCTCGTGGAACGGAAGTGGCAGGCATAGGTTAGCGAGAAGAAGGATGTTTGAAAAAGCGATGCAGTTTTGCGAGGGCGGTTCCTTGAGCGATGCGTAGGCCAAGCCCGTTCCATGCGGCGTACTGCATCGTGATCGCAAAAGTTCCGCACAGAAGCGCAGCGACAATCGCTCCTCCAAAAAAGAGGGTATTCAACAGGGTGGCAAGCCAACCGCTTTGAAGCAGGGCAAGAGAAAGAGTAAGAACAAGCACAGGAACACCCGCTACGATGTAGAGAAGCATCAGTCCGAGAAAGAGACCTGTGCCGATCAGGAAAAATCCTACACCTAACTCAAGAATAACGAGCCACGAACGACAGGTTTGGAAAAACCCACGGGCGAGGCTTTCGAGCGGGTCGTATTTTTGCAGGACAAGGCTTGTGAGAGCGAGCATGTGCGTTGAGGTGAGAACGATCACGGCAACAATATAGAGAGCAAGACTTCCGAAGGAACTCACGAGGGTGAACCAGCTCGTTTCTTCAAGAGGCGTAAGAAATGGCGCGAGGACAAGCGTACGAAAAATCCACAAAAGGCCTAGAGTGACGAGGTTGAGAAACGCCGTTTTCCAAAAAAAGCGCGCGCCTATGGTGAGACAGGCATGGAAGCTCGGGAGTTGCCCTCGATGACGAATGCCAAGACCATACACGAGCGCGCCTTGAGCGATGACGGATGCGCCTCCCACGAGAAGAACGAGAAGCAGCGCAGCAAGAAGACCTTGAAGACGACCGATCACCCCAAGAACGCCAAAAATGGCAGACATCTCTTCCATGGGTTGCATCATCCAGTGAAGAAAACTTTGCACAAACGACGTGTCGGTTCCTGCGAGGAGCGTCGTTGCTTGCACGCCAAGCTCGCCAAGCGAACGAAACAACACATCGTACATACCGCCCGTCATGAGAAGTCCTGCAAAAAGCGCGAATACCCACAGATGTGGATGATGCCACGCCGTAGAAAGTGCCTCATGAAAAATCACGCGATAGAGCGGTGGATGGGAAGGAGCGGGCATAACGTTGGGAGAAGTGTAGCATGGTTGATACGAGAGAAAAAGTATGGAATACTTTTTCACCGGACATGTACCATGTTCCATACTTTTGCGACGCTTGTGCTTCTGTGAGATACTGTGTGTATGAAAAAGATTTCGTCCTATTTTCGAACGTTTCTTGAGTATATCGAGATAGAGAAAGGACGTTCGCCGCTCACTATTCGCAACTATACGTTTTATTTAGAACGATTTAGTGATTGGGCAAAAGATCCTGCGCCGAATGCGATCGATCTTGATATGATTCACAAGTTTCGTTTGTATCTGAACAGACTTGAAAATCGTGAGAACGGAACTCTACGTAAATCGACGCAAAACTATCATCTCATTGCTTTGCGTTCGTTCTTACGGTTCTTGCAGAAACACGATATACCCTGTTTTTCTCCAGAAAAGATCGAGCTAGCGAAACAAGGCACACGCGAAGTGAGTTTTCTTGAGCATGAAGACCTCGACCGTTTATTGAAAGCGCCGGATACGATTGATGCTCGTCCGATTATTCGCGCACGCGACAAGGCGATTCTCGAACTCTTCTTCTCGACGGGTATGCGTGTGAGCGAACTTTCGGCGCTCGAACGAAAAGGGATCAACTTGAAGCGCGATGAGATGTCTCTTCGTGGAAAAGGGGATAAGTTACGCATTGTGTTTCTTTCGGAACGATCGCGTGTGTGTATTAAAGCGTATCTCGACATGCGTGATGATGAAAACGAGGCATTGTTCATTCGACATGATCGCGCCGCGCCCGATCCAAACGATATCAAAGACATGAATAGAGAAACGGGTCCACTCACGCCACGTTCGATTGAGCGTCTCGTGCGGCATTACGCCACGGCTGTAGGTATTCCAAAAAAGGTTTCGCCGCATACGCTTCGTCATTCGTTTGCGACGGACTTGCTCATGAACGGCGCGGATATTCGTAGTGTGCAGAGCTTGCTTGGACATACATCAATCACAACGACGCAGGTGTATACACATATCACCAACAGACAACTTCGTGACGTGCATAAAGCGTTTCACGGGCTTCAACAGGACGAACCATCTCATCCAAACGTGTAAATCCTACTGATAGCACCTGAAAAAAAGCTCGTTCCGCATCAAGAGAAAATCGTGTACACTCATTCATATGTCCTTTGGTTCGCAAGAAAAAAGAACTATTCCTGATGAGGATTATCGGGTGATTGAATCAGCGATTGCGCTTCGGCTTGCGCGCGAACTTCCGCTTCATACAAAAATACATCAGGTCTCACCAGAGGTACACGTGTTTCTCGCCAAACTTTTTTCCTCGTGGATGCAAGGCTGTCGCGAAGAGATCAAAGCGCGATCTGTGCATCTTTCTTGGGATTTGCAAGGGCGAGCGGCGTTTGCGTATCACGATCTTCTTCAATATTTGTGCCATCGTCCACTCAGCGCCGTGTCCGCACCGATCGAAGATCGATGGGGAGTGGATACGAAAATGCTCGATAAACAGGTACAGCGGGTGTTTGAGGTGTTTCGCCTTATGGTGGCGCAACATCCAGCATGGGTACGACATCTTGACGAGCTCGCGCTTGAGGAGGGTATGACGTGGTCTGCCTATGCGTTCGAATCCGGAGCGATGGATCTTATCAATACGCTTCGTGGGTTTTTAGGGGTGTGTGTTCTTTCCGTAGCAGAGGCGCAAGAGCTCAAACCAACGGGAGTGTGTCTTGATCGTGGAGCACTCGTTCTTGCGCCAATACCTTCTTCGCGGCTTGAGCGTGCCGCATTCGTTCGTGATGCGCGAGAGGCGTATGCCCTTGGCGAAGAAGCGCGGATAGGACACGATCGTGTGTCCCGTTCGCAAGAAGAATCACAAGAATACCTACAAACACTCCTCGAAACGCTTCATGCCGAGCAACATCAAGGGTGGTATATACAGGCGATTTTTCAAGATATGCATCCGACCATTGCGTTGATCGCCCGTCGAGAAGTAAAACTTCATCAACGACAACAGTATACTGCGCACATGTTAGAAGGAACGATAACGCCTGAAGAAGAGGTACACATAAAAACAGCTCTCGCAAGTCTTGAAGAGCGCGTGGGAGAGCTGGTGCGGCAACTGCATCAAGCGAAGCGCGTGCAGGCGATTATCAAACGTCTTCTCGACCAAGGGATGCAGATAGAAGATCCGCGATTTACCTCTTCTGAAGAGGGTGTTCCTCCAAAAGAGTTTGTCGCGCTCTGTGAGCGTTGGGCGCACCGCGTCTCGTTTCCTGCCTAAATCTATGACACTATCCTCCGTTTCAAAAGATCTCCAATCGTTGCAGGAGCTGTTCAAGGGTCAGCCTCTCCTAAAAAAGCCGCTTCTCTGGCTTGAGCTTCGTCATCTTGAACGAGAAAAACTGCTCTGTGAAAGTGTGCAAGACGCTGTGCGTGTTGAGGTGATTTCATCGATACGTACAGTGCTCTCTACGGCGGTAAGTTTAGTCTTTTTGGTGCTCATCTATACGAAGCTTGTTCAACTGGCGATGTGGCTTGAACAGGCGAAGTCCATCACCATTCCTTTACCGTCACCCATTGGACGTAGTGTGGTGCTTGATCTTTCTACGTATATTCCCTCTTCAACGGCACTTTCGGTGCTTTCCGACCTACCCGTATTCTCTTGGGCAGTGGCGTGGAAGTTCGTGCTTGCGATCGTGCTTATCGTGGCAATCGAGAAGCTTGTGAGCGGTTATCAAGCATGGCATCGAGCGAAAAGACTTCGAGCAACGATGGATGAACTTGACGAAGAGCTCAAAACCATCAAGAATTGGCTCAAAGAGTGATCTTTTTCTGTTCCCATAGCACAACGGAGAGTGCAGCAGCCTTCTAAGCTGTGGATGATGGTTCGATTCCATCTGGGAGCACCATGAATACCACCCCGCTGAAAAGCGGGGTTTTCTTGACAAAAGCAAGATTTTTCGCTTAATATAGCCACATCTTCTCGGCTCCTAACAAAAGGAGGAACGCCATGAAGAAGCTCGTTTTCGTTCTTACGTGTATCGCGTGTCTCGTTCCGGGGTTCGCTTTTGCACAAGAAGACCCGTGCCTTCGAGGAAATCCGAGGCAGCGTGCCTCTTGCTACACGCAGGCGGCGATGGGGCAGTTGAGTGGGAGTCCGCGCGAGGCATCACGGCTCTTCCTTCTCGCGTTCAATTCAAGTCCATCCTGCGCGCTGCTGTTCAACGGAGCGCTCGCTCTCGAACGAGTGCCTGATGCAACGGCTGCGCTCGCGGTCTACCGCCGGATTCAAATCGCTTCCTGCGCGGACCACGATACGGTGCTTCGGCAGGCGCTTCCTGCGATCGTTCGTCTTGAGGCGGCTCTGCATCATGGGGTGACGCCCGTTCCGGTTCCTGTGCCGGTTCCGCTCCCTATTCCTGTGCCGGTTCCGCCCGTTGTTCAAATGTTTCATGTGTCAGTCGAGGAATTTCGTCTTCTCGAAGGACATCCGCTTCATGCCCAGATCCGTGCTCGTTCAACGACGACGATCGGATCGCAAGAGGTACTCATGGAGGAAGTCTTTCGTGATTCAGTGAGGCTCGCTCTCGCGGAAGTGCGGCATCGTCAAGCGCTTCTCGTTCGTCCTCGTGTTCGCGACACACGTCCGATTCCGGTGCTGTCGTGGACGCTCTGGAGCGTGGGTGCAGCGAGCCTTGGGTTCGGTGTCTACTCGCTGTGGGCGAGGGGCGATGCGCTCGATCGGTCTTCGCAAGATTCAGGCAGAGCCGAACGTGCCGCAAACGCCGCAGGAATCAGTGCGGGCGTATCTCTCGGTGTTGGTGCGGTCGCGATCGGTGTTGGTACGGTGCTGTTTTTCACGAGACCGACACGCCGCGTTGCGATCGTGCCCACACTCGGTGGGCTCTCTCTCGTCGGTCGATTCTAACCCCCGCACCATTTGGTGCAGGGGGCTTTTCTTTTATGCGTGTTTTCGCTATAAAGAACGTACTATGATTGAATTCCTCTATACGTCTGTGTTTTGGATCGTGGGTATTCTCCTTCTCGTATCCATTCGACAGGTGAATCAATACGAACGTGGCGTGAAGTATATGTTTGGGAAATTTTCCAGCATTGCGGAGCCCGGATGGCGAATCGTGATCCCCGTGCTTCAATCGATGACAAAAGTAGACATGCGCACGAAAGCGGTAGAGGTACCGTATCAAGAAGCTATTACGAAGGATAACGTGTCGTGTAAAATAAACGCGGTTATTTACTACAAAATTGTGGATGCGGGACGTTCGATCAACGAGGTGGAGAACGTGTGGAACGCGGCTTCGCAGCTTGCGCAAACGACGATGCGTAACGTGGTGGGTGAGCTGACGCTCGACGAGCTTCTTTCGCAGCGCGATCAAGCGTCTGACCGTATTATGCAGCTCATCGCGGCACATACGACGAGTTGGGGGATCGATGTGCAGGGGGTTGAGCTGAAGGATATCTCGCTTCCAGAAGATATGCAGCGTACGATCGGCAAACAGGCCGAGGCAGAGCGTGAGCGTCGCGCGGTGATCATTAGTTCTGAAGGAGAAATCGCGGCTGCCGAGAACCTGCGACAAGCGGCAGAAATTCTCTCTTCAAGCCCAGGAGCGCTTCATCTGCGTACGCTGAATTCGATCAACGATATCTCGAGCGATCAGTCAAATACCGTCGTATTCGCGATTCCGCTTGAGGTGCTCAAGGCGTTTGATGCGTGGAGTAAGAAATAGGGCTTGATCAACTCGCGAGAATACGGTATAGTCTCGCGCGCATGGTGGCCATAGCTCAACTGGTAGAGCACTCGGTTGTGGTCCGAGTGGTTGTGGGTTCGAGCCCCATTGGCCACCCCATCGAGAATCGAACTGGAAACGGTTCGATTTTTGTTTTTGGTTATTGAATAAAGCATGAGTCAAGTTGACGCCATTATATTAATATGGTATAAGTGTTTATAGGATATAAACCATATTAAGCATATGACCATCCTCCAGCCATCGATGCAGAAGCGTCTTGATGAAAAACTCAAGCGCCTTAACACATTTCGTCCACTTCCCACATCTGCCGTTCAAAAGCTGCGCGAGCAGTTTCAGATTGAGATGACGTATAACACGAACGCCATTGAAGGGAATAGCCTGACATTGAGGGAAACGTTTTTGGTTGTGAATGAAGGGTTGACGGTAAAAGGGAAGCCTCTCAAGGATCATCTTGAAGCAAAAAGCCATCAAGCGGCCTTGGAGTACCTTTATGAACTCATTGAACGCGATCATCGCGTCACGTTATCCGAACGTCTTATTCGACAATTCCATCAATTGGTCATGCAGGATATCGATCGAGAATGGGCTGGAGTGTATCGAAATGGACCCGTGATGATTACGGGGACAAAGCATCGGCCACCAGAAGCTCTCGAAGTGTCCAAAAAGATGCACGCGCTCGTCACGTGGCTGAACACGAATGAACGGAAAATACATCCAATTGAACTTGCTTCACAGGCGCATCATAAATTAGCTGCGATCCATCCGTTTTTTGACGGAAATGGTCGAACATCACGCTTACTGATGAATGTTCTTCTCATGCGAAAGTGTTTTCCTCTCACGATCATCTTAAAAAACGATCGAAAGAAGTATTATCGTGTTTTGTCGCGTGCGGATGAAGGTGATCTTGCTCCTCTCGTTCAGTTTATTGCTCAAACGATTGAACGTTCGTTAGATATGTATCTCAGAGCACTCGAACCGACAACGGCAAAGAGTGAGCGGTATATGTCTCTTGCGCAGCTGGGTCAAGGAACGGGCTATGAGGCCAAGCACCTGAATCTTCTCGCAAGAACTGGTCGACTTGAGGCTCATAAAGACGGACGCAATTGGGTGACGACGAAGGAGGCGCTCACACGATATGAAGAAGGAAGACTGCGTAAGCGATGTCGCTGACGAGATTATCTGGATTCAAGAGCCTCAATCAGTTTGTTCACGTCTGTATATGTCCATTCGGGTCCGTAAAAGTCTTGCATCGAGTCCCATTGCTCGCCAGCCGTGCCCGAGACCTCATCTAGAAAGACGTCCATTGGATCACGCGTGCCGATCTCGTAGCGGATATCTTCCGGCAGATCACGGTAAGAGACTTCATTTAGTTGTTTAAGCCGCGCATAAGCACGGAGATCCGCGATAACAGAAGGAAGCTTATTTTCAGGAACATCCTGCATGATCGATTCAATTTTTGCTCTGACTTTATCTGGAGCTAGTTTATGAAATTCAAAATTCATACAAATTGAAAATACTATTAGCATAATCATGCTAACCGGCGCCAATCGTTGTGTAAAGGTTCAGGTCAGGAATGAAAGAACACAGTGGCAGATTCGCTAGAGCGGTGCGAACGACCTCCACGATGGCACCCAAACAAGGTTCGAACTCGCAAGGGTTCGGTGTTTGTTATAAGCTTCATCGGTATGAAAATCTCCCAAGAGCACATGGCGCATTTCTTTGGAAAGGTGGAAAATGCTTCTGCGTTTGGCGAACCGCAACCGTTCGTGAAGCGTCTCGTCGAGTTATTACCATTCGGTTCCGTGCTCGACTTGGGGGCAGGCGATGGTAGACACGCTATTTACCTGGCGGAGAAAGGTTTTCAGGTCAATGCCGTCGATATTTCCATAGCCGGAATCGACAAGCTGCAACGGATCTCGGAGGCTCGAGGGCTCAACATAAAGACCGAAGTCGCAGATGTGTCGACCTATTCCATCGATGCGGACTACGAAGCGATTGTCGCTGTTCTTATCTTCCAGTTTCTCACAGAAGAGGCTTCGCTACGCCTCATGAAAGATATGAAGACGCATACAAAGCTAGGTGGCATCAACGTCGTTCATCTATTCACAAAAATTGGCGATCGACCGCGCTTGGACCGAGCGGAAGATCCGACTGCCTTTTATCCGGACGACGGTTGGCTGAAAGATTTTTATCAGGATTGGGAGATTGTCGAGTATTCCTCATCAGACGAGCCGCTCATGAAAAAACACGAAGATGGTACGCCAATGACAAGCGTTGTTGAAAGTATCATCGCGCGAAAGTGCGCGAATGAAGAATGATCCAAACGCGTAAGTCCTATCATTGATCTCCTACAAAGAGATGCTCGTTATAGACGATCGTACAAATTCTTGAAAATCGTGCGCAAGAAATCCGTAAACGGGGCATGATGCACCTCGAAAACGGTTTCGGAGGAATAGTCCACAAATAACGTTCGATCTTGATACATATACGCGTTTATATTGTAGGCGAAGGGACCTTCTTTTGAATCCGGAAGCACCTTCGAAGCGCGGGTGAGTTTCTTGTTGTATTGACCAACAACGGATTGACTCGTGATCACAAAATGGTCGGGAGACTTGCGCGCATCTTCTTTATGATAGGCGTCGGTTATGTATTTTTTAACATTCACGTCGGCACGTCGAGAAGAGAAACGAAGGTACACATCGTCCTTTTTGAGACGGTGCATGAAGGCTTCAAGGGCTTCTTGGAGAGCGGTTTCTCCTTGGCGTATGGTAAAACGAGGCCGGTCTACGGATCGAACGGTAAGCGTTCGTATCGCGCCGTGAATCGTTTCGAGACGTTGTCGTTGCGCTTCAAGTCTTTGTTCGAGGACGGTGGGATCTGCAGCTGCATAGTGTATGCGCTTTCCCATGGGTGACTGAACCACGAGGCCAGAGGCCACCATTTTGGGAAGCTCGATATACAAAAGAGCTCGACGAAACGAGGTTTTTCGTGAGATTTCCGTTAAAAGCAAAGATCTATGCTCGATGAGGACGAGGTAGATCGTGGCGTGTTCTGGACTAAGTCCGAGAAGAACGAGCTGATCGATAGACATAAAACGTACTCTATACGAACACTTTACTTCTGTAAATATTCTGCCAAGATAAGCCACATTATTTGAAACTGTGCTGAATACAAGGCAAATCATGTACGTAAATCGTCCGAAGTCGAGTCGTGTCTGTTAAGGTTCGGGAGCGAACATTGTTTCGCCCTTCTACAAGGAGACTCCTATGCTCAAGCCACTCATGGACTCTGTATCCACCCCTTCGTTCTCACCGGAGCAACTGCGCGCGGCTGGATTCATCTCGATCGATCCCTATCTTGAATCGCTTTTACGACAAGAGACTGGGGTGAAAGAGCTGTCTTCCGTCTCGATGTTTGTTCCTTCCGCCTATGCTTCCCTCGACGCGGTGCTTCGTGAAGTACAGGCGCAAGGCCTCGTTCTTGCTTCGGCATCTTCTCTCGTACGAGCGGCGCTTGAGAATCCGGCCTTGACCAACATCGCCGCCCTTGTGCCTGTCTTTCTCCACGCAGAGTACGGGCCGCAGGTCTTGATGGTTTTGCCTCGGGTCGGAGGACGAGCCTTGGTTCTCGAGCCGCTGCCTGAGCGTTGGCCTGCGCAGATCGAGGTGCTTGTCGTTCGTGTGTAAAGTTTCTGGTTGTAAACAAGATATTGACAATACGTCTTATCATATGATAGGGTGCGGATTGCTCATGAGCGGTTGGGCGTACAATGGGTGGAATATCCCAGCGGCGTTTAATCGAGAGAAAGAGGAGAAGTACCATGGAAAATCAGGCGCGAGTGTTTGTGCTGGTGTGGGGACAGTACACGAGTTGCGGTAATCATCCGTGGTGGCAGGCGGCGGTATTCTTGGGAGAAGAGGAAGCGCGTACGGCCTACCGTGAGCGGGAACGGGAAGTGAGTGATCAGCCGAGATACGTGCCGTACGTACGGTTGTATCGCTTGTTGGAAGGAGTGCCGTTTGGGGGTTGGGAGGGCAATCCACCAGACCTTCTTGGAAAGTGCGCAGAGGTGATCCAGGAGAACCAGGAGTGGTCGTTGGAGGGGTATTCGGAGATGAAATGCGTGAATGATTGATGTCTGGCCGTCTTACTCACAACGGAGTGGGAGACGGCGCCTTGCCTCTTTATTCCATGAAAAATGGAATGCAGAGGGAAGATATTGACAGATGTAAAGCAAAGATTGACAAACGTTGGTTTTTCTGCTACACTAGGGCACTTGTTTCGGCGAGATGGTCTCGCGCTTGACAAGGAAGACTCGATAGGGAACGGACTGTAGAGGGGTATAACCACCCCAGAAAGAGGCCACCATGGCTGATTCAGGATTGGCAGTAGGCGGCGGAACGACCCCCGTGGCAACGACGCCGCCGGCACCCGCCGAGCGTCCGATGTTCCAAGGGATCTGGCGATTCTTCTCGAAGGTGTTCAATACCGTCGAGGACGTCGTCGATCGGGGGTTCTCCTTCGTGGGGAACCTCGTGGGGATCTTCCTCACGTTCTTTGCGCGGATCTTCCGCCTCTTCCCGTGGGGAGAGCGGAACCCGCTCATGACGGAGGGGGTGCTGAGCTATACGCACGCCCTTACGTGCATGCTCATCGTGATGGGAGTTTTCGAGGTGTACACCTGGAGCGCGAGCTTCGGGTACGCGCTCTCGAGCACCCTCGCAGTGGTCGCTCTCACGAGCGTGATGGTGGTGGCGACGCTCGTCGTCGACCGCTCGCTCCTCGTGATCGACACACGCTCACGTGAGCAGGTGATCGCCCCGCCGGTCGCGATAGGCGCGCCGAAGCCTTCGTTCTTCCTCCGCCTGCGCAATGCATGGCGGTCGTGGCGAGGGCTGCCGGCCATTGCGCCGACGGCAAAGCAGACCGCCACTGCTTGGCAGGCGCACCTGGGCCGCTATCGGAGCGACCCACGGTTCCGCCATCAGGTATGGCAGCGGTTCGCGATCCTCCTCATGATTGCGGTCGTCAATACAGTGCCGTTCGAGCTCAAGATCTTCGAGAGTGAGATCGAACATCGCATCGGCGGCCGTGAGACGCAGCTGCAAGAGGGGATCCGCGCTCGTGCAAACGCGACCGAGCGTACGCGCGCGGACCGACTCCTCACCGAGGAGGACGCTCGTGCACGCGACTCGCTCACACGCGAGACGGCCGATCGTGTCCACGCCCGCAATGACATGCTGGCGCGCGAAACGAGCGAGCTCACGCGCCTGCGCACTGAGGCCACCCGCCTCGGCAGCGAAGCGACGCGCGAGTCGGCAGGCACGGGTCCTTCGGGACAGCGCGGAGCGGGCGGCGTGTACGAGGCTCTGCGCCGCGACACGCACGACGCCAACGAGCGCGTTGGTCGGTACGAGCGTGAGATCCGTCGCGAGCGCGAGGCGTTCGATGCGGAGAGCGCTGCTCGCCGCGCCGAGCTCGATCGCACGTCCGCCGACCGCAAGGCCGGCATCAGACGTGTGAGCGACACAGCTCTCGCGCGCATCGCGAGCGTCGCCTTTCTCACGGAGCACCGGAGCGAGTGGGAGCAGCCGAAAGGCTTCCTCGCCCGCTTCGCCGCGCTTCGCTTGGTCGAGGCCGACAGCCTTGCCGCACGAGTGATCGTGTGGGGGCTGCGTACCTTCACCGTGTTCCTCGGGCTCATGTTCGTCCTCCTGAAGGCACGAGCACCCCGAGAGTTCGAGACGTACCATTCGGTAGCTGCACAAGCTGCCGCAGGGAACGATCTCGCGTGCACGCAGCTCGCGAACCTTGGCGTCAAGGACTTCGTGGCGCACGGGCTCGACGTCGGGGCGAAGGGCGCCCAGATCGAGTGGCACGGGCTTTGCTCAGAGGCGACGGCTGCTATCCAGCAGCTCGAGTCTTTCAAGCAAGAGCTCGCAAGTCGCAAGACGGCGGGCGACTGGTATCTACGTCTCGAGGAAGTGCGCGGGCAGCTTCGCACGCGCTCGCTCGAGACAGTCGAGCCGATCTTCCGGAAGATGTCCGGACTCGCGCAGTACGCGCACATCGAGGGGATGGGAATGCTCGCTTGGCCGGAGTCGCTCAACAGCGGCATCGACCCTCGAGTGCTCTCGACCTCCGTGTGGAGCGTATCGGCGGACGAGCTGACGCGGCTCGGCTGGAACGACCCGTCGAACGATCGCGCACAGGTGGCGAGCTGGCTCGAAGCCTATGAAGGCTACCAGTTCTCGCTCCTCGATGCGGAAGCTCGCTGGCGCGTGAGGCACCACGAGCTCACGAACGCGAACGCCTCGGCAGAAACCATCGCCGAGGCAGGGACACGGTTCTATGCGGACCGGGTGCTCCCCGCGATCACGGAGCTGACGCGGCTCGAGATCGCGCTCACGAAGCGTTCGATCTCGTTGCCGAGCTGGCCGAACGGGCGCGATCCACGCGAAGAGCTTTCTCGCTCGATGATGACCGTTCCCACGGAAACCATCGACGAGCGTGAGCTGATCGACGTGCCAGCGCCCGCACCCGCCACGGCCGAACACACGGCCTCCCCTCCTCCTCTCCCCTCGTCTGACGCAAACTAGCGTCGGAAGGGAGAGAAGACCTGACCCCTCGACATCTGTCGGGGGGTCTGTTGTTATATTTGACGGAGGATACCATGTCGAACCGTCCATTCAACGCAGAAGAGGCTCGGCGTCTCACGATCATGGCGAAGGAAGAAGAGGAAGAAGGGCAGCAAAAAAGAGAGACAACCCAGGCTCTGCGCCGCATACAACGTGAGCAGGAACGGGAAACGTATTTTGCAGAAGCGCTCGATGGCCTGATGAAGCTCATCCACGCCGAAATCGAACGCAACGCTCGCCTTGGCAAGCATTCGATTGTCTGCGACTACTCGCGTAAAACGAGTTTCAGAACAGGGAATGATTTTTTCTGGAAGAATTTTCCGATGGTTCCAGAGCCGAGCGCTGAGGAAACGGACTGGATCATAGACAGGCTCTGCGCAAGACTGAAGGACCAAAACTTCCGTGCTACCCATGAACAGGGCATTGATCATGGCACAGGATCTGATCCCGGCCCGCCTTCTCTGTGGGATCATCTTACCGTTTGTTGGTAGTATCTTCTCTCGCCCAGACGCTCTCGTCTGGTGTTTTTTTGTAAGCATCCAATCACCTGAAAAAACCAAAATCCGACCCCTTGCGAGATCGGATATGGAACGAAAGACTCGTTTAGACGCGTGTAACACGCACCGCACGATCTCCTTTTTCCGAAGGTTCTTTGTCGAATTCTACCATCGCGCCCTTCTCCAATGTTTCGAACACCGTTCCTTCAAGAAGACCTGATACATGAAAGAACACGTTGTTCTCTTTTGTGTCTTCCATACCTTCTGGGGTGATGAAACCGAAGCCCTTCTCATCGTTCTTGCCAGCAATCGTTCCCTTCATAGGATAGTTCAACGCGTTAGATGGTGGATGTTCGCTTCAAATGAGCAAAGCCAGTCCCCATCATGAGTTGTGCCTCTATACTACACGAATGACGGAAAATGGGAAGGGGGGTGCAAAGCATCCCGCATTATTTCTTCTCGCAGCACTTACACATGCTGTTGCCCATCATCTTCTTCAAACCGATCAAAATCACCAGTATTGGCCAAGATACGGACACGAAATACGCACTCACCACGTCCAAAGCCCCAAGCAAGAACACAAGACCAATGAGCACGACACCAAGAGCGACCATCTTATGACACGGACACTTGGTTGGGCAGTTCATTCCTTCAGACATACGCCATTGAGGTTAGGGTGAATAATACTTTTAGCGTAGCAGAACGGGAGTTTTCTGTACAAGAGGAATTTGCTTCATCTAAGCCTTTTCGCTACGCTTCTTTTGATTCGGACTATAGCGCAGTTGGTAGCGCGCCTCGTTCGGGACGAGGAGGTCGTGAGTTCAAATCTCACTAGTCCGACCATGAAAAATCGCTCAAACGAGCGTTTTTTTGTTAGGACTAGTCCTGTTTGCAAACAAATACCCCTCATCTTACGCAAGAGAGGGGTTAGGTGATGTGCGCTAGCGAATCAAGCAGTGCGAGATATCGATTGCACCGTTCTCATCTGCGGTGAGAGGCGGATCGCATTGCATCCGATGGGCTTGCGCGGCGTACTCGAGGACGTACGTCTGACGCAGATTCTGCACACCGGGAACGTCTCGCAGACGAATGGCTCGCAATGCGGGAAGTGCTGGAGGAAGAGGAGGCGCGGGCGGCGAAGACGAGGCCTGCGGCTGGAGAGCGGCTCTCGCGCGGACGAGGCGTTCCTGCGCCTCACGCGTCCGTCGATCGAGCGACGACTCTTCTGCGGGCGAGCCGATATCCGTCGCCACGGGGGGCAGAAGCAATACCCTCGTTACGGAAGGCTGATGATCGGACGAAGCCATCGGTTCATGCCTCGCCTCATTGATGGCGGTGAAGACCGCTCCCACGAAGACGAGGATACCCACAATGAGAAGGAGAACACTGAGTACGCTCTGCTTTTCAAGCGGAACGGGAGGCGGGGGTTCAGAAACACGCTTCGTCGGTGCTTCGCTTTTGACCACGTGCGTTTCCGTTCGCGTGGTCGTCTCCACCTGTACGACCGAGACCCCTTTGAGCGTATCGGTCCGATCCACCTTCGGTATGGCCTCAAACACCATGGAGGGGGAGAGCATGACCTTCGGCTCCTCGACGACCGGAGGCGGTTCCGGTTCCACCTGAGGCGACGGGGCGGGCTCTGGATCCGGCGTGATCGGAGGAACGAGCTTCAAGGCAGGAGCAGGTTGTACGGCAGGAGAAGAGATCTTCTCGGAACGTACCTTCCCGTTATCGTTCACGGCGTGAATCGGATGAAGCTCTTCTGCGGTGATGAGAGCCTTCACCGCTTCTCCTGTCACAGGAATTCCATCTTTTGACACAATGAACGGATTGAACCCTCCAGAGGAACCCATCTGTATCGTGGGTTGCGCTCGCGGTGCCGATCCTTCTCCGGTGTCCACCGTATGGGGCGTGAACAACACGGGAAGATCTGGCGGAAGTGTGGCCACGAGAGGAGGCACAGGAGCAGGATTGCGCCTCGTCGTGAGAAACTGGTGCATCTCCGAAATGAGTCGATGATGCTCTTGCCAAGATGTGTTTTCCACCTTGTCGCGACTCATGACGAAATGACGGAGCGTTTCGAGGCGCTCGAGAATCTTGAGGCATCGAGCGTGCTCGTTCTCTTTCCACGGCCTGGTCGTTTCGAGCAACCGATTGCCTCGTGCGAGATACTCATCGAGTACAGCGGGGAAATATGTTTCGAGAATCATGTCGATACGATCAACCAGATCCCTGCTTGACGAAGTTTCCTTCTTCTCGATCTTTTCCGCGAAGAGAAAGAGTTCGCACCAAGGATGCCCGAGGTTTTCGCTTTGATTCTCGCTTGTGACGGCGAACACCTTCTCTTCGATGGATAGACGACGGAGGAGACGTAGACCCATGTCGCTCTCATCGCTTACGCAGGGAAACCAGCGTTCGTTCTGCGCCTTGTGAGCGAGAGCGAGGTCTTCGTACGTCCACCATTCGTTCGAGAGAAGAATCTCGGTGAGGCGCATCATCCCTGCTTCGATCTCCTGACTGTACGGACAGGCTTGCTCGAGGAACGCACGCAGCGCATCGTGGTGACCGCCCGTCGGACCCTCGAACACGACCATTTTCCATTCGATTAGTATGGGCACGTCCGTCATGAGCTGCGCAAAGCATTCGTAGGTGATTGCGAGCGGCTCGCGCATGATGTGTCTTCGCAACAAGTCAAAGGCTCGAAGACCTACGTGCTTCCTCGACGATCCTTCTGACAGATTGTGGAGATACCTCTCCACGGCTGCCGTTTCGATCTGGTTCATGTGATCCTCCCTTTCAAGGGACGTTCTTCGGCCCACCATGGGCACGGAGAATGAAGCAAGCTATCAAAAACAGGGCAGTATGTCAATCATCTGGGCTTGTTCCTCGAGAGATGGGCGAGTACGATGGCCGCATGACTTCGCATCGTCCTGTCGTTCTTCTTATTCTCGATGGGTTTGGCGTGGCACCCTCAGAGGAGGGAAATCCTGTTAAAGCAGCAAAAATGCCGAGATTTCAGCAGTTAGTGCAAGCGTATCCTGCGATGACGGTTCAGGCGTCTGGGGCGGCCGTCGGGCTTTCCTGGGGGGAAATGGGGAATTCCGAGGTGGGGCACCTCACGATAGGAGCGGGACGGGTGTTCTATCAAAGCTTTCCACGCATTAATCTTGAAATCGAAGCCGAGCGTTTCTACACGCATCCGTTGTTTGTTCAAGCGATTCAGAGAGCAAAAACCACAAAAAAGAAGGTGCATCTTATGGGATGTCTTTCACAAGGAAACGTACATGCTTCGCAAGAACACGCCCACGCGCTTCTCGAATGCGCGAAGCGTCTTGGAATGAAGGATGTGTATCTTCATGCGTTTTTAGATGGGCGCGACACGGCGTACACTTCGGCAAAAGGATTTGTCGGAGAGACGCTTGCGAAGATGCAAGAGCTTGGCGTGGGAGAGATTGCGTCTCTTTCTGGGCGTTACTACGCGATGGATCGGGACAATCGGTGGGATCGGATCGAACAAGCGTATAACGCGATCGTGAAGGGAGAGGGTACGCAAGCGAGTGATCCTCTTGCGGCGATTACCGCTTCGTACGCGCAAAAGGTGTATGATGAGCAGTTCGTGCCGACGGTGCTGACAAAAAACGGAAAACCGGTCGCGATGGTCGAAGCGGGGGATACGGTTATCTTCTTTAATTTTCGTCCAGATCGCGCGCGTGAGCTGGCAAAAGCGTTCGTGTTGCCTGCGTTTGAGAAGTTCCCACGTACCTATCTCCAAAATCTTGCGTTTGTCTCGATGACGGAATACGAAAAAGATTTGCCCCTCGATGTGGTGTATCCACCCCATATTATTGAGTCATGTCTTGCGCGTATCGTGTCAGAAGCGGGATTCAAACAGCTGCATATCGCTGAAACAGAAAAATATGCGCACGTGACCTTTTTTTTGAATGGGATGAAAGAAGCGGTGTTTCCTGGGGAGGAACGAGCCATGATTCCGTCTCCGGCTGTGTCTTCGTACGATCTCACCCCAGATATGTCTGTTCGTGAAGTGACGGAACGTGTGGTGAAAGAGGTGCTTGCGCGTTCGTATGAGTTTATTGTGGTGAATTTCGCGAATGCAGACATGGTGGGACATACAGGGAACGAAGAAGCGACAAAACTCGCCTGTGAGGCGATGGATGCGTGTATCGGACAGATGAGCGATGCAGTGCTTGGAGTGGGTGGGGCGCTTGTGATCACGGCAGATCATGGCAATGCCGAAGAGGTGACAAATCTCACGACAGGAGAGATGGACAAAGAGCACTCAACAAACCCCGTTCCGTGCGTGATTATCGCGCAAGAACTTGAAGGGCAAAAAGCGGCGAGCGGAGATGTGATCGGCGGCGATCTCTCCTTTACCCCTCCCTCTGGAATGCTTGCGGATATTGCTCCCACGGTGTGTGCTCTTCTCGGCATTCCTCCCTCGCCAGATATGACGGGACGGAGCCTTATATGACGAAACAGGCGCGCGCAGACGTGATAGCTCTCCTCGCGAAACGGTTTACGGAGCCCGCGATGGTCGCCTTCGGGACGCCGCAAGATACGCTTATTGCGACGCTTCTTTCTGCTCGCACGCGCGATGAACAGGTGATGAAGGTCTATCCTACGCTCAAAGCGCGATTTCCCACGTTTCATGATCTTGCCGCGGCGAATGTCGAGGCTATTCGCGAGTGCATCAAAAGCGTTGGCTTGTCTCCGTCGAAAGCGCGTGCACTCAAGCTCCTTGGGCAGCAGATCATCGAACGTCATCAGGGTGAGGTGCCTCGCACGATGGAAGAACTGGTCGAGCTTGCGGGCGTCGGTCGAAAAACGGCGAGTTGCGTGCTGTGGTATGCCTTCGGCCTACCCGCAATTGCTGTTGATACGCACGTGCTTCGTATCACAAAGCGGCTTGGTTGGGTGAAAGGGACGAGCCCTGTTCACGTTGAGCAAGAACTGAAGCGGGCGCTTCCGCGCGAGGCGTGGGGCGAGATGAACCGTGTGTTCGTGCCGTTTGGTCGAGCGTTTTGTCGTTCACAAAAACCTCTGTGCGCGACGTGTCCCTTGCTCTCGATCTGTCCAACGGGGCTCAAACCCCTCTCCTTACGAAGGAGAGGGGCAGGGGTGAGGTGAGGTTTCTGTGCTATCATACCTCGTATGAAGTCGCGAGCTCGTGGTTCCTTCAAAAAACGTCTCGTTCTCGGACTGGCAGGAAGTGTGTTTCTTCTTTGCGCGATACTGTTTGCGTATAGAAGCTGGTGGCAGGTGCCAAGCGTGAGCGCTCCACGTGCCGTTACGATCCTCGGAACAGAGGGCGGGGCGATGACTCACGCGCTCAAAGAAGCAGGTGTGATCACTTCTTCGTGGTTTTTTCGTGTGTATCTCTTGTTCGATCGTCGTACAGATCGTTTGAAGGCAGGTGGATACGAGCTTCGCGAAGGGACGCCGTATCGCGATATTGTGTCAGAAATGATCCGCGGAGTGCCAAAAACGGAAGTGCGTGTACAAATCATCGAAGGTTGGACCATCACGGATATTGAAAAAGAGCTGGTCACGCGCTTTGGGGTGTCTGCGACCTCTGTTCGTGCCACGCTTGGCGAACGAGCAAACGAACGTCGTTTCGCGAAAGCATGGCGCGAGGAATTTTCCTTTTTACGAGCACTTCCCGACCAGCGTTCGCTCGAAGGCTATCTTTTTCCTGATACGTATCGTGTATGGCAAGAACAGCTTCCAGAAAGTCTCGTGCGAAAACAGCTCGAAGCGTTCGAACGTCGCGTGATTCCGTTGTCGCTTACGGAAAAGAGCGCGCCTTTAGTGAGTTTGGATGAGGTGATTCGCCTTGCGTCGATCGTGGAAAAAGAGGTGGCAACGGACGAAGATCGCCGTCTCGTGGCAGGCGTGTTTTTGACGCGATTACGCGAGGGGATGCTTCTTCAAAGCGATGCAACGATTGAGTATATCACACGATCTGGTCGAGCACGTTCGACGACTCGTGATCTTGCTCTTCGTTCTCCGTTTAATACCTATAAAAACAAGGGACTTCCTCCTGCGCCTATCAATAATCCAAGCTTCTCTTCTATTCAAGCGGTGTTAAACCCTGATGTACGGGGCTATCGCTATTTTTTAACCAATGCCGAGGGAAAGGTATTCTACGGGCAAACCCTTGCAGAGCATGCAAAAAATCGTGTAAAAGCGGGTTTTTAATGAGCGACTTGGTTTGACAGAATCAAAAAATTATGGTCGAATGAGCTATCGGTCGTATCGAGCGGCAGATGAGGAAACGGTTCTCATGTCTCACGCCCCCCTTGGCAGAGGGGCTTACGAAGGGAGGACTTCTATGGAGTCCATGGACGAACATCGTGCAGGAAGAGAGGGAGGGGGCGCCTCATCGAAGGAACTCACCTTCGCGGAAGCGCGTCTTGAATGGTCAGGTTCGGCGCAGCGAGAGGTATTTTTTCAGACATCAGGACGAAAAAAACCGGACGATCTGCGCGGAGCGAGTGATCCGTATCTTCTCCTTCTGATGAAGGGTGTGAGTGATTTCCTTCTGTCTTTCACAGGAGGGAGCGTTGAATGGGCGAGGGAGTTGTACAGTGAACTCGTGAGCGGATGTGTAAGCGTGAGGGACGTGACTGGACAGGCATTTTCCCTTCCGCCCTTTTCATCGAATGTTCTCTGGAACGCATTCATTCGAAAGACAGCGTGGCGAGATCTATACGGAGTACGCCTTTTTTCGGAAGAGGGGCGTAGGCTTGTGTGGATGGCCTGTCTCATGAACGCGTTCGGGACGAAGCGTCTGCTCTATGAGGTGGGAGCCGCTCGTCTTGAAGGGTGTACCGATGAGAACGGCATCGAGAGCAAGACGATGGTGCTGACCGAGGCAGCACTCGAGATTCGCACGCGCCTGCGTCGTTTCGATCCCACGGGTTGGCGGACGTTTCGCCCTGCCCTCCTCCTCGCTCGTCGTGCGAGAGTACTGGCCCCCTAGCGAGGGGGTCGTTTTTTTTGCTACGCTCTGCGCATGATTGATTATGCAGGCGAGCTGAACGCAGAACAGTTAGACGTGGTGCTCCACGGCGATGGGGCGTGTCTCGTTCTGGCAGGCGCGGGTTCTGGAAAAACGCGAACGCTCACGTATCGCGTGGCCGCGCTCTTTGAGAAGGGGGTTGATCCAGCCTCTATCTTGCTGCTGACCTTCACGAATAAAGCGGCGCGTCAGATGCTTGATCGTGTGAAGGGGCTTGTTCCGCATGACGCGCGAACCCTGTGGGGAGGCACGTTTCATTCGATTGCGAGTCGTCTGTTGCGGCGGTTTGCGTCAGAGCTTGGCTATACGGCGGGATTCAGTATTATGGATGCGGAAGATGCGAGGGCGCTCTTAAAAGCGCTTATGAAGGAACGTGGCGTGGATACGAAAAATAAACGCTTCCCCTCTGTCGCTGTTGTACAAGACGTTCTTTCCTATACACGCAATGTGCAGCACACGATAGAAGAAACGCTTGCAATGAAACATCCGCACTTCGCGGAAGCGGCACACGAGCTCGAAGCAATACAGACGTTGTACCAATCGCGGAAAAAAGCCGGTAACATGATGGATTTCGATGATCTGCTTTCGCTCTTGGTGTCCCTTCTTGAGCATCCGCTCCATGGACCGCTCATTGCGAGACAATTTCGCTATGTACTCGTGGATGAATACCAAGACACGAACGCTTTGCAAGCGAGAATCGTGAAGGGGTTTGCGCAGATCCACGGGCAGGTGCTGGTGGTGGGCGATGATGCACAATCGATTTACGCCTTTCGTGGAGCAGATGTGCAAAACATCCTCGCTTTTCCAAAACAATGGCCAGAGGCGAAGATGTTCAAGCTTCTTGCGAACTATCGCTCAACGCCACAGATTCTTGCGGTTGCGAATGCCTCGCTGAAGCATAACGCAGGCCAATTTGAAAAAGATTTGAGAGCCATGGGGGAAAGTGGAGAGAAGCCGAAGCTCGCCGCGTGTTCGTCCGCGGGTCAAGAGTCGCGTTTTATCGCCGATTCTGTCGAACGTTTGCGGGCAAAAGGCCTTCGCTTGCAAGATATAGCCGTACTCTTTCGTTCGAGCGCGCATTCGCAGACGCTGGAATTTGAGCTCATCAAACGAGGGGTTCCTTATGAATATCGCGGTGGGCAGAAGTTTTTTGAGCGAGCGCATATCAAAGACGCGCTCTGTTTCTTGCGCGTGCGGCACAATCCAAAAGATGAAGTGGCGTGGCTCCGTATTTTGCAGTTGCAACAGGGTATCGGCGCGACGGGCGCGAGTGCGTTTGCAAAACGCCTCTCGAGGATTGATACATGGGAAGAATCGCTCACGCTCTCGCATGCGTGGAAGAGCAAGGCTCGTGAAGGGTGGCAGGCGCTCGTGTCCATTCTCGAGAGCCTTGGAACGCTCTCTGAATGGCCCAGCACCGTGCTTCGTCGCGTCGCGATGTCTTCGTACAAACGTTCGCTTGAGCAAGAATATCCCAACTGGCGCGAACGCCTCGATGATCTTGAGCAGCTCGCGCTTTTCGCGGAATCGTATCATGATACGACGCTCTTTCTTGCGGATATCGCGCTTTACGACGATATTCTCGCGAAACGAGACGGATCGTCGTTTGGGGGTTCGGAAGCGGCGGAAGATCGGGTTGTGCTTTCGACGATCCATCAAGCGAAGGGTCTCGAATGGCAAGCGGTGTTCGTGATGCACCTCGCAGATCAAAGCTTCCCAAGCCGTCGAGCGCTCGCCGAAGATGGTGGCATGGAAGAAGAACGGCGGCTGTTTTATGTGGCCGTCACGCGTGCGAGGCGAGAGTTGTTCCTCACCTATCCGATGACGCTTGGGTACGATGTCCTTCAATTTCAACAACCAAGTACGTTTTTGGAAGAGGTTCCGCAAACACTTTTCGAACGTGTCGAAACGCGTGATCCTCTTGCGCAGCGAGGCTTTTTACCCACGCGAGCGTATCACGATGAGGGGTGGATGGACGACGAGCCGACGATCGATCAGGCTCTGCGATAGGTATGCCGTTTGCGCGTGTTTTGGGGCCGGGTCATCCAGATCGTGTGTGCGATCTGCTCTGCGCGACACTCGTCGAAGCCTATCTTCGGCGTGATGTGCAGGCACGGACGCGGTTGTGTGCAACGGGTGGTCGAGAAAGCGTGTTTCTTGATGGAGATATCGTTTCTACGGCTGATTTTGATGCGCTCATGGAGCTAAAACAGGTGCTTGCGAGCGTGGATCCTGCAATCACCTGCGAACCATTTCTCACCTGTGAATCGGTAGATAGCGAGCTTCTTCCTGCGGCAGCGAGCGCAGAAACGTGCATCGTTCATGGATATGCGACGGCGGATACGGCTTCTGGCTGGCCGTTCGTTCGTGAGCAAGCGCGTTCGTTCGTTCAAGCTCTCGAAATGCTTCGTGTGCAAGATCCAAACGGTTTTGTGATCGGTTCAGACTACGAACTTCTGGCTGATGAGCGAAAAAAAGAGCTGCTTCTGCGTCTTGATTACGTGCCTGCCGATCAACGCACGCTTCTTGAGACGTGTCTCACCTCGCTACGAACCACGCTTTTGGATGGATGGACGCTTCGCCTTGCGCGAGGGCTGGAACGAGGAGGAGGGCTTCGTCGTCGTGCGGGCATGAGCGGGCGTGGGGCGAGCATCGACCAAACGTCTTCGCCGCTTCCCTCGAATGTGTCGGGAGTTGGATTCGCCCCGCGCCACCCCTTCAATCTTGGAACGTGGCTTGCGCGTCAGGAGGCACTGCGGCTTGTACGCGAGGGGAAAGGGCGGGGTGTGCTCCTTGCACTTCTCTGGAAGCCTTTTGAAACACGTCCAGAAATCGTTTCGCTGCGCAACGAGCGAGGCGACGATCTTCGAAGCGCGTCGGATGCAGAACGGTTTGACTTAATGCATACACACGTCTTTCTTGAGGAAGAGCCGTGGCTCGTGAAAACGCTTCGTGCAGAATGGGAAGATATCGCGCTTCCGTGGGAATCGTAGAATGCGGGGTTGACTTTCCTTAAAAAATAGGCTATTCTGTTATGTTCACGACTTACGTGTTTGGAGATTTCGAATCTATTGAAAACAGCGTTTATCTAGCCAAGTCTTTGGCTCTAAAGACGCCGTTTGCAATAGTGCAACAACGAGAGCTGTAAGACGAATGCTTCGTCAAACCAGTTGCTTGTTCGGCGCCCCGCAAGATTACGGGGAAGGAGGGTACGACGATGACGGCCAAGCCGATCACGTTCAGCCTCACGGACGGTCAGAAGAAGCAGTATTCCCGGTTCATCGTGGACGCCGCCGACAAGGACGCTCTCCAGCGCCTCATCGAGAACGGCGGGGACTTCCAGGACGGGGTCATCGCCCTGATCCAGAAGCTCACGGTCACGAACCAATTCGCGAAGGAGGAGGTGCCGTCGAAGTACGGCTACCTCTCGGGCTACCGCACGCCCATCCTCTTCACGCAGCAGTGCGATATTCTGCGCGCGAAGCTCGGCTGCGAGATCGCCTTCGACGAGTCGGCGCTCAACACGCCGCTCGTGAGCCTCGCGGAGGGTAACTCCGCGATCCCGGACTGGCAGACCGTCGCATCCACCTACGGCGAGGCGGTCGAGCTGGTGTTCAAGGAGCTGACGAAGGCCTACGGTGGCCGCTTCGTGAACTACCGCGAAGGAGAGCTCGGCCCCACGCAGCTCAAGCAGAGCAAGCGCTCGATCGAGCGTCTCGCCTTGCTTAAGGATCAGCAGAAGGGCGCGAAGATCCTCGTCGTTCAGACGCAGTTCGGTCTTCGCCACAGGGGTCGCTCCGTGCGCCGCGCCCGCGAGGTCTTCCAGGCCTCCGAGTTCGGCCTCGGCGCGTTCGCCGTCGGGTGCATGCTCCTGACCCACGAGAACCGTCTGCGGCACTACGACGACCTGTGGATCGGCTGCAGCGGGGACGAGTACGCTCCCGACGCCGATGGCGTGTTCTCGAACGCCCCGTGCTTCAGCTTCGGCGACGAGAGCCTCAAGTTCAGCACGTACGACATCGGCAGCCCGAGCGGCAGCTACGGGTCTGCCTCCGCGTTCGTGCCTCCGGTCGTGGTGCCCTCGGAGTGAACTAACCCTTCGTTCCCTCGGCTCCTTCTTCCTTTTTTGCCCTTTCCTCTTTATCCCTTATCTGTCTGATTTGGGACCTGACCGTGTGTATTCTTCCAGTGAAATGGAGCAGATATGCACGGTTTTGTCGTGAATAAGCTCACATGCATAGTGCACTCGACAAGAAAAAGCTTGAACGATAATCTATCTACCACTATGTCTCCTTCTCTTTCTTTGCGGTATGGGTTTATGGGGGCGCTCGTCTTGTTTGGAGGGGGGTGTGCTCGTTCATCTGCGCCTGTTGCCGCGCCTATAGCGGTTCCTTATCCCTCATCTCCTTCTTCCACCATGTCTTCCTCTCTTGCGTTTCCGGGTGTTCGTCCTGCGGCAGATCTTGATAAGCGCGTACGCATCAAAACCACGAAGGGAGATATCGTCGTGAAGATTGATTCAGCCTTGGGGCCGAACGCCGCTTCAAACTTTCTGTATCTTGTGGAAAAAGGCTTTTATAACGGGGTGATTTTTCATCGAGTGATTCCTGGTTTTATGATTCAGGGCGGAGATCCAGATGGACGAGGGACAGGAGGCCCGGGCTACACCATTCCTGACGATGCGGTGAAACTTCCAAAGGGAACGTATGAAAAAGGAACGCTTGCGATGGCACGAACGGGTGCGCCAAACAGCGGAGGCTCGCAGTTTTTCTTGATGGTAGCAGACGTTCCCCTGAATCCAGCGACGTACGCCGTATTTGGCAAGATCGTCGAAGGGCAAAAAGTGGCTGACGCGATTGCGAGCGTGCCGCGCGACCGGTCGGATAAGCCTCTCGAAGAGGTGAAAATGATAGAAGTGAAAATTGACTAATGAAGAAGCTTCTTGCGTTCGTTCTTTTTGTCTTCGCACTCGTGGGCGGTCTTATGGCGTGGCAAACAGTGAATCGACGGGTTGTTGTGAAGGTGGATCTTCCGCTCGCGCAAACACTGGAGGATGTTCGTGCCACATCAACATCTATTCGTGGAGAAGCCCTGGTTCCTACAACAACCACCGTTGCCGTACCAAAGCGCGCCACGTCTACGATGCGAGAAATCCCGCGTGCGTTTCGTCTCGCGATCCCTTTTTTGAGTCAAGCGCCCAAGAAAAACTGGGATCTTCCGTACCAAGAAGCGTGCGAAGAAGCTTCGGCGATTATGGCGGAAGCGTATCTACGAGGCACGCGCGAAAACTTCACGCCTGACAAGGGGGACGAGGCGATTTTGAAGTTTGTCGCGTGGCAAACAGCGCGTTTTGGACCGGATCGTGTCTCCATGACGACACAAGAAACCGCGGATGCGATAGAAGCCTATTGGCCAGATCTTCAAGCGGAAATTCGTCCCGTGAAAACGGCAGAAGATTTACGAGCAGCGCTTCGTGAAGGAGCGCCGATTCTTCTTCCTGCAAACGGCAAAACTCTGGATAATCCAAATTTCAACAATGGCGGCCCGCCGTATCACATGCTTGTCCTCAAGGGCTATCTCGAAGATGGGCGATTTATCACGAACGACCCAGGCACGCGCCTTGGAGAGAACTATCTCTATACCGAGGAGAACCTCATGGATTCCATCCACGATTGGGAGGGAAGTGGGGAGGCGAGAGGAGCGAAGCGTATGATTTTACTTCGTTTAGCTCATGACACTACGCTATAGAACGCTTGAAATCACCCTTTTTCTCTGCGGAGCCGTGGTGATGATTTTTGAGCTTGTCGGTTCGCGGGTGCTTGGTCCGTATTTTGGCACGTCCATCTACGTGTGGACCAGTTTGATCGGGATCATTCTCGCAAGTTTAAGTGTTGGCTACGCGCTTGGAGGAAAAGCGGCGGATGCGCATCCCACGCGAGAGCGTTTGGCATGGATCGTCTTCTGTGCGGCGGCGTGTATCGCGCTCATGCTCCTCTTAAAAGAGCACCTCCTCTTTTTTCTTGAAAAAAACGTAGAAGATATACGATTTGGTTCGGTGATAGCGTCTTTCCTCCTGTTTTCTCCTGCGAGCGTTCTTCTTGGGATGGTTTCTCCCTACGCCGTACGTTTGAAGCTCGTGGATATTGAACATGCGGGATCGATGGTGGGAAATCTTTCCGCGCTTTCCACGGCGGGGAGTATTTTTGGAACGTTTATTTCCGGCTTTGTGCTCATTCCTTGGCTCGGAACGAACCGTATTTTATGGGTGCTTGTTCTCATCCTTCTTGGAATAGCGTTCATGCTTTTTCGCGAGGCTCTTCAAAGATATGCCAAATCGAAGGGGATATTCGCTCTTTTTGCGTTGATCGCTGTTCTTCCTCTTCGCAGCCTTTCGTATAACGGGATTGATGTGGATACACCCTATCAACGCGTGTGGATCTACGACGATACATCGAAAGGACAGGGACAAGCGGTGCGCGTGCTTCGTATAAATCGCGAGAATCACTCTTCGATGTTTTTGGAGAAGCAAGAACTCGTGAATGAATACACGAAATACTACCATTTAGCGCGACACTTTGTGCCATCATTCCGCAAGACGCTGATGATTGGTGGGGGAGCGTACTCCTTTCCAAAAGACTTTCTTGCGCAGTATGCATCGGGGAGCATGGATGTGGTGGAGATTGATCCGACATTGACGGAGCTCGCCCGTACGCATTTTCGTTTACGAGATGATCCGCGTCTCACGATCTATCACGAAGACGGGCGTGTCTTTTTGAATAGAACACACAAAAAATACGACGTTATTTTTGGCGATGCGTTCGGCTCATACTATTCCATTCCGTATCAACTCACGACGAAGGAGGCGGTACAAAAAACGTTTGACGCTCTTGAGGAAAACGGTGCGGTCATTTTGAACATGATTACCGCGATAGAGGGAGATGGAGGCATGTTCTTGCGAGCGGAATACGCCACCTATAAAGCGGTGTTTCCGCAGGTGTATCTTTTTCCTGTACAAAGCTCAGATGATGGAACACGCGTGCAAAACATCATGCTTGTAGCATTGAAAAACCCTGCGTCCCCATCGTTTACGAGTAGCGACCCGATACTTGAACCGTTCCTGCGTCATCGTTGGACGAAAGAGGTTGCAAACGATGTGCCTCTTTTAACGGATGATTTTGCTCCGGTCGACCAGTACGTAGGCAAAGGGATTTTTTAGGGTGTTGTTTAGGGGCGTCAAGAAATAACTCTTTTATCAAGGGAGGCCTTTTGCTAGTATAGATCTATGGCTTACAATCCTAACGTTATAAAACCTGAACAAGAAGCGATCAACGAACGTCGTTCTTTTGCCATACGAACGGATGTCTACTTTACGGACTATGAAGCACGTCTCTACGAAGCGGGAGATGCTACGAGTGAAAAGACGGCTTTTGCCCTAGCTGGAATGAAAAAAACCGTTTTGGATGGCTTAAAAAAGGGTGAGGGTATTCCTACAGAGACAAATGCGTTTCTTTTACTGGCTGGAATCGATGCGAACAGTATGGCGGAATCCTTAAAAGCAAAAGCAGCTGAAGAGTTTTTCATGCGTCAGGCAGCTGGTATGTTTGGAGAAGATCCGATTAGTATGCAGGCTATTGGTAGTAAATTACGATCGATGAGTCGAAGTATCGATCAACTAAAAATAACCGGTCTTTCTCCAGAGGCAAAAAAGGCTTTAGAGGCTATTCTGTTGATCACGCCACAGATGGGAAGAGAAAATCCGAGGGTTTTGTTCGATAGGATGCAAGAATTAAGAGGGGTTGAATCCCTCAATGGACATCTCATGGAGCATGCGCAGATGATTATTTCACGTCTCGCGGATAGCCCAAGTAAAGAGGAACGAGATCATATTCTTTGGGACGCACAGCGCTTGACCCAGATTCTCTATGAATTGCGCTTGATCGAAAAAACGTTGCAAGAAAAACTTCCTACGAAAGCCTCTCCTTCGACAAGACCGATCAATCAACCTCCGTCAAAACCGGTCGAGACGGCTCAACCCGTTGCAAAAGCTGCTTCGCCTGAACGAACAGAAACTTCTTCGAGAGAAAGACAAGAACAAGAGGAGATTATTGCAGAAGTGCTCAAAATGGGCGGAGTCGCCGTCATGACTTCCATGAAGAGTAATGAGCTTGGAAAGGGTGAATATGCTGGTTTTGGAACAAGATTGGACAGGCGTTGGGGAGCTCAGATAAAAGCCGCCTCAGCCTCAGGTGCTGGAGAAGTAGAAGTGCCATACGCTCCAAAGCTGATACCGATAGATGCTCATCAGAAAGGAGTGCCCTATGGGTATGCGGAGGATATGTTCAAGCAGTATCAAATAGATGAATCTGTCGATCTTTGTCCCTATACGAAAAAAATAGTCACGACACACCAAGAAGACCGAATGGCCGGAGGCATGAAAGGGCTTTTTGGCATGAAAGAGCAGGTAACGATTAAGGGGTCGAAAGATGTAGCCGTAGCAAATATCTCAGAGGTTTTACCCATCGATTCAAAGGAGCCGCCATTTCTTCTTCAATATACGGCCGCATTAGATCATAATAAAACCCACAAAGATTATACGGGTCGTGGAGGAAACGTGTTAGCGGTACAGCTCATCTTGCCAGAAAGTCTCGCTCGAAAAGCTGTGAAAATGACTCGCCTGGATCCATCTTTCATGAGACGACTCGTTGAAGCATCTTTGCTACAGAATACCACTTCCATAACAGAAGGTGGTTGGAAACGTGGAGAAGGACAAAACGAAAGACCGTTACGCCCACCCTACGAATCATGGCGAGAGGCGAACGGAGGTAAATCGCGCATGTATGTTCGCGATCAAACAGCGTATCCGGAAGGCGACCCAAAACAAGCCTCGCCGAAACTTATGTTTAGAGAGGGGGATATTGTCGAGTTCTAACAACTTTTTAGGGTGTCTTTACGCATCGCCTGCGAAAGAGGATACTAGAGGTGTATGTCACCCCATCACCGTCCACTTGGACACATCTCTTTTCTAGGAGTTGTGATTATGATCGCGGCTCTCGCGCTTTTGCTCGCGATACGGGCTGTTGCTCCGCTCAAAGAGCGCTTTGAGGAGGTGCCGATCGCGCCTACCACGACGAGCACCGTCGCAACGGTTCCTCAAAAACCGTTACCATCCGTGAAACCGGCTGCTCTTCCTCTAGCTGAGCCCGCGCCAATAGTCGCGCGCCCTGCCCCAGAGGGAGCGCTCTGCGACGCGCAGCACTTTATCTGCGTGAATCTTCCGTCTTCGAACCTGCTCGTCAGCAATCCAACGGTTGTTCAAGGGACGGCAATCGCGTTTGAAAACACGTTTCAATGGAGACTTGAGACCGCGACGGGACGTCTTCTTTCACAAGGGTTTTCCACGACGAATGCGACGGACGTAGGAAAAGCGGGCGAATTCTCGCTCAAAGCGTTTTGGGAGGCTGTTCCAGATGCGACCACAGGGACGCTCGTCGTGTTTGAATCTTCCGCGCGTGATGGAGAAATGATCCACGTGGTACGCGTGCCGGTGAAGCTCACGCAAGAAACGCTCGTGAAGCGAACGGTCTATCTGACGCCCATTCCTGCTCCAGAAGATTGTACAAAGATGGTTGCCGTGAAAGAACAGGGAATTTCCTCAAAAACACCGATCGAAGCAACGCTTCAAGCGCTTCTTGCCGTAACACGAGGCGTTCCTCAAACGGGTGAAACGGCGATGAGTGCTATTCCTTCTGGTACGCGCCTCGTTTCGTTCGCTCTTTCAAATGGGGTGGCGAAGGCGGTGTTGAGTGCAGAGCTTGAACCTGGAGGCGGCTCCTGTGTGGTGAGTGCCGTGCGCGCGCAGATCGAAAAAACGCTCTTGCAGTTTTCTGCCGTCAAAAAAGTGGAGATTTCCGTTGAAGGAAAAACGAAGGAAGAAACCCTTCAGCCATAAAGCGTGTGTCGAGGCTTTTTGTCTGGATAGCGGTTTTCGTGAGCGTACTTGCTCTTGGAAGTGCGTTGTTCGTCAAGTTAAAAACGCCTCTTGTCTCAAAAACGGAGATGCTTGTGCGTGAAGAACCATCCATGCTCACAGAGGAAACGCCTCTTTCTGAAGAGCTCATCGTGAACGAGGAGGCGCCGTCAACGAGCCTGCGTTTTGTGGGTGATATCATGCTCGATCGTAACGTGAAGATCCGTTCAGAAAAAGCTGGTTCAAGGGCGTATCCATTCGAAAAGATCGCGTCATGGCTTGCAGAAGCGGATTACACTATCGGCAATCTTGAAGGACCTGTCACGGATAAGCGCCGCGCTCCGGAAAAGAGCATTGATTTTCTCTTTGATCCATCTGTGCTTCCAGCGCTCACGAACGCAGGTTTTGACGCGTTCTCGCAAGCGAATAATCATGCGCTTGATCAAGGAGCGGTTGGCTATCAAGATTCCGTCGCGCGTCTTCGTCAGGCGGGGTTTCTCGCCTTTGGACATCAGGTGGACGATGGAATCATCGCTCTTGCGACGACGACGATTCGTGAGACGAAATTCGCATTTCTTGGATGGAATACGACAGATAACCCCATGAACCGTACGCAGGCACGTCAAGCGATCAGCGAAGCGCGTCAAGAGGCGGATCACGTGATTGCCTTTCTCCATTGGGGGCCGGAATATCGAAGCACGCCTCATGCAAACGAAGTAGAGCTTGCGCATTGGCTTATCGACGAAGGGGTGGACGTGGTGATTGGCGGGCATCCGCATTGGACACAGGGGGTGAGCGTGTATAAAGGCAAACCGATTCTCTGGTCGCTCGGAAATTTCGTCTTTGATCAAGATTTTTCTGTACCAACGAATCAAGGCCTTGGTATCACGCTTGAATATGAAGAAATGCGCGTACGCATCCATCTTCATCCGATGTTGATCACCAAAAGTCAGCCCTCGCTGGAAGAAGGGGAGGCGAAACAGAAACGGTTGAATGATCTTGCGGAGATTTCTGATGCGTCGCTCCATAGCGAGATTGAAGCGGGTGTGATAGAAATTTCGTTATGATTCTCTCTGTCAGCCAGTTTGTTTCGACGATCAACGAAACGCTCAAAGCGGTGTGGGATACGACGGGCGTCGCGATTGAGGGCGAGGTGAGCGGTTATCGTGTCTCGCAAGGGCAATGGGTGAATTTTGATCTGAAAGATGAAGACGCCCTCGTGTCCTGTTTTTCCGTGCTCGCGAAGCTTCCGTTCACGCTCGAAGATGGTATGCGTCTTCGTGTATACGGGACGCCGCGCGTGTATCAAAAATACGGAAAGTTTTCGTTTTCCGTGGATCGTGTGGAAGTGGTTGGAGAGGGGATGTTACGAAAAGCGCTCGCCCTTCTTCGTACGCGGCTGGAAAGCGAGGGGCTTTTTGACGTGAGTCGTAAGCGCGCGCTTCTACGATTTCCTGCGCGGATCGCGCTCGTGGCTTCGCCGGAAAGTGCCGCGTATGGAGATGTGGTGCGCATTCTTGGTGAGCGATGGGGTGGTCTTGAAATCGACGTGTATCCCGTGATGGTGCAAGGAGAGAAAGCGGCAGGGATGATCGTCGCGGCATTCGATACGCTACGAACACACGGTGTGTATGACGCGGTTGTGCTGACGCGCGGCGGCGGTTCGTTTGAAGAGCTGATGACGTTTAACGATGAACGCGTCGTACGAGCGTTATTCGCCTGCCCATTTCCTACGCTCGTAGGCATCGGGCATGAACGTGATCTGACGCTCGCCGAAGAAGTGGCAGACGTGCGCGGTTCAACACCTACGGACTGCGCGCGGCGGCTCGTACCAGATCGGGCAGACGTGCTCTACGAAGTACAAACGCTCGCGACGCGTTCGGAGACGGCTTTCGAACGCATGATCGAACGAGGAAAGCAGTTGCAAGAACGCCTATCGCAATCCATGCAGCGATGGCATGAACGATTGATACAAGAAGCGGTACGCGCTCGCACGCAGCTCGATCAAGCGACGGATCGTTGGTTTTTGCGTTTACGCGAGCGACTTTTTACCTGGAAAACGCTTCTTGAAGCGGTGAATCCAGAACGAGTGCTTGCGCGCGGCTACGCGATACTGCTCGATGCGGAGACGGAAAAGCCGCTCATGCGGGCACAGTCGCTCACCGTGGGTATGAGGCTACGCATTCGCTTGCAAGACGGCTCCGTTCGTGCGACCCTCGATGGACGAGAGGGGACAACAATGGATCAATTATCGTTATTTTATGGCTCAAAAAAAGAAACTCAACGTCGCCGAAGCGTATAAAGAATTAGAAGAACTTGCCGCGTGGTTCGAGCGCGGTGAGCCGGATTTAGATGCGGGTATGGAAAAATTTTCGCGCGCGCACGAACTCGCAACCGCGCTCCAAGCGCGACTTCAAGAAACGGAACATCTTATTCACACCATACGAACAAAACAGGTATGAACCTTCTCCTACGTCTTCTATTGAATGCGCTCGCGGTGCTCGTCGTCGCGTGGCTTGTGCCGGGTATTACGGTGAACAGCTATCTCGCCGCGATGTTCGCTGGTCTTGCCATTGCGGTGATTAATTCGGTTTTACGGCCAATTCTTCAACTTCTTGCGCTTCCGTTTTCTATCCTTACGTTCGGTTTTTTCGCGCTTGTCGTGAATGCGGCACTCTTTGCTCTTGCTGCGCGCTTCGTTCCTGGATTTGATGTCGCAGGGTTCTGGCCGGCGTTCTTCGGCTCGATTGTGTTCTGGTTTGTTTCGCTTATTACCAACGCCTTCTTCGGAACGGAAGAAAAGCACGTATAAAACGCTTATGACCATGCCTATTCTCCTCACGAAAACCAAGAAAAATACGCATTTTTTGTTGGAAATTCCCGTGGAGCGTTTTGAACGCTTTGCAGAAGTATGTGGTTTATATGGAAAAGAGTTTCTTGAACACCTTGCACAGGCAGAGGATGATGTAGTCCATGGACGAGTAAAACAGCTAAAGTCCGTTGCCGATCTCATGAAAAAACCGCGTGCACAAAAGAAGCGAACATAGCGTTATGTATCGTCTTGTTGCAACTGAAGCATTTCAAACACGATTCCAAGCCCTTCCTCGTAGTATTCAAAAAAAGTTTCTTAAACAGGAGCGGTTCTTTCTGGAAAATCCGTTTCACCCCTCGCTTCATACGGAAAAACTTCAACCAAAGGATCGAGGATATTGGAGTTTACGCGTGGATAAGCAGTATCGTGTTCTTTTTCGATTTCTTTCCTCAACGGAGATTTTACTTGTAACAATTGGTACGCATGACTGGATCTACCGAATGATGTGATAGATATTTTTTGCCTTGTACCGGCTATTTTGCTAAGCTGCCTTCACTATGAAAGGTATCAACTTGTACACCGAAATTCCAGCAGGAACGCCTGAAATCTTCCACGTGGTCGTGGATATTCCGAAGGGTTCTTCGAATAAGTACGAATACGACGAAGAAGGTGGCTATTTCAAGCTCGATCGTGTGGTGCATCATCAGATGTTCTATCCGTTCGACTACGGGTTCATTCCGCAAACGCATTCCGATGATGGAGATGCGATCGACGTCTGTTTACTTGTTACGTATCCAACGTTTTCCGGATGTGTGATCAATGCGCGCGCGATAGGCATGATCAAAACAGCCGATGAAAAAGGGGGTGATAACAAAATTATTGCCGTACCCATCTCGAAACTCGATCCACGCTTTGATGAGATACAAAACATTGAAGATCTACCGAAGCACGTTCAAGAAGAGCTCCTTCTCCATTTTAAAGAGATCAAAAAACTTGAAAAAGCGAAATATGACAAGGTGGTGATTGAGGGTTTCGCCTCGGCAGAAGAAGCGCGCAGCGAAATCACGCGTTCCATGGAGGTTTTTGCGAACATGCATGGCAACGCTTAGTGTTTTAGAGATTCGTCCCGCTCGCCTCCAGACGTTCGTTCGGCATACGCCTGAACTTTTTACCTTCTCCTGCGTCCTCGACGATTCGTTCGTCTATCAAGCGGGACAGTGGGTGTATCTGCATCTTTTGCAGGCTGATGGCACGAGTCTTGCGCGAGCAGCTTTTTCTATGGCGTCAGCGCCACATGAGAGCGACTTTTCTTTCGGCGTCAAAATCTACGGACGTTTCACGGAAACGCTCGCGAGTTTTCAAGAAGGAACAATGATAGGTGTTCAAGGGCCGTTTGGTGTATTCCTGCTTCCTTCTGACGACACGCCGCTTGTTTTCTTCGGAGGAGGTATTGGCATCACACCGCTCCGGAGTTTGCTCGCGAGGGCTCTCCATGAGAAGACACGTACCGCTCCTCTTGTGCTTTTTTGGACCGCGCGTTCGCAAGATGAGCTGCTCTATCATGAGGAGTTTCTCGCGTGGGAACGGGCAAACCCAGAACGCTTTTCCTATCGTCCAGCTTTGACGCGCGAACCTCGCACACAATGGACGGGGCTTCGCGGACGCATCTCGAACGACATGCTTGAGAATACGGCGCTCGATTGGACGTGCGCGCAGGCGTTTGTCTGTGGTTCCGTGGTGTTTATGGACGAGATCAAGGCGCTTCTCGCGATGCGGGGTATTATTGGACGTTCGCGTCTGCATGAGGAACGGTTTGCGTAGGTTCTTGCACGCTCGCGAGCAATTCGCTAGGATATTCGAGCAAGAAATAGGGGCGTGTAGCTCAGTTGGTTAGAGCGCTACACTGATAATGTAGAGGTCGATGGTTCGACTCCATCCACGCCCACCATACACAAAGCCACCTCGACAGGTGGTTTTGTCGTTTGCAGAGGGGAGAAATCATGTTCCTGGCGTGAGAAACATCATCATGGGATCGAACTAATTCTTGTTCTGGACGCTGGTCCTGGTTTGAAGTAGCCTCGTGGATATGAACAAACTAGAGCGACTCTTCGTCGGAACCTTGGAAGACATTGAGTCGAAGCTGTCTTCACCTTCTGAATACAATCTGATTCGTCTCTCAGCTCTGTTGCGACAGCTGCTCACTGACAGTCGACCGCTGATCAACTTAGTGAATAGAAATCATCGGCTTGGTATTCGGTTCGAAGTCACAGTTCTTGATTCTCGACGCATGCCTGACCCAACGTCACTCTTTTGGATCGAGTTCGAAGGAATCGATCCGACGGTTAGTCCTTTTCGCTTCACGGAGCAGCTCAAGCTCGAACATTTTCTGAAGCGTCCGATACTCAAACACCAGAGTCAGATGTTTACGATACATGACCTTATTATTCAAGTCGCACATATTGATGGCGGAGTCCATTTAGGAACACCAACCCATGAGATAGAGAAGAAGTTGGTTGAGATAAATAGCGCACTCTTTGTGAGCGGGATTCGCGCTACCTTGGGACTTCTGCCGCCTATTGCCCGCGTGGTTCTACGGGCGCTGGAGCCCTTGCGCCTTGCAGTTATCGCCTCACATTGATTCCAATAGAGATTTCCCAGCGCCTAGTTCTGCAACTGTCACGGTCGTCAATTCCAGTTCCTCCTCCTCCGCGCCAATAGTGTCTGCACCTTGGTGAATCCGTCTTCGGCGACTAACGGTTCATGATAGCCTCGGCAAAACTTCTCGTCCGCACAAATGTATCCGGTATAGAATGGATCCTTGAGCAGATTGTACAGAGTTTTTCGATGGAGGGGCTTACCACCGAGGAGGCCTCTTCGAGGCGTTCTGAACTCCTCGTCGTTTAACATTCGCAGCACTTGATCTACGGGTATCTCTCCGAGAACCAGCTCCCATGCTTTCTTCACGAGTGGACCCAGAACAGGATCAACCACAAACCTCCAGTTAGGGAGATCGATCTGGTAACCCACCGGAGGAAGATGATGGAGTCTCGCGTAGACCATCTCCCTCACTTCTTGTTGATTGCTGATGAATGTAATCATATCAGCGACCATTGTCCCGCAAAGATGGTGCGAGGTAAGGGGGAAGAATTGAGCTCTTCGAGCCTAGTTGTGCACAGGCGAAAGCATCGAGGTTTTGTCGGAGGTAGGTTCTGACTTCCATCACCCTGGTCCACCATGGTCAATACCATCCACACGGATGGTATTGCCTTTTGTTCAGGGAATTTTCAGGCTTGATTATCGCCGAAATAGCATCATGGGATCGAACTCGTCGAAATGAGTCTGCACGTGTTCATGTATTGACATAGCTTATTGAATGGCGTTGTCGTTCTGAGTATAATTCTGTCATTCACTCTCTCGATTATCTAAATTTCCTATGTCAGATCGAATGCCTTCAGGAGGAGGATCGCTAGAAGCTTCCGTTGAGAAACGCGAATCAGAACGAAAATTAATCCGAGAAGCTTGGAATACGGCATTTGATGAATCCGGTCAGGACGGAGCAAAATTCCAGGATCGTTTAAGAGCGCTCATCGGTTCAGTTGGTGGAAGCGTACGCTTTGTAGATGGAGGACCTCTTATCGTTGTAATGCTGCCAGAGAATCATTTTATCTGTGTATCACCGGAAGCGAATAAGAAGAGCGTGCAGCTCCGCCAACTGTTTGAATGCAAAGATGTACAGATCCATGCTTGGGCATATCGGTTAAAGGAAGCTGCTCGTATCCATCATAAGATAGGAACCATACAGTCCGTTGATGATATCGATCCCCATTCCATTGAGCGCGGTGGCTTAGAGTCTGTCGTGTAGAGACCTCAGAGATCTGCAAATCTCGGGATGGACACTACATGGTTATTCCCTCTATCTCTTTCGTCTCTGTTCCAGAAGTCCTTGCACCCGCGCGTAGTCAGCGATGCTCACATACGGTTCATGACGAAGACCACGGCAGAGCTTCGTGCCCACGCGAATGTATCCGGCATAGAATGGATCTTTGAGCATGTTTAGGATCGTGTTTCGGTGAAGGAGTTTACCTCCTGTCTTGCCTCGAGTAGGAGTGCGAAACTCAAACTTCCTTTCAATCTCTCCTACAATCAAACGCACAGATCTTCCAAGGAGAGCTTCCTTCCAAATACACTTCACGATCGGAGCGACTTCAGAATCTACCACAAACTTTCTGTTCGGAAAGTCGAGGCCATATCCAAGGGGCGGAAGATGATGGAGGCGTAGATAGTGCATCTCGAACACTTCCTGTTCCTCGGTGACAAGGGTATGCGTCATATCAGCATCCAGTGTCTCGCATGGAAGGCGCGAGGTAAGGGGGAAGAATTCGACCAGAACGCGCAGTTTGTCCACAGCCCGATGAAGGTGTGCCTGTTCCGAGGGACAGAGATTGACCAAGGACGTTTCGAATGTTCTCTATCGCGGTCCACCAGGAAGAAGTCGCGGCATCAACACCCGCGGCTTTTTCAATACTGGTAGGAATTTAATCATTTCACGGGTCTGCCAGAATAAAAAATCTCCCAGTCGAACCAGCGCCTCGTTGCTACGTCTGATGACTTTGGTAGCAAGGAACAGCTCTTGAGGGAGAGAAGCAGGATATTTCACGCAGAAGATGGTGTTGTTAATGCACGATCGAGTGCGTGGTGAAGGTCGTGATCAGAGCAATACGTCGTCAGGCTCTTCCGGGTACTCCGTGAGTTGATCCGCGGGAACCTCGATCACCTCCCCGTCAGGTACGGACACATGTACTGTATCGCTGCTCTTCAAAAGTACACGTGCAGCAATTCGACCTTCAATCGATTGCTCGGCGGCAATGGAAGGTCCACGCACGTCGCCGGTCTTTGTCCAGCAGTGGATGCTAGATATTGCACCAACATGTTCGCTACCAGTGGAGAGTTTTACACGAAATACTCTTTCGTTCGTGAACCCCCCTGGAGCAAGTGTACAGTGGAGAGTCTTCAGGACCTTGTTCATCGCATTACCTCCGATTTTGAGTGAATGGCAAGAGCTCAGACATGTGTCATACGAGTACAATGCGCGAAGACACATATCTGGCCGCACGAACATCCGACCATCTTGACGATAGGTCGAGAACGAACGGATGTAAAGTTCCTTGAAATGGTCTTTTCAAAACTCTACTCTCTAAGATCGCTCGGAAAATCGTCAGGGATCAAAATCTTCTATTCCACATCGATCCCAGTCTTCTCTAGATATTCCCGTATTCCCGTTTCCGAAATATTCCGCGGATCATAGGTAACGGTGATGGTGGCTCCGGGTTGTGTACCTGAATTTTCTCCTTCTGGGGAAGTATCAATAAAAAGCAAACCGAGAGGGTATTCAGGATGCTCATGTCCTGCAGCAAGTTCATCTGCGTAACATCCGAAACTATTCACATAGTGATCTCGTCGCCCATCTTCTATTGCCTCTGGTTTCCAATTTCGAAACGTGAAAATACAAACACGTTGCCACTGCTCCAGACCAAGTGGTCGGAGAATAAATTTGGTTAGCCAACTGAAAAATGTCATAGATGAAGACAATGGTGAGTCGGTTCGTGAGACGATGTATAGCACAAAGCACTGATGCTCGATAGGACATACAGGTGAGAAAAGAGTAGGTGTCGAGAGGATGCTCTTCAACTGCGCGGTTTTTGCGTTGGTTGAGTTTATACTGCTTTTATGATAGACTCTTCCCATGTCTCATCTATCCTCTCGCTTGTCTCTTTCTCTGCTCGTCGGTGTTTTAGCGATCGTCGCCGTCATGGGTGCGAAGCCTACGCTTTCTGAAGCTGCTTTGGAGACGGCTTCCTGTCAAAAAATCCTCCTTCCGGGCTATTTTTACCCAGGACTTCTCTGGCAAAAAGCCGCCCTCGCCAAAGGAACGTGGATGATTATCAATCCAGACAGTGGGTCAGGGGCGAGTATTTCAGAGGATTATGTGAAAAACGTTCCAACGATACAAGCGGCAGGTCTCAAAGCGATCGGTTATGTATCGACGCGTTACGCCAATCGTCCTATCGATGAGGTGCGCGCGGACATTGAGCGTTACTACGCGTGGTATCATGTGGACGGCATCTTCTTAGATGAAGTACCTACCGATCCAGCGCATCTCGCGTACTATCAAGATTTGGCAGCGACGATTCGTCTACACGCGGGTTCACTCGTGGTATTGAATCCAGGCACGGTACCGAACGAACAATATGTGGCTATCGGAGACACAAACGTCGTATTTGAAGGAACGTATGCGAGCTATAAACGCGCTTCTTTTCCTGTATGGATGTCCACGTACCCATCCGCTAAATTCTCGCATCTTGTCTATCAAACACCTTCAAAATATCTCGGTGCCGTGATGCGTCGATCTCGCGCGCTTAACGCTGGTTTTGTGTATATCACGAACGACGCATTCCCAAATCCTTGGGATACGCTTCCGTCTTACTGGAAGACAGAAAAAGATCAAACAGCAGCAAGTTGTCGTTAAGAATGATGGAAAAGAAGATCGCGCGAAGAGGCGTGATCTTCTTTGTTTGGAAGAGTTCTTCTTCTGGTGCTATACTCCTCTCGTATGCCCTTTGCTCTTCCGCAAGAACTTCCGCCCATTGCTCTTCCTGTAGAACACGTACCAACGCTTGAAGCACAAGAACCGCCTGAATTGGACGAATACGCTCTTGCTGAGCAAAAAGCACGCGCAGAACAGGATGCAGTGCTGAAAGCGGAAACGGCAGAAAAAGTGTTTCTTGAAGAGCAGGCGACGCCTGAAGCACCTGTCGATCCACTCCTTCAAGATATTGAAAAAATTCTTGCTATTGACCTCGATGGAACGTTCAAAGAGCTTCCAGAAGAGGTAAAAACGCGTTTTCTGAGCGAAGGACAAACGCTTGCCCATCGTATTCTTGCGGGGCGAGCAGAAACAAAACCCTCGAATGTGATAGAATGGATCAGGAAATGGCTCCATCAAATTCCAAAGGTGAATAAGACCTTTCTCGCACAGGATGCAAAAATAAAAACGGACGCACTTCTTGCCCTTTTCAGGGCACAAGCTCTTTCTCCCGCATGATGTTTCCGCTCTTTCAGTTCGAAATCTACGTACCGGGGACAACTCCCATGTTGCCCGATCCTTCTGTTTGGCTGTCATCGGTATGGATTCCTCGTGCCCTCATCGCTCTTGCTGTTGCTTTCGGTTTGTTCGTACTTGTGCATATTCTGCGCTTTTTCCTTCGTCGGCATGATCGGTATAAAGGCACGTTTTCCATGAAGATGCTTCGCGTGCGCGTGCCAAAAGAGCTTCGTAAAGAAGATACGGCGCAAGAAAAATCCAACCAACAAACGCAGGAGCTGATCGGTAGGATGGAAACCGTCTTTTCGACATTCGGTTCTCTCAAAGGCCAAAAAGGATGGAAAACATGGTGGTTTGGACGATCAGATCAGGTAGTTTTCGAAATCGTGATCGATCAAGACAAGATCCAGTTTTACGTGATCACGCCAAATAAGTGGCAGACCTTTTTAGAAGAGCAAATTCACGCACAGTTTCCTTTTGCGAGCATCGAAGAAACGACCGACTACAATATTTTTTCCCCAACGGGGTTTGCGCTCGCGAGCCATCTTGTGCTGCGTCGTCCAAGTGCGTTTGCGCTGAAAACGTATCGTAAGCTGGAAACGGATCCCATGAATAACCTCACGAGTACGCTTGCGAAGGTGGAAGCGGGGGATGGTGCGTGTATTCAAATCATCGTTCGTCCCGCTGATGATAGCTGGCGAAAATATGGAGTGAGTGTGGCAAGCCAGATGCAGCAAGGAAAAAAACTGTCTGATATTGAAAAGAAAGGTATTTTGGCAGAAATATGGAAAGCACTCAAATCCTTTAACAAAAAATCAAAAGATCCAAATAAGCCCGATAAAACGTACAGTCTCAGTCCACTTGAACAGGAAATGGTGAAAGGACTTGAAGAAAAAGCATCGAAAGCAGGACTTGAAACATGCGTGCGTATTATCGTGTCAGGAAAAACGCCAGAAAAAGCCCAAACGTACATGAACAATATTTTGGCCACCTTTGGCCAGTTCAGTATTTATGAGTACGGCAACAGTTTTAAGAAAGATTTACCCCGCTTTCAATCGCGTATTCTTCATGATGGGGTGTTTCGTCAGTTTGAAGATTCTGCCAAAATCATTTTGAATACAGAGGAGCTCGCGAGTATTTTTCATTTTCCGTTGCCAACGACAGAAACGCCGAAAATCGCGTGGCTGTTGAGTCGAAAAGCGCTTCCGCCGGCGAATCTTCCCAAGGAGGGAATTCTGCTCGGACACTCCATTTACCGTAATCACAAGCATGAAGTGCGTATGACGCCTTCAGATCGACGGAGGCACTTCTATGCGATCGGAAAGTCCGGAACAGGAAAGACGGAATTTTTGAAAGCGATGGTACAGCAAGACATGGAAGCGGGGCACGGTGTCTGTGTCATTGATCCGCACGGCGACTTCGCTTTGGATGCGCTTCAGTGTGTGCCGAAGCATCGTACGGAAGACGTCATTTTCTTTGACCCGGGTGATGCGGAGCGCCCTCTTGGATTCAATATGCTTGAGTTTGATCCCAAGTTTCCGCATCTCAAAACATTCGCGATTAACGAAATGTTGAAAATTTTCGATCGATTATACGATCTAAAAAGTACGGGCGGTCCAATGTTTGAAGTGTACATGCGTAATACGATTTTACTCATGATGGATCATCCAGAGTCAGGCAATACGTTGATGGATGTTCCACGTGTACTCGCAGATGAGGACTATCGCAACATGAAGTTGTCGCATTGTACCTCTATGGAAGTGAAGGATTTTTGGACAAAAGAAGCTCTCAAAGCAGGAGGAGAGTCGAGTCTTGCGAACATGGTGCCGTATATTACCTCGAAGCTTGCCTCGTTTATCTATAACGATTACATGCGACCAATCGTGGGCCAGCAAACAAGCTCGTTTAACATGTATGATGCAATGAACGAACAAAAGATCATTATTTTGAAGCTCTCGAAAGGCAAGATTGGTGACATTAATGCGAACTTGCTTGGCATGATTATGGTGGGAAAGATTTTGGACGGAGCGCTCAAACGCGGAGACATGCCAGAAAAAGATCGAAAAGATTTCTATTTGTACATTGACGAGTTCCAGAACTTTCTCACGGATTCGATTAGCTCGATTCTTTCTGAAGCGCGTAAATATGGGTTGAATTTGATTGTGGCGCATCAATTTATTGGCCAACTGTCGATGGGGGCAAGCAAAGACACGATTATTCGTGATGCGATTTTTGGAAACGTGGGAACGATGTGTATAGGAAGAATCGGTCAGGATGATGCGGATTTTCTTTCGAAAGAGTTCGCTCCCGTCTTTACCGATTTTGATATGGTGAACGTAGAGGCGTTTACGATGAATATCAAGATGCTGATCAACGGACAGCCGTCGAGACCGTTTAATATGGCGCCGCTTCGTGTTCGGCTTCCAAAAACAGACGAGCTCGGAAAGCTAGTCAAAGAGCTTTCTCGCATGAAATACGGTCGTCCAAAAGCGCAGGTTGAAGCAGATATCGCGGCAAGACGTGGCCTCGGCGGGGCGTAGACGATGCGTGTTCCGCTTGCTACAACAGGTACATGTCTACTTTAAGCCAGAGGCACCGTCCGCGCCGATTTGCGGATGTGACGGGGCAGCGTCATGTGACGGACACGCTTCGTGCGCAAGTTGCGACCAGCTCGCTTGGACATGCGTTTCTGTTTAGCGGTCCGCGAGGGATTGGAAAAACTACCTGTGCGCGTATTCTTGCAAAAGCGCTTGAATGTCACGCCCCAGAAGCGGGAGAGCCTTGCGGAACGTGTTCTTCCTGCGTCGCTTTTCACGAAGGAAAGCTCTTTGATGTCATCGAGATTGATGCCGCAACGCACACGCAGGTAGAAAAAATTCGTGAAGGTATCATCGAACACGTGCGTTTTGCCCCAACAGGCAAGCGCAAAGTGTACATTCTCGATGAAGCGCACATGCTTTCAACCGCTTCGTGGAATGCACTCTTGAAAACGCTCGAAGAGCCGCCCGTGTACGCGTTTTTCATCTTCGCGACGACGGAATGGCACAAAGTTCCGCCCACGATTCTTTCGCGTTGTCAGCGTTTTGAGTTTCGTCGTATTCAGGCAGATGCGATGCTCGCGCGTTTGGAAGAAATCGCGCGCTTGGAAGGATGTGTTGTTGAACGTGCAGCGCTCGCCCTGATTGTTTCTCGCGCAGAAGGGTGTTTACGTGATGCAGAAACGCTTCTCGCACAGATCATGGCGCTTGCCGAGAACGGGAAGATTTCGCTCGCGACGACAGGGCTTGTTATTCCCTTTTCCTCACTTACGCACGCTCTGCGTTGGCTTGAACTCTGCGCTTCGCCCGATCGTTCGTCTGTGATGAGCGAGCTTACTTCGTGGCAAGATGCGGGAATTTCGTTTGTGACGCTTTTTGATGACGTGCTCTCGCTATTGAAACGGCTTTTACTTGCCTCGGTTGATGGAACAGAACTCTCTCGTTGGAAAGAGGGTACAGACGAAGACAAGCGTCTTGCCTCGCTCGCGAACGTGTGGACCTCGCAACAGATACACGATATAGCGCTGATGCTCATGGAACGACGTCGTGATCTGAAACTCGGGATGGATCCACTTTTTTTGCTTTTGCTTGCGTATACGGCGACGCCGAAGGTGGAAACCCCCTCAATTCCAACCCCCTCAATTCCAGCCATCGCACCCCCCCTTATCAAGGAGATGTCAGACCTACCAAACCGTTCAGATTCCTCCCCTGATAAGATTATCCTCACCCTCTCCCACGTTCGTCGCGAGTGGACGCGTTTTATTCAAGCGGTTGAAGAGAAAAATCATTCATTGCCGGTTATTCTCAATATCAGCAAGCCGGATTCTGTGGAAGGAACGACGCTTACACTCCGTTTTCCGTACCCATTCCATCGCGATAAGGTGATTGCCGATATCAAAAACAAGCATTTGATCGAAGCCTGCGGGCGCAGCGTATTCGGCGTGCCCGAGCTTTTGCTTGAGGGAATTGTACAGGTTTCTTCTCCAGAACAGCCCGCCGCATCCGGCGATGTGGTAGAGAATATCCTTCAGGCGTTTGGTGGTGCTGTTATTGAAACGTCTTCGTAGTATGCCCTCTTTCGCTCTCAAAAAAGCGCTTGGACGTCTTCCTGTTGAAACGCTTCTGCGCAAGCAACTTGGTTTTTTGATGGACGTCGAAATTGAGCGTGAAACAGGAAGGCTCGCGCATATTGTGGTAGGTCGCGGGTGGTGGATGCGTCCTGTGGCGATCATTCCTTGGTCCGCGATTGTGCGTATTGAGCAAGATCGTCTCGTGGTTATAGATACGTGGCGAGAAGCGAATGGAGAGGCGTTCGCGGCAAAACGTCTCGTCCCGACGCCCGCTCTTGCGACGTATGAAGAACCTATCACTTGAACATCCAGCGCTTCGGCGTGCGCTTGCGTGGTATCGCGTGCAGGAGTATCTGCCAACGATGATCGAGCTCGCCATGATCGCTCGTCCGAACGATACATCTTCTTCCTGCGCGCACGTTGGAGAGCTACGGGAACAGGCTGGTCGCATTGTTTTTGTTGGGGATGAGGCGCTCATTCCTCTTCACGAGGCACGCGAGCGAGTGTTTCCTCGCAAATGGGCTGCAGCGCAGCGATTGGCGAAGGTTCTTCGATGGGTTCCTTCGGTTCGTTTTTGTGCACTTGCAAATACAACCGCTCTCATGCACGCTCGCGATGAGGCGGACCTCGATTTTTTTATTATCGTTCGGAAAAACACGCTATGGCTTACACGTATGCTACTCGTCGCGATCGGGCGACTCTTTGGGAAGCGTCCTCGTGAGCGTTTCGCTGAACGTGATGCGTGGTGTTTTTCCTTTTTGATGGATGAGAGCGATCTTTCTCTTGAACGGTTCGCCCTTCCGGGGGGTGATCCCTATCTCGAGGCGTGGGTGCTACGACTTGTTCCGCTTCTGGACGACGGCATAGGTCGCGCGTTATGGGAGGCGAATGCGTGGGCGTGGCGAGAACGGCTTGTGCAAGCGCCTTGGATCGCTTGGAAACGCATCCCTTCACGAAAGAGCGCTGTTCCACGCTTTATAGGTTTTTTTGAACGTATCGCGTATCGCTTGCAACGATGGTTTGGGGCAAAAAATCTCTGGAAAGCCGCTGAGCAAAACACAACGAACGTCGTAATGAACGAACAGGTGTGTAAAACGCATCTCGATGATCGTCGGGCGTGGTATCGTGAACGCTATGAAGAAATTCTTCGCGAACGAGGGCTTCTTTGAATGGCTCTGGCGCGCCTCACTTCTTGTGCTCCCATGGCAAACGCGATGGTTTCACGAGGCGTTTCTGGATGGATACGTGTGGGAACAGGGAAGAATCAGCGTATATGCGAGCATGATGCTTCTTGTAGCGGTGGTGATACTTGGCAAGACGTGGAAAAAACGTTCTTGGCAAAAACTTCTACTCTTCTGTTTCGTGGGTGCAATTTTTTTGATTGGATCATTCAACGTGGGCGTCTCTCTTCAGTGGACGCTGTGGGTGCTGCTCCTCATCGCGTGGGTGTGGACGCTTGTCGAACGAACGAACGAAGATGATCGCGAACGATGGATCCTCTACGCGCTTCTTCTGCCCGCGATATGTGGTCTTGCACAAGTGCTATTTCAATACGTGCCTGCCGCCTCATGGCTTGGGATCGCTGCGCAAAACCCGCTCACGCGAGGAGTGAGTGTCATTGAAGCAGGAGGGCGATGGCTTCGCGCCTACGGCTCTTTTCCGCATCCGAACATCTTTGGCGGATGGATGATGCTTGGAGTATTTTTGGGCATGCGAAGATATGTGAGAGGGGAGGGGGAAAAGTGGGTGTTCGCGTGTACCGTACTGTATGGAGCGATGCTGTATCTGTCGTTTTCGCGTTCTGCATGGATTGGATGTGTGGTGGGGCTTGGTCTCTTTCTCGTGCTGAACATGCGTCTTTGGCAACGCATAACAAGGCTTGGTATCGCGGTGATGGGAAGTGTAGCTCTTCTTGTCGCGTGGCACCCCGAGCTTCTTCTGACGCGCCTTGAAACGGCAACACGTCTCGAGCAGTGGTCGGTGAATGAACGGCGCGCCTCTCTGGATCAAGGAGGAAAGATGGTGAACACGTTTTTTTTCTCGCCGAGCGGCGTCGCAAACGCACGTCTTCGCCTACAATATTTTTGCAAGGAAACGTCCTGTCTTGCCCCACGCGAACCACCACATAACGTGCCACTCCTCGCGCTTATCGAGCTTGGGTGGATACGCTTTATACTTCTCTGTGGAGGACTGTTTTGGGTACTTTGGAACTATCGCGCGTCTTTTCGAGCGTGGCTTCCGCTGTTCGTCAGTTTTGGAGGAATAGCGATGCTCGATCACTACCTGTGGTCGCTCTGGGCAGGGATGACGCTTGTCGCGGTAGGGGTGTTGACGGTCTCTACGGATTCCGCTAATCTAGCCACACATCACAGGTCCGAAGAAAGCAAGGTTCCGGTGAATACCGGAATGAAATAGGCTCCCGCCTGCCTTGCCGAGGCCACGTATCGAGAAACATCTGTTTTTTGAGCGGCCACAGGACCATCCTGTGGTTTTACTAATTCCTTTCGATTCGTTATGGCAAAGTCTCGTGCACAAAAGCAGGAAACCCTTGCCGACCTCAAACGAGCGTTCGCGTCTGGAAAATCCGTGATCTTCGCGGACTATCAGGGGATGAACGTGCCAAGGGTGACGGAGCTTCGCAAACAGCTCACCGCCGCTTCCGTTGAGTACATCGTCGCAAAAAAAACGCTTCTCACGCTTGTCGCGAAAGAGGCTGGGTACGACATGGATGCGCGTTCCATGCCGGGAATGTTGGGAGTCGCGTTTGCGGGAGATGATGAGATGGCTTCGGCAAAAATCATCGGTGATGCGGGAAAAGATGGGACGATCAAGCTTGTAGGAGGTATTTTTGAGGGGAAGATTGTTGATCAGGCGTACGTGAGGACGCTGTCGAAACTTCCAAACAAGAAGCAACTTCTTGCACAGCTCTTGTCCGTCTTCAATGGTCCGATCAGTGGCTTTGCTCGCGTTCTCAATGGTCGCCGCGAAAAAATGGAAACAGGTGCGTAATTTATTCCGAATATTTATCCTATGTCTGAAGTCCCAGCAAAGTTTCAATCACTTGTTGAGTCGATTGAGAAACTGTCCGTCATCGAGCTTTCCGAGCTTGTAAAAATTCTTGAAGAGAAATTCGGCGTATCAGCTGCCGCTCCTGCTGCCGCTGCTGCAGGTCCTGCCGCCGTTGCAGAAGAGAAAACCTCCTTCAATGTCGAGCTTTCTGAAATTGGTGGAAACAAAATCGGCGTGATTAAGGTGGTGCGCGAAGTGACAGGACTTGGCCTCAAAGAAGCGAAAGATCTTGTCGAAGCCGCTCCAAAGATGGTGAAAGAAGGAGTGCCAAAGGCAGAAGCGGACGAGATGAAGAAAAAATTGGAAGAGGCGGGCGCAAAAGCAACCCTGAAATAACCCAGGGTTCGCAAGCAAGAAAACAACCGAGCTTGGTTCCGTTAAAGACGGATGAGCTCGGTTTTATCGTTGGCCCGGACGAGGAACGTTCGTACTGGTCGTATTCGAGAGGCGTTCAAGTGCGGATTGATGAAGCGACACCTGCGTCGAAAGCATATTCACCTGCGTTTGCAGCTGATTGAGACGTTCTTGCAAGAGAAGCGTACTTTGCCTCGCTTCTCGACGAACGGCGTTTTCTCGCATGGTTTGTGACGTTACGTAGAACGTAGAGAATGCGAGCGTCGCAACGAGAAGAAAAAAGAAGAAGATAAAACCAAAAGGGGCACGGTCATGTTTTGTTTGAACGGTTGGAGAAGGTTTTGCAGAGGTTTTTTTTGAGATAGGCATAGAAAAGAACAAAAAGGACGAGACAAAAAGAGTATAGCACACGAGAGGCGTTACTTCACTGGCGAGGTCGCGAGAATCGTTTCATCATCAAACCGATCATACAGAAGTTCGAGCCCACCTTCGCCGAGCGTCTTGATGCGTACGGGATAAGAGCCCTGCACGCAGATTTCCATACGTTGCGTGATTGTTTCTGGACGATAGAATTTTTGTTCCACGCTGTATGGTTTACAGCCACTTGGATCGGACTTACCTTCTTTTATAATGGCGCTTTCTCGTACAAGAAATCGGCTCTCTCCAGAGGTGTCAAACGAAAAGAGCGCGAACATTTGTTCACGAATCGCGTCCGCCTCTTCCGTCGCGATCGATTCCCATGAGGAAGTTCCGTATCGCACCATCGTACTGTTTGGCGCGAGAAACAGCTCCGAGCTCACGCCTTGTGCGGTGAGTTGGACATGAATCCCTTTCGTTCGCGAAAAGAACAGTTCGCCCGCCCCCTGCGCGCCAGCCGTTTGCAAGCGTAAACGGTAGCTCTTCGCTTTTTGGAGGTTGGTAAACACCTGTTGTAAAGTCATAAACTCTTTCGATGGTCCTTCCTCAATCGTTTCTCGGCGTTTGTACGGCACGCTTGGAAGACGGGGTGTTTCGGCGATGATGGGCGCAGGAGGCGTGAGTCGTGGTTCTCGGCATCCAAAGCCTACAAGCGACCAAGCGCCTAAGACAAGAAAAAGAGCAACTCGCGAACGAAACATATGCCCTTTATTCTACGTCATCGGCGTGCTATACACAACGTATGCTTGGAACCTTGTCCATCGTCGCCACCCCCATCGGCAACCTTGACGACCTCACGATACGCGCGAAAGAAACGCTGCAAAGCGTGGATGTTGTCGTATGCGAAGATACGAGGGTGAGCGGCAAGCTTCTCGCCCATCTCGCGATCAAAAAACCGCTTGTCGCGCTGCATGAACACACGTCAGAAGAAGCGCTTTCGCGTGTGATTGAGCGTCTCCTTCGTGGAGAGAACGTTGCGTACATGTGCGATGCGGGAACGCCTGGGATGAACGATCCAGGAGGAAAGCTCGTAGAACAGGCCTTCAAACAAGGGATACGCGTGGTTCCTCTTCCGGGAGCGTCTTCTCTCACGACGGCGATTTCGGTCTGTGGGTTTCCGATGGATACCTTTACCTATCTTGGCTTCGTGCCTCACAAAAAAGGGCGTGAGACGTTCTTTCGCGAGATCGCCGCGCGTGAAGAAGCGGTGATCTTTCTTGAATCTACGCATCGTATCGAGAAAGCGCTTGTGCAGATGCGCCTCGCGATAGGGGAGACGCGCCTGCTGTTTGTGGGGCGTGAACTCACGAAGTTGCATGAAACGCTCTATCGAGGAACGATTGACGAGGTATCGGCCGCCTTGCAAGCTACGTCAACAAAAGGAGAGTTTATTCTTGTGCTTGCGCCAAAACGCTTTTCTGGAATATGAAACATGGAATATGAAAAATTTCTATATCACCACGACCTTGCCGTACGTAAACGCTGAACCGCATATTGGTTTTGCGCTTGAAATTGTGCGAGCGGATGCCGTCGCGCGGTTTCATCGTTTGAAGGGCGAGGAGGTGGTATTTAATACGGGAACAGATGAACACGGAATGAAAATCTATCAGAAGGCTCTTGAACGTGGGCAAGAGCCCCAAGCGTATGTAGACGAATACGCCGCAAAGTTCCATCTTTTGAAAGAGGCGCTTGCTCTCAGCTACACACATGTTGTTCGTACGACAGACGCGCATCATGTGGCGGCAGCACAGGCCTTTTGGATGAGATGTTTCGAGCACGGCGATATCTACAAGAAGCAGTATCAGGTGAAATATTGCGTGGGATGCGAGCTAGAAAAAACCGATTCCGAGCTTGTTGAGGGAACGTGCTCCATACATCCGACCTACGCGCTTGAATACATTGATGAAGAAAACTACTTTTTTCGCTGGTCGAACTATGGGCAGGCACTCCTTGATCTCTACGCGCAGGATCCTGATTTTGTGAAACCAGCGTTTCGTTTGAAGGAGATTCGGAACTTTGTCGAGGCAGGTTTGCATGATTTTAGCATCTCGCGTTTGAAAACGAAGATGCCATGGGGCGTTCCCGTCCCGAATGATGCAGATCATGTGATGTATGTGTGGTTTGATGCGCTTGTAAACTATATTTCGACGCTTGGGTGGCCTGAAGACACGGCGAATTTCGAGGCTTTCTGGCCTGGTGTGCAAGTATGTGGGAAAGATAATCTTCGTCAACAAGCCGCGATGTGGCAAGCGATGCTTCTTTCGGCGAAACTTCCCACGTCAAAACGTATCTCTATCAACGGATTTGTGACGGTAGATGGGCAAAAGATGAGCAAATCCGTGGGGAATGTGATCGATCCGATCAAGCTCTGTGCTGAGTACGGGACGGATACGGTGAGGTTTTTTCTTTTGCGCGAGATTCCGTTTGGGGAGGATGGAGATTTTTCCTTCGCGCGTTTGGAAGCGCGGTATCAACACGATCTTGGCAATACGCTCGGAAATCTTTTGCAGCGCGTGGTGGCGATGAGTCGGAAGTATTGTGAAGGAAAGGTGCCGACCGTGGATCCACGCGAGGCGGCCACGTTAGGCGTGGAAGGGTGGAGAGATGCTGTTGGATTGGAACAGGTTACGCAGAACGTGCAGGACGGGTATGCAAGTTTCAATAGTTTTTCCACGCTCGAAATAATCATGTCTGACTTGATGGCAGCGAACAAACTTATTGAAAGCACGCAGCCCTTTAAGCTCGCGAAGACGGATCTTGCGGCGACCGCGCGCGTGCTTTACGCCTTGCTGGAATCACTTCGTTGGTATGCGTGGTTTCTTCAACCGAGCATGCCCGAAACATCGCGAAAGATGTTCGCAGCGCTTGGCCTCGATCCAGAGAAAGAGCTCGCACAGGGCTGGGATGCCGCGCTCACGTGGGGACAACTCACACCAGGAACGGTGCTTCCGGAACCAATGCCGCTTTTCCCGAGGAGGGAGACCTCACCCCCTTACCCCTCTCCTTCGTAAGGAGAGGGGAGTATCTCTTTATGCTCTATGTCCCTCTTCCTCGACACCCACTGCCACGTGCATTTTCCTGCGTACGATCATGATCGTGAGGAGGTGCTTTTCCGTCTTCGTGAGATGAACGGTGGCGCGATTTTGATCGGCACTTCCCTCGAAAATGGTCGCACGGCGATCGCTCTCGCAGAACAGCACGAGAACCTTTGGGCGACGGTGGGGCTTCATCCTTCGCACGTGACGCATCCGCATCATGACGAAAACGAGGGAGCTATTCATGAGCGAGAGGTTAATCCTACCGAACTAAAAGCACTCGCGATGAGCTCATCCAAAGTGGTGGCGATCGGTGAGGCGGGGCTTGATCTTTCTCGAACGGAAGCGCAGGAAAAAGAAACAACGCTCGCGAAGCAGTGGAGCGTGTTCGAAACGCATCTTGATGTCGCGGAAGAGCTTGGTTTACCGGTCGTCGTGCACTGTCGTGAGGCGCTTCGTGAGCTCGCGCAGCGACTTTCAGAGCGCAAGACAGCGAAGCACGTTGATCGATGCGTGCTGCATTCGTTCACGGGCACGTGGGTCGAAGCAGAGGCGTTGCTCGATCTTGGTCACGTGATCGCTCTCAATGGTATCAGTACGTTTCCTCCTCGTAAGGGCGTTCTTGAAGAAGATCAGCTCACGCGCGTTGTCGAGCGTATTCCGCTTGATCGTCTCCTCCTCGAAACGGATGCGCCGTATCTCGCACCAATGCCGCATCGTGGAAAACGCAACGAACCTGCGTGGACGCTTCTTGTTGCGGAGCATATCGCGAAGGTGCGCGGAATCCATCTTGAGGAACTGCTTTCTCTCACGACGAGAAACGCGATGCGGGTGTTCCGTTTGCTCCAAACCACAAACGCCCCTTTTTCTCATGCACGAGGCCATCACGAATAAGGCGATCGATCATGCGCGAAAGCCATGCTTGATCAGCGATTCCATCAAAATCAGGGTCTACACGTGGACCGATCGTGTTTCGTGTGAAGGTTTTTTCGCGTAAAAGCTTGACGATGCGTCCGCGATAGATGCGGTCAGGAAACGGTTTTTCGAGATGATGCGACTCCGGATGCTTGGCAATGGTTCGTTTTGGAAATACGACATCTCCCTGAAGAAACGCCTTGCTCGCAAGACAGGATGTTTGCAAGGGGCAGAGCTCGCAGGAAGGACGTTTTTTGCAGATGTTCGTCGCAAGGTCAAACAACGCTTGCGGAACGTGAAAAAACTTCGGGTTTTTCAGCCATGTAGACGTTTTTTTTGTGATAGAGGCGTCTTCGCTCGGTTGCGGAAAGAGCACGCCAAGGAGCACGCGTCCAAGCACGCGACGAATGTTCGTATCGATGGGAAGCACGTGTTCTTGCTGCGAAAAACAGGCGACGGCCGCGCTCGTATACGGGCCAATACCTTTTAGTGTCATCCACTCTTGAGCGTTTGTTGGTACATGTCCACGTACGATAACCGCTTTTGCGATCGTTTGAAGCGCGAGCGCACGTCGGTTATACCCAAGTCCTGACCACGCGTGGAGCACCTCTTGCGTGGAGGCGTTCGCGAGTGTGTGCCAATCGGGAAATTGTATGAGCCATCGCTCATAATACGGAAGCACGCGCGGCACTTGCGTTTGTTGCAGCATACACTCACTCACGAGAATCGCGTACGGATCGGTGGTCTTTCGCCATGGTAAATCACGCCCATATTCGGTATACCAAGAAAGAAGATCTGAGATCAGTCTCATGACCGCAGCGCAAGCGATGCGAGCGTATCGCGCAGGCGAAGTTCGGTGATCTCACGCTCTGTTTGCGCCCAAATCAAGTGTGAAGATTGTCCATTTTGAGGAGAAACGATCTGCAAAACATACGTGAAGGTGCCGCGAGGCTGATCTTCTCGTTGACCACGAATACCTGTCACAAGATTTCCCGCGACAAGATACGAAACGGGTTCCGGTTGACGAAGGACGTTTTCTAATCTCGCAGCTTGTTCCGCTTGATAGGGAGAGATCGAGAGCCACGGCAGGGAAGATGTGGCTTGTGCTGCACGCATCGCGACAAATCCGCGTTCATCGGCGTAGGTTTTTGTCCCAGGAGGCAAGCGTAGCGAAATACCGAGCGGAAGCGAAAACGCCTCTACCCACGTCGTATACGCACGTCCTGTGGGACGGGTGAGAGGCATTGCTTGAGCGAGCAAGAGCTGATCACGCTTCATGCGTTCCACCGTCTCGCGCGCTTTTGTGAGTTCCTGCGTGGCCTGTTCTACCTGCTTATTCGCGCGATCGGCGAGGCGACTTTTCTCGTCTTCATAGGTGGCAAGCGTACGTTCGAGAGCTATGACGCGCCCTTCAAGCTCCTGTCGCTCATCTCGCGCATCCCCAAGAACAATCGCACAACCAAGTCCAGACGCAAGGGCGCCAAATACCATCCACCCGAGGAACCGAGCCTGTTTTAGACGCATACCAAAGATGATCCCAGTATAGATTTGTTGCAGGAGCGTGTCTAGCATTCCTTCTGCGCGCATGGTATTGATGCTCAGACCTTTATGTTGCTTGATGAACGTGTATTTAAACGGCTTGCCAGCCCCGATGCGTTTCGGGGTGGGCGTGAGCTTGCGCTTGCAAAATCCGTCCGGACGATGATGGTTGAGCGGAACGCGTTCCGCGATTATGTCGTCACGGGCGATGTTGTGGGTACGGTGTCGCATCACGCGCGCCTCGTGATCGCCGAGAACCGTCAAACCCTCAAAACACATCAATGTTCCTGCTCGTTTGATCGACATGGTATTTGTAAGCACGTGGTGGCGCTTGGGCTTGCGTCGCATGATCCAGACCTGCCGAATCCGCTCGAAGATCGTCAAGCGGCGCTTAAGGCCGCGCTTATGCGGAAGAGTCGCTTTGGAGGTGGGCAGGGGCCTACGCGTCAAACGATTGTGTCTCCGACGCGCGGGGGTGCGGGCGTGGCGTTCAGCGCAAAACAGCTTCCCGCAACGCCGATCGATCGTAAAACCGTTTTTCATGATCTTGAAGAGATACGTTTTTCCTTTTCCTACGATGCAACAGATGACGAGCTTGCGATTGGCGGAAATGCCATCTATGGACCGTTTACGATCCCGCTCTTTGACCGGAGTGAACGAGACGATCGTTCGCTGGATGCACGTGGCTTTACGCATCTCCCTCATCGCGATGAGGGGCGTGAAACAGAAGCACGCGCGTGGTTTGAGGGGTTTCTGATGCCTGCTCGCGTGACGCCAGATCATGCGCTTATCTTGACGGGGGAAGATACCTACGCGTTTATCAAGCGTATCTATCCTGAACTGGAATTTCGGTATCCTGTTGACCTCGATCCATCCGCTCACGATGTGCTGCATATTCTTGAAGAATCGGTCGAAGGTTCTTGGTCGACGCGGCTGAAAACAGGGATCAATCTTTTTGCGTTTTCCGTGGATTTTCACTGCAAGCAGATCGACGTTCCCATGAAGGATGTACAAGCAATGGTCACGGGACGAAAGCCCTATCTTCGTTTGCCAGACGGGCGATTTGTTGAGCTCGCGAACCGAGAGGAGCTCGAAGGAATGATGCAAGTGTTTGCGAAAGCGAAACGCACAGGGAGTGAGCTCGAGATACCGCTCTATGAAGCTCCGGGGTTTCTCGCGCTTCTTGAGCGAGCTCGCGCGCAGCATCTCGAGCATACGGATGAGCGATTTCGTGCGTTTGCGACGAACATGCAACATGGAGGCGTGCTCAAACAGCCGACACTTTCTCCTGCGCTCGATGCGTTACTGCGTCCCTATCAAAAAGAGGGTGTCGCGTGGATGCAGTTTTTACAAACGTATGGGTTTGGCGGTATTTTAGCCGACGATATGGGGCTGGGAAAAACGCTGCAAGTGCTCACGCTTCTTGAGACGGCGCGCGAAAACCTCACGAAACCCACGCTCATTATCTGTCCAAAATCGCTCATGCGTATGTGGGAGCTTGAAGCGAAGAAATTCACGCCTGATCTTCGCGTACTTGTGATTGATGGGACGGTTGGAGAGCGTACCGCATTTCTCGAGGAAGCGCCAAAGATGCACATCGTGATCACCTCGTACTCGCTGCTTCAGCGTGATTTGCCCTTGTATCATGCGAAAGGGTTGTCGTTTCATGCGGTCGTCCTTGATGAAGCGCATTCCATCAAAAATGCCGATACGAACACGGCAAAAGCGGTGAAGCTCTTGTCGGCGGATCACCGGTTGGCTCTTACGGGAACGCCGCTCGAAAATGGTGTACAGGAGCTCTGGTCTATTTTTGACTTTCTCATGCCAGGATTTTTGGGAGATGGAGAGTCGTTTCGACGGCTCTACGCGAGACCTATTCAAGAATTTCAAGATCAAGAGGCGCTCAAAAAGCTGCGTGAACGCATTAGCCCTTTCATGCTTCGTCGGACAAAAGAATCGCAATTGAAAGAACTTCCCGCAAAAATCGAACAAACGAGCCCATGCGCGCTCACTCCGGAACAGGTCGTGTTGTACGCGCAGGTGCTCGAATCGGCAAAACGGAGCGTGTTTGAAGCGGTCGAAATGAAGGGATACGAACGTTCGCGTATCGATATTCTCGCCGCGCTGACGAAGCTTCGTCGTGTGTGCGACCATCCGCATCTCCTCGATCCAACGCTTCCGCGTACGGAAGAACTGTCGGGAAAAATGGGCTACGCGCTTGAACTGATTCGTGAAGCAACGGAGGGTGGTCACAAAATTCTTCTTTTTAGCCAGTTTACGTCGATGCTTGATCTGTTACGTGAGTCGCTTGATCGGCATGGAATCGGGCACTGCACGATCGAAGGAAAAACGCGAAAGCGTCAGGCAGAAGTGGATCGTTTTCACGAAGATCCGAACGCGCAAGTGTTCCTCTTGAGTTTACGTGCAGGAGGTACGGGGCTTACGCTCACGCCAGCGGATGTTGTGATCCTCTTTGATCCGTGGTGGAACCCTATGGCGGAACAGCAGGCGATGGACCGCGCACATCGTATCGGTCAGCACAAAGTCGTGAACGTGTATAAGCTTGTCACGCAAGGGACGATCGAAGAGAAAGTGATGGAACTGCAAGCGAAGAAACGCAAGCTTTTTGATGCACTCGTGTCCGAAAATGCGGAAGCGATGAAGGGACTTTCGTGGGAGGAAGTGCGGCAGCTCTTTGGTTCTTGACGAGGGCTTTAGGCGTTTTACTGCCAAAGGCGGCTTATCGAAGAAAACAAGGCTCGTGTGGCACTGAGGTCGATCATTGTTGTGGGAACAATTTCCATTCCAAACACGTAGTCCATGTAGAACGTATCACTGATATCGTCAATCTGACGATTCCACAGTGGTCCATACAGGTCGCGCGCGACCGACTCACTCTGTACTGGCCGGAGCGTATGCGCGTCAGAAACAACATAGACTTTCGCATCCGTGGTGAATTTCACCATTTTTCCTCCGGATTTATAGGTGATGTTTCGACCAAGGGGAATCGTTGCGAGATCGTTCAGCGGAAGAATGCGTACGCCGGAAAAATCTGCGTACCAGCTAGAAAAAACGGACAGATTCGGAAACGCATGCCGACGACCATCTTGCGCAACATAATACACGGCACTATCTTCTTGCGTGTTTCTGTTTCCATCATCCGGTAATTTCACCAGCACATCGGGTGAAAGACCTATTCTCGCGAGGTTATTGAGTCGTGTGAGGAGTTGATTCGTGTCTTCTTGAGAGGGAGTGTTCGGCGTGGGGGAAGGAGAAAGTGTCGGTGACGGAGTTGGTGTAGGAGTTGGTGTAGGGGCTGTCGCAGGGTCAATGACGACCGTGTAGGAGAGACTCGCATTTCGTGCGGCCGCATCAATCGCACGTAGAGAAAACGTAAAGGTGCCGGCGGCAGAAGCGGTGCCGTATAAGGCTCCTGCTGGGTCAAGTGCGAGGCCGGTTGGAACGGTTCCGCTCAGAACTTCCCAACGATACGGAGTCGTTCCTCCACTTACGGCGAGGTTGTATCCAAACCATTGACCCACGATTCCGCGAGGAAAGGAGGTTGTGCTAATCGTGAGTGCCGGTAAGGCTGGTGTGGGTGTAGGAGCTGGTGTGGGTGCAGGTGCTTGGGCTGCTTGTACCTGAATGGTGAGGGGTTGATAGGCTCGATTTCCCGCTTCATCAAGGACGCTGGCTGTAAAGGTGTATGAACCGGGAACAGACGCCGTTCCCTCAAGGATACCGCCATAGGCAAGCGTCATTCCTGGAGGAACATCGCCTTCTGATAGACCCCATCGATGGGGAGCGTAACCTCCAATGGCAGACAATGTGTATGCATAAGGGGTATTCACGGTCGCCGGAGGAAGGGTTGTTGTTTGAATCGCCATCGGTTGAACGAGAAGCGTATAGGATTTCTCGGCGGTAAAACCAAATGTATTATCCATTCGAACGACAAAGGTATAGGTTCCGGCAAATGCTGGCGTTCCTGAAAGAAACACCGCGCGTGCTGGAGTATGGTTGTTAGGAACGGAAACCAAACCCATTCCCACAGGAAGACTTCCACTCACGAGCCACCACTGGGGTAACAAGAGTGTGCCTGCTTGATTGGAAGCGGAAAGCGTCACCTGAAAAGGAGTTCCTACACGAGCTGCGGGAAGGCTATTGGGGAGAATGGTAAGGGCAACGGGCGTTGGATTCGTGTCCGCAGAAACAGAGATAGTGGAAAGGTGATACGTGCCGAAGAGACAAAAAAGAACCATCGTGCCGGTGCAAGCAATGAAACGAAGAGAAGAAATAAGCATAGATAGGGCACTTCTATTAAACCGTGTTTGCCTCTAGTTCGCAATACACAAAACTTCGCCTACATCTTCTTGACATTCAACGTCCTATTTTGCATCCTTCGCCCATGGTTTAGCAGTCTCATTTCGAGAATGCTAACCGACTTACTTACTTTTATTTGTGAGGACCATCTGTTTATGCAACTACGTCCACTCAACGATCGACTTATCGTAAAAGCAGTTTCAAAAGAGGAAGTGAGTGCGCTTGGCATTATCATTCCTGATACGGCGAGCGAAAAACGTCCTGAACAGGGCGAAGTGGTGGCTATCGGCCCAGGAAAGTTGAAAGATGACGGCTCGCGTCAAGCGATGAGCGTGAAAGTTGGGGATAAAATCGTCTTTAAGAAATATGCTCCGGACGAGGTGAAGATTGGTGAGGATACACACCTTGTTTTGAGTGAATCGGACGTTATGGCGGTGATTGAAATCTAAGGCCTTTACTTGATAGAACCTCATCGTATGTCCAAAACTATTTTGTTTTCAGAAGAAGCGCGTCATGGGATGAAGCGTGGTGTCGACCAACTCGCGAACGCGGTGAAAGCGACGCTTGGGCCGAAAGGGCGCACGGTCGTAATCGATCATGGTTACGGCTCACCAACCATCACGAAAGATGGTGTGACGGTGGCGAAAGAGATCGAGCTCGAGAATAAGATCGAGAATGTCGGGGCGCAGCTTGTGCAGCAGGTTGCTTCGCGAACGAACGATGCAGCAGGAGATGGAACCACGACAGCGACCGTCCTCGCTCAAGCGATGATCGCTGAAGGTTTGAAGAATATTACGGCAGGCGCAAACCCTCTCGCGGTGAAACGTGGCATGGAAAAAGCGCTTGAACTCGTCGTGAATGAGCTTCGTACGAACGTTTCGCAGAAGATTACGGGCGATAAGATCGAGCACGTTGCATCGATTAGCGCGAATGATCGTGAAATTGGGAAAACGATCGCTGAAATGGTGGAAGAGATGGGACAAGACGGGGTGATCACGGTTGAAGAGTCGCACACGTTCGGCGTGGTCAAAGAGGTGGTGAAGGGGATGCGCATCGATAAAGGCTATGCTTCTGCATACATGGTGACGAATCAAGAGCGGATGGAGGCCGAATACGCAGATCCGTATATTCTTGTAACGGACAAAAAAATCAGCTCTATTCAAGAAATTTTGCCTGTATTGGAAAAAGTGCTGAAAGTCGGCAAGAAAGAGCTGATTATTGTTGCGGATGATGTAGACGGTGAGGCACTCGCGACACTTGTCGTGAACCGTCTTCGTGGAGTATTTCATGCGCTTGCGATCAAAGCTCCTGGATTTGGGGATCGTCGCAAAGAGATGTTGCAGGATATCGCCACTCTCACAGGAGCCGAATATATCAGCGAAGATGTAGGGCGAAAGCTCGATTCCGTTGAGCTTGCGGATCTTGGTTCAGCGCGAAAAGTCACAGCAACAAAAGAACACACCACGTTTGTCGATGGAAAGGGCGAAAAAGCGCGTATCGAAGCGCGTGCGCAAGCGATCAAAATGCAGCTTGAGAAGACGGATTCCTCGTTTGATCGAGAAAAGTTGCAAGAACGCTATGCAAAACTCATGGGAGGGGTGGGAGTGATCAAAGTCGGTGCCGCAACGGAAGTCGAAATGAAAGAGAAAAAACATCGTATTGAAGATGCGATCGCTGCGACAAAAGCGGCGGTAGAAGAAGGAATTGTTCCTGGGGGAGGGGTCGCGCTTCTTCGCACGATGAAAGTGGTGAACGATGCGTCGTTCGAAGGAGAAGAGCGCATTGGCGCACGCATCTTGCTTCGCGCGATGGAAGAACCACTTCGATGTATCGCGGCAAACGCCGGCAAAGATGGATCGGTGATCGTCGAAGAGGTGAAGAAACTCACAGGAAGCATGGGGTATAACGCGGAAGCAGATCGGTATGAAGACCTCACAGCGGCAGGCATCATCGATCCAACGAAAGTGACGCGCTCCGCGTTGCAAAACGCAACGAGCGTGGCAGCGCTCTTTCTCACGACGGAATGTGTGATTACGGAAAGACCGAAGAAAGAAGAACCTGCGCCAGAGGCGCATGGAGGGCATGGCGGGATGGGAATGGGATACTAACCTACGCAAAACATAAAACGCCTTCGGGCGTTTTGTGGTAGACTTAGTCTATGGAGAAAACGATCTTTGATGAACAGCGCTGCGTACGCGTCGATCTTCTTGCGTCGTGGTGGCCGTATACAGACGGTTCTCTTCGCGCGACGATTGACGAACTTCTTTCGGATGCGCAAGAAGATCGATGGGATGCCGCTTGTGAAAAGTACATGCGTACATGCGCGGAAGCGAGCTATCTTATGCGTCTTGGAACGAAGCGGTTTGCGGAGGATCATCCAAACATCGTGTGGGAAACGCTCGTGCCTTTATGCTTGCCCACAACGCAGGTTCTGCTGACGCGTCTTGCTGATCGAGAAGAAACGCAAGAGCTGGCCAAACTTCTTCGCGCGCCCATGGCGGATGATGCTCTGTATGCTCGTGAACGTGATGAGATCGAGCTATTGCTTCCGCAGGTGCTTGTACGTGTGTGGAATACGCATCGAGAAACGATCGCGTCTACGTTTGATGCGCTTCGAGAAACGCAAGCGCGCGCAAAAGCGCTTTTGCAGGGGAGGCTATCTCAAGAAAGTGTATCGCTCTACGAACGAGCGATGCTCTATGGAGAGGATATTGCGTAGCCCTACTCCCTTCGCAAGCGAGTCGCTTCCGTCCACGACTCTTTTCCTTCGTTCGAAAGAATTTGCGCGTTAACGAAGATCTCCGTCCCTACGGGAAAGCTGCTTGCGCTCAACGTTGCGCTACAGAACCAGAGGCCGTTTTCTTTGGCGTGTGCGCAAGAACGCTCAACGGTGCCATTCACCCACAAGCGTATCTCACGAATACCGCTTGCATGGAAACCTGCTACGTGAAACGTTCGCGTATCTCCTGCGTAGAGCGTGTGCGTGCTGCTGGATGGGGTGATCCACATCGTGCGACTGATGCCGTTTCCTGCATCGTTTTGCCACGCGAGACCTGCTGGCATGCGTCCGAATTCCGGTGTTGCAGAGGGCAGTGCGCCAACCACAGGTGCATCTTCCACGGTGAGACGCACCACGTCGCTCGTTTGAATGTTTCCGTTTTTATCTGTTGCTCGTCCAGAAAGGAGAAGTTCGCGTGTTTTGAGGCCGTTCGTCCAATACGTTTGCGTGAAGGAGCATGATGCGCTTTGGCATGTTTTTATGCGTGCGCCATGCACGAGAATGTCTGTTGAGCTGATGCCGTCCGCATCGTCCGCTTGGACGTGAAACGTAAAGGCTTGTCCGTTTAAGACGCGGTTATTCGCTGGAATACCCGTGAGCGTAAAGCGGGTGATCGCCGTATTTGAGCGGGGGAGTTCGATGGGATCGATGAGGAGTGAGGCGTCATTCCGCGCGCCGCTTGTTCCTATCGTGAGGAGTGATGGCCCTTCCGTCGTCAGTAGGGCACGCGTCGTGGACGATCCGATAAGCCCCGTTGGCACACGGCGCAAGCGTCCTTCAACCGTAAACGAGCTATTTTCAAAACGAACAAGCGTCGTGCCAGCGGTGAGCAGCCATCCGTTCGCGAAAGGCGCGGCAAAAATCGCACGCGTGTCAACGGAGCGGAGTCCTGCGGCGAGAGGCTCGTTTGTATACGAACGAAACATGCGTCCATCAAACGTCCAAAACGTGTCGGCAGCAAACGGGTTTGTGACGGCGTTTGTGGTGGTAAAAAGGATGGATGAGGCGTTTCCCCATGCGCTACTGATAAATCGAGAGTTTGGCGCGTTCGCGACAGCTTCCCAACGATTGTTCTGCGTGAGACGCCACAGACCCGCTTTCCCCTCGTCGACGAGACGCCCATCTGACGAACGTGTTTCCGCTTTTCCGGCAAACAAATACCATTCGTTGTTCAGAGGAACGATACGTACTTCTCCTGCGCAGAGAGTCCCGCCCGCTTGTGCTTTCAAACATCCAGGCACAAACGCGCTCACGCCGCTTGGCAAGGCGAGCGTTTCTGCTGGACTTCCTTCGCGATACGAGACGAGGTTCCACGAAGAAGGAAGGCTCATCGAGGAAGAGCGTTCCTCGGTAAGAATCATCCAACGTGTATCCATGCCTTCGATCGAACGAACGGTGTGTTGACCAAGACGAAGATCGGAAAGCGTTGTCCATGTGCGAAGATCCGTTTTTGTAAATGTCAGCGCTCCTGCGTTTTTTGTCGCAAGCAGGTAGCTCGAACCGTTCGACCCAATACCTGCGAGTGTTCCGCGTTCCGTGAGACGATCGGTATAACTCGTGGTTTCTTCTTGTGTATTCACACTCCAGAGGCGCGTTCCATCGCTCACGAGCCAATCTGTGGAGCGTGAGGCAAGCCAGCGAAGGGGAGTGGTCGCTGCAGAAGTGAGGCTCGAAGAGAGATCACGCAGCATGAGCGGCTCCGTCGCGATGGTGCGCCATGTGAAACCGAGTATTCCTATCGTAAGAAGACCTCCAAAAACCGAGAGTTTTTTCAAGGAAATGTGCATATAGCTCTTTTTTATGCTCTCCTCCATGGAAAGTCTAGACCAAGGTGTTGAAAACAGGGCTTACACATTTGGCGATCTTCGAGTGCTTCGCCTCACAAAATCCTCAACGTACAGTGTGTGTACGTTTCCGGTTTTGCGAGGCTCCAGCATCTCGAATCTCATCCAAATGTGTAAGCCCTTGAAAGGTGTGGTATACTTCTTGCATCTATTCTTTACGCTCTTTGCTATGTCCGAGGAACTTCGTAAACGCCCCGTATCTCGTCGCCGAAACGTCGCAGCGCCTCTCCATGAAGGAGGAGCGCCTGTGTCGTCTGAACGATCTGCCTCATCTGTTTGTGGGCATAGCTCTTGTAGTGAAACGTGTAACGTGCGCTACGTGGGAGCGGTGTCTCAAATCAGCGATCATCACGCGCTCCACGCCGCACGCGGAGTTGGGCATATTTGGACGGCAACGATTGTCACAGGATTTGCGATTGTCGTGACAGGCGCAATTGCTTTGCAATCGGCACAAGCGCGTGTCTCACAACCTCCTGCAGCAGGAAGAGATATGGCCGCGGTCATGCAACGTCTCGATCGTATCGAACGCGCGATTATGGAAACGCAACGTGCGTGTATGGATGAAGGCAGTGGAGGAGAACACGAAGGGGAGGTGTCTGATGGAGGGGACGAGAGAACGCTTCAAGGAGAAATACGAGAGCGTTTACGTGAGGGAATACTGCCTCGTGCAGATGGATCTGGAGCTCTGCCGCGTGAGAACAGAAATCTTCCTCCTTCATCAGAGCCGTCTGTATCCGAACCTCTTGCCCCGGCTTCTCGCCCCCCAGCTTTTCGTGAATAAAAGGGAGGAATAACAAAGCCTCGTCTTGACGAAGGCGAAAAGAGACAGCTATGATTCTGCTCAAAAGAATGCGCTTCTTTTGTTTTTCCGAGATCGTCTAACGGTAGGACTCCTGCCTCTGGAGCAGGGTATCTTGGTTCGAATCCAAGTCTCGGAGCCAGGAACGGCCACGCCTCACGGCGTGGTTTTTCAATAATAGGACGTACGCGTTTGGTGATCTTCGAGCGCGCTTCGCCTCTGTCATTCCTGCGAAGGCAGGAATCCATCCCAGAGTGAATCCATGCTCATGCCGATGCAAGGATAGATTCCTGCCTTCGCAGGAATGACAGAGGTATCCAAACGCGCACATCCTTAATAAAACACCTCACGAGATTATTCGTGAGGGAAGAGATGCTTGTTCGATCGTGCGCTTCGAATCAGGCTCTGAAGCAGGTGCTCAGCTTCGCTGCGGAGATCCTTCGTTTTCGTGTGCGCACGCTCGAATAAATCACGAAGTTTTTCTGCGCGGGTACTATTGCTCCCGATCTGTAACGAGTCGATACTCTTCTGAAGTACGCGTTCGAGATCGATGAGATCAACGTATTCCATGGGTTTTTGTACGGCGGTGTGCAGCATCACCGTGAGCAGGGCGTACCGTTCTCCCATGTGGAGCAGTTCGAGATGAAGAATCGCTTCACAAAGAGTTTTTGCCGAACGACCCAAGCGATGGGCTTCAGACGGTGTGCGGTCTTTCGATGTTCGAACGTGTTTAGCGGGCGGCGTCGAAAACTCCCCGATAGTCAACTTGAACCGTTGAGCTAGTGCGCGTCCGTGTTTCATACCCACGGCGGTCATCCGCACATGTCTAGTACGACGCGTCTCATCGCTTGGGATGCGTTCGATTGCCATGATGATGTTTGTATTGATGATCTGCCTTTGATACAAATGTCCTTCGCACATGAAGGGGCTCTGTCCGTACTGCGCTTCGGAAAACAGGTTGCAGACTGTCGTTACGTCGGCAACATGGAGAACAGGATGGGGATTCTCCTCGGTGCGAAACTCTCTAGTGAGAAGATACCCCGCGAGAATGAGATGCTCCTCGATCGTGATAGGCTCGACTGTTTTTTCTTGCATCGAACAAACTCCTTTTTGAGAGACAGTAAAAGAAAGTTTATGTGAGATGGTTTATGCGTGTCAAGGCATTGTATGTGCCCGCATCGCTTCACGCCACAGATGCGGGAGATGGGGAGGAACGAACGTGGTTCCTGGAGGAGCGGTTGCTCCAAGCGCGCTCGCTCCAGAAGCAATCACGGGTGTACCAAGCGCGTAGGCCTCGTGAAGAGGAAGGCCGAATCCCTCATACCAACTTGGATACAGGAGTGCAGTTGCGTTCTTCAGGAGTTCATCACGTTCTGCATCAGAAAGGTTTGGTGTATCAATTATGCGAAGCTCGTATTCAGGGTGATCGACGCGAAAGACCTCAAACGCACGTTTCACCACATCAGCGTTTTTGCGAGGATCCTGCGCTTGTAGAAGGAGGAAATACCCCCCACTCTCTACAACCCCCCTCTCCTTACGAAGGAGAGGGGCAG